>JBMDWQ010000267.1:0-1751 GCA_048594675.1 Microbacterium sp. | reverse complement strand
GGTCGGCGGGGCTCCCGCTCACATCCATCGGTTCGGCGGCGTCGCCGAACAGCGCGTGCACGGTCGAAAGGGGCAGGAGCGTGGCGCACTTCGGGATGATCACCGGCGCCGCATCTCCCGGTGACGTGGTCGGGGTGGGCGTCGGGGCCGTCGTCGGCGACGAGGTGGGAGTCGGGGTCGGAGCGGGAGTGGGCGTTCCGCTCGGGGTGGGCGCCGGGGCCGTCGATGCACCGGGGGTGGGGGGCGAAGACGGCGCGGAAACCGACGGGGACGGCGCGGGCTCGGGCACGCACCCGCCGAGAGCCAGGGCGAGAGCGAGCGCTGCGGCGACGACCGCGCCGGTCTTCCGAGGGGGCATGGCCCGATCCTACGGCGCGGGGCGCGGGATGCCGGTGCAGAACGGGTGCTGTCGGGCGCAACGACGGCAAACCGCCCAGACCCCTAGGGCCGGGCGGTCTGACGTCGCGATCGCTCAGGCGTCGACGTCGGCGAGCTGACGCCCGGCCAGCTCCTCCAGCACGTCGTCACCCGGACGGGCGTCCTCGAAGGGAGCGTCGATCTCGGCGCGGTCGAGCATCTCGGTCATCCGACGGCGACGCTGACGGGTGATCAGGGTCACCACGGTGCCCGAGCGACCGGCGCGACCGGTGCGTCCCGACCGGTGCAGGTAGGTCTTGTACTCGTCGGGAGCGTCGGCCTGCACGACGAGGTCGATGTCGTCGACGTGGATGCCGCGGGCGGCGACATCGGTCGCCACCAGCACGTCCACCCGACCGGAGGTCAGGCGCTCGAGGTTGCGCGTGCGCTTGGCCTGGTTGAGGTCGCCGTGGAGGGCGACGGCACGGATACCTGCGTCCTCGAACTGCTCGGCGAGCATCTCCGCATAGGCGCGGGTGCGGGCGAAGACGAGCGTCTTGCTGTCGCGATCCACGAGCGAGGTGAGGATCTCGGCCTTGTCGCGGTGATCGATGACGAGCACGCGGTGATCGATCGTTCCCGAGTCCTGGTCCTCGCCGGCGACCTCGTAGACGGCCGGCTCCACGAGGAACTCGTCGACGAGCGCAGCGACCTCGCGGTCGAGCGTGGCGGAGAAGAGCAGCTTCTGCGCGCCGTCTTCGACCAGACGCAGGATCCGCTGCATCGGCTCGAGGAAGCCGAGCTCGCTCATGTGGTCGGCCTCGTCGAGGACCACCAGGCGCACCTCCGACAGATCGAGCTTGCCCTGCTCGTGCAGGTCCTCGATGCGGCCGGGGGTACCGATGATGATGTCGACGCCCTTCTTGAGTGCGCCCACCTGGCGCGCCTGCGGCACCCCACCGTAGATCTGCGTCGTGAACAGGCCCACGCTCCGGGCGATGGGCTGAATGGTGCGGTCGATCTGCAGCGCCAGCTCGCGCGTCGGGGCGAGGACGAGGGCCTTGGGACTGCGACCGAACTCACGGCGCTTGCCGGCTTGGCTCCGCAGGATCGACTCCACGAGGGGCGCACCGAAGGCGATGGTCTTGCCCGAGCCGGTGCGGCCGCGGGCGAGGACGTCCTTGCCCTCCAGGATGGGCGTGATCGTCGCCGCCTGGATCGGGAACGGAGCGGCGGCACCCAGCTCGGCGAGGGCGCGCACGATGTTGTCGCCCAGTCCGAGAGAGCTGAACGTCACGTCCGAGACGGCTTCGGCCTGCACGGCCTCGGCCTGGAGCTTCTCGTGCACGACGTCGACGTGGTCCTCGAACGCCTTGGCCTTCTTGTCAGCGTCC
>JBMDWQ010000266.1:0-1838 GCA_048594675.1 Microbacterium sp. | reverse complement strand
GGCGCCGACCGCCCCCCGCGTGATCAGCGTGCAGATCCCCGTCGACAAGATCGGCGAACTGATCGGCCCCAAGGGCAAGACGATCAACGCCATCCAGGACGAGACCGGCGCGCAGATCTCCATCGAGGAGGACGGCACCGTCTACATCGGCGCGACCGATGGCCCGTCGGCAGAGGCCGCTCGCGCACAGGTCAACGCGATCGCCAACCCCACCAACCCGGAGGTCGGCGAGCAGTTCCTGGGCACCGTCGTGAAGATCGCGACGTTCGGCGCGTTCATCTCGCTCCTTCCCGGCAAGGACGGCCTCCTGCACGTCAGCGAGGTCCGCAAGCTCGCCGGCGGCAAGCGCGTCGAGAACGTCGAGGACGTCCTCGGTGTGGGTCAGAAGCTGCTGGTGCGCATCACCAAGATCGACGACCGCGGCAAGCTGTCGCTCGAGCCGGTGCTCGAGGAGGCCGCAGACCAGGAGGGTCGCGCCGCCGCGAGCGAGGGGCCCGAGGCTCCCGCAGAGGGCTGATTCTGCCGCTGACCGATGCCCGTCCCTCCTCACCGAGGGGCGGGCATCCGTCGTCTCCGCGGCGGCGGAAAGCGTTATGGAATGTTTACCGCCCGTTCGCCGCAATGAGCGGAAGCCTCGCGCGCCTGGCTTACTCTCGGAGGTAACGCATCCGGGGATGCGTGAACATCCGGGATTCCGCGGCTCGTCGGGCATCTCGCGCGTACCACGGGTCTCCACGAGGACGAAGGGGGTGCGCGACATGGGCTTCTTCGGAGCGGGGTCCACACCTGCCGTCACGGCCTCTTCTGCCACGCACCCGTCGGCGCCCATCCCCGTGCAGGGACCGGGCATCGGTCACGGTCTGCGCGTCCCGCTCGGTGAGAGCGGCCTCCATGTCTTTCCGCTCTTTCTCGGCGGGGGTGAGTTCGGCTGGCACGTCGACTCCGGCGCGGCCCACGAGATCCTCGACGCCTACGCCGAACGGGGCGGGAACGCCCTCAACACGGCCGACGGCTACAGTTCCGGGCGCAGCGAGCACATCATCGGGCAATGGATGAGCACGCGTGGGGTGCGCGACGACGTCGTTCTGGGGGTCCGCGTCGGCACGGATCCGGACCACCCCGGGCTCGGCCCCGTCAACCTCATCCGCTCCGTCGAGGCGTCGCTCACGAGACTCCAGACTGACCGCATCGACCTGCTCTACCTCGACGCCACGTCGGATTCCGCCACGCGGCTGGAGGACACCCTCGCCACGGCGGAGTGGCTCGTCGAATCGGGGAAGGTCCGCTCGATCGGCTCCTTCGGTCACACGGCATCACAGCTGGTGGAGGCTCGCATCATGTCCTCCGCCGGCTATCCGCGGATCACCGTGCTGGACGTGCCGTACAACATCCTGCGCACCCGCGAGTTCGACGGCGACCTGCGACTGGTCGCCGGTGCGCAGGGGATCGCCGTCACGTCGTCGCAACCCCTCGAGCACGGTTACCTCACGGGCGCTCACCGCTCGCGCGAGCGCGTCGGTAGTTCCGTGCGCGGCGTGCAGCTGGCCGCCGCGATGAACCGTCGAGGAGCGCGGACCCTGCGCGTCCTCGATCGCATCGGCGAGGAGCTCTCCGTTCCTCCGGCAGCGGTGGCGATCGCATGGCTCCTCGCACAGCGAGTGATCGTCGCGCCCATCGTGAACGTCTTCGCCGTCGCGCACGTCGAGGAGATGATGCAGGGGGTCGGCGTGCGGCTCAGCCGCACCCACCTCGCCGAGATCGCCCGCGCATCGGAGTGACGCGTCCGCCCCGGACGGTGTCGACGCCGTGACGTAGGGTGGAGGAACCCCCGCCCCGTT
>JBMDWQ010000265.1:0-1610 GCA_048594675.1 Microbacterium sp. | reverse complement strand
GGCCCGCGGGGCGCGGTCGCTCCCGCGCCCCCGCCCCGCCCGCCCAGCGCGGCGCGCGCGGGCGGCCCCCCGGGCGGCGCCCCCCCCGCCTCCGCAGCCGATGTCGAGCACCCGCGCGACGGAGCCGTGACGAGCGCGGGTGAGGAGGGCGGGGCGGACGTGACTGCGGTAGAGGCGCTCCCAGGCCGACACCAGGCGGTTGACCGTGCCGAAGCGGCGCAGTGTGGCGGCCAGTCGCTCCGGGTCGCAGGCGGGGTCGTCCATGAGCTCGCGCAGTGCGGTGTCGCGGCGACGCAGACTCACGGCGCGACGGTCCCGACCGATGCGAGGGGCGCGCTGACCGGTCGCCGCTCGGCGGTGCGGCGGGTGAGGAGAGCGGACTCCACCGTCAGTCCCGGACCGAAGGCCAGGGCGGCGATCCGCCGGGCGTCATCGGCGTCCGCATCGTCATCGGCCTGTGCGGACAGCTGATCGGCCAGGATGAAGAGGATCGTCGCGCTCGACATGTTGCCGTAGTCCCTCAAGACCCGACGGGAGACCGCGAGCGCGTCGGGCGGGAGTGACAGGCCGCTCTCCACGCGGTCGAGCACGCTGCGTCCGCCGGGATGGACGGCCCACGTCTCCGGCATGTCGCCGGCGAGGAAGCCGCCGACGGCCGAGCGGATCTCCCGCCCGATGATGCGGGGCACCTCGGCCGAGAGCGTCATCTCGAATCCGTGGTCGCCGATCGTCCAGGCCATGTCGGCCTCGCCCTCCGAGGTGACCGTCGTCGCGAAGCGGTCGAGGTCGAGTCGGGGGCCGCCGTGACGCGCGAAGAGATCGGGGTCGGCGGTGACGACGGCGGAGGCTGCTCCATCGGCGAACACGGAGGCCGCGACGATCTGCTCGGGATCGGCGGACGGGCGGAAGTGCAGCGTGCACAGCTCGGCGCAGACGACCAGCACCACCGCATCACGCCGCGCGGCACAGAGGGCGTCGGCCAGCCGGAGGGCGGGAAGCGCCGCCGCGCAGCCGACGAATCCGAGGTGGAATCGCTCGGTGGTGGCAGGGAGGCCCAGATCCCGCACGAGGCGGTAGTCGGGCCCGGGCGCGAACAGGCCGGTGCAGGAGACGGTGACGACGTGAGTCACCTGGCCCGGGGAGAGCCCCGCGCGGTCGAGGGCGTCGCGACCGGCCGCCGCGAACAGGGCGGGTGCCGCCCGCAGGTACGCGTCGTTGCGGGCTCCCGTCGTGGGGCGCTGGAGCACGCCGCGTTCGTCGACCACGGGAAGCTCTTCGGACGTCGGGTCACTGGGCGAGTGGGAAGGGTCCGGCGCGAGCGCCGACAGCACGGTGTGGCGCGTGTCGATCGCCGCCGCGTCGAACGCGGCGTGCACGAGCCGGCGGGTGAGCCGGTCGACACCGGGCTGTTGCGCGAAGAGGTCGCGGACGTGATCCTGCGGCAGGCGGGTCGGCGGGACGGCCGTGCCGATGGCGAGGATGCTGGCGGTCATGGTTCACCGTAACCAGCCCAGGCGCCCGGCGCGACGGGCGTGGGGGGTGCGCCCGGGGCCCCCGATGGGGGGGGCGGGGGGGGCCCCCGGGGGCGGGGGGGCGGTGGTGAGGTGGGG
>JBMDWQ010000264.1:0-1613 GCA_048594675.1 Microbacterium sp. | reverse complement strand
CCCGGGGTGGTGGCCTACGCGATGGCCGCCGTGATGCTCGTCACGGGCATCGGGGCAGGCCTCGTCGTCGCCCCGAACCAGACGCTGACCCTCGCCGAGATCCCCACCCGCTCGGGGGGCCTCGCCGGCTCCGTGGGGCAGCTCGGCCAGCGGATCGGAACGGCCGTGGGCACCGCCGTCGGGCTGTCGCTGTTCTACGCGACGATCTACCGCGAAGACGACGGTCGCCACGCGCTCGAGGTCTACCACGACGCGTACGCCTACGGGATGGCCGCCGTGGCGCTGTTCCTGGGCCTCGCCTTCGTGCTCGGCGTGGTCGATCTCGGCTCCCGCCGCCGGGCTCGCCGGCAAGGCTCATCGGACTGACCTCCGGCAAGGCTCATCGGACTGACCTCCGATCCTCGCCGTCGCCCGCACGCCTCGGCGGCGATGTCGGTGCTCGCTCGTAGCGTGGAAGCATGCGGATCCTGCACACCTCCGACTGGCACATCGGGCGGACCTTCCACGGTCACTCCACGCTCGATGCCCTGCGCGGTGTGCTCGCCGAGCTGACCGCTCAGGTGCGGGAGCACGGCGTCGACGTCGTCGTCGTGGCCGGTGACGTGTTCGATTCGTCGGCTCCGGCGGGTGACTGCTACCGCCTCCTCACCGACACGCTGCGCGGTCTCGCCGACGCCGGGGCGCGGGTGATCGTCACCAGCGGCAATCACGACTCCGCTGCGCGCCTTGGCTTCCAGTCGGGGCTCCTCCGTGAGGGGATCAGCGTGGTGACCGATCCGGCGGCCGTCGGAACGCCCATCACGATCGCCGACGAGCACGGGCCCGTGCACTTCTACGGCATCCCGTACCTCGAACCCGCGCTCCTCCGCCACCTCTGGCCCGAGGTGCGCACGCAGGAGGGGGCGCTCACCCGCGCGATGGATCTCGTCCGCGACGATCTCGCGCGTCGTCGAGCCGCCGAGAGCGGCACACGGGCCGTCGCGATCGCCCATTGCTTCGCGGCGGGCGTCGAGCCGACTCCGCAGCTCGAGCGCGACATCCAGCAGGGCGGGCTCGATGTCGTCCCTCTCGCGGCGTTCGACGGCGTCGACTACGCCGCGCTCGGTCACATCCATGGCCGGCAGCGACTCGCCGATCACATCCGGTACGCGGGCGCGCCCCTGCACTACAGCTTCGGCGAAGGCGACAAGCCGCGCGGCTCGTGGCTCGTGGAGCTCGATGCCGACGGGTGCGCCGACATCACCTGGCTCGCCTTGCCGGTGCCGCGACGGGTCGTCACCCTCACCGGTCCCCTCGACGAGCTGCTGAGCGACGAGCGGTTCGAGGGTGAGCGCGAGGCCTGGGTGTGCGCGGAGTACACCGATGACCTCCCGCAGCGCGATCCGCTGCGCCGGCTACAGGAACGATTCCCGCACTGCGCCAAGGTCGTGCACCGGCCGGCGCACAACGCGCCCGCCGACGGCATGACCTACGCGCAGCGCGTACGGGCGGCACGCAGCGATCGCGAACTCGTCGAGGCCTTCCTCGTGCACGTTCGCGAGGGTGCCGGCGCGTCGGAGGCCGAACAGGAGCTGATCGACGATGTCGTGGCCGCGCGCGTGCGCGTCGAGGCG
>JBMDWQ010000263.1:0-4009 GCA_048594675.1 Microbacterium sp. | reverse complement strand
TGTCCGCTCTCGACGCCGTCACGGAGAAGATCGAGCAGTGGCGTCGCTGGCGTGACGACCGTCTCGGGGAGACCCAGGTGGTGGCTGCGGCATCCGGTGTCGGCGAGATCGTCCGCCCGCCGCGGGGAGTGGCTCCGGAGGGTCGACGACTCGTGCAGCGAGTGCACTGGGCGTGGATCGCGATCGGCGGAGCCTTCGCGGCGTGGGGGCTGTTCACCCTCCTCCGCGACGTGTGGTCCGGCCTCTTCGGCTGACCCCTGCCCCGACCGTCACGCGACCCCTGCCCCGACCGCCACCGCCGCGCCGACGGCCCCCTCGATCAGCCCATCCGCTCGGGTCGGAGGTCGATCCGGCGGAGCAACTGGGCGTTGAGGGCGACCACGATCGTCGACAGAGACATCAGGACCGCCCCCACCGACATGGGCAGCACGAACCCGAGCGGGGCGAGCACCCCGGCCGCAAGGGGAACGGAGAGCAGGTTGTAGCCCGCCGCCCACCAGAGGTTTTGTGCCATCTTGCGGTAGCTGGCGCGCGAGAGCTCGATCACCGAGAGGACGGATCGCGGGTCGTCGCCGGCGAGCACCACTCCGGCCGAGGCGATGGCCACGTCGGTGCCCGCGCCGATCGCGATGCCGACGTCGGCCTGAGCCAGGGCGGGGGCGTCGTTGACGCCGTCGCCGACCATCGCCACGCGGCGACCGTCGGCCTGCAGCGTCGCCACGGTGGAGGACTTGTCTTCGGGACGCACGCCGGAGAAGACCCGGTCGATTCCCACCGACGCCGCCACCGCTCGGGCGACCGGCTCGGCGTCGCCCGTGATCATCACGACCTCGACTCCGCGCCGGCGAAGGGCGGCGACGGCGTCGCGCGACTCGGGCCGCACCTCGTCGGCGAGGGCGATCGCTCCGATCACGGTGTCGCCCCGGACAACGTGGAGCACGATCTCGCCGCGATCGCGGCCCAGTGCCGACGCGTCGAGTCCCGCGGAGCCGATCTCGTCGAGCAGCCGCGGACCGCCGACCCGCACCGTCGCCCCGTCGACGGTCGCCGTGACGCCCAGCGCCGGCACCGACGAGAACTCCGTCGACTGCGGAACGGTGAGGCCTCGTTCGGCGGCTGCGCGCACGATCGCCCGAGCAAGCGGGTGCTCGCTGTCGGTCTCGGCCGCCGCCGCCAGCGCCAGAACGTCGTCCGCGCTGTGCTCGCCCGTCGCGGCGACGTCGATGACGGCGGGTTCGCCCCGCGTGAGGGTTCCCGTCTTGTCGAACAGCACGGTGTCGATCGTCCGCATGCTCTCCAGGGCCAGTCGATCGGTGACGAGCACACCGCTGCGGGCCGCCCGCTCGGTCGCGATCGAGACGACGAGCGGGATCGCGAGACCGAGCGCGTGCGGACAGGCGATGACGAGCACCGTGATCGTGCGGACGACTGCGCTGTCGGGATCCCCCACCGCCGTCCAGACCACCGCCGTGACCACGGCCGCGCCCAGAGCGAACCAGAACAGCCACGCGGCGGCCCGGTCGGCCAGACGCTGAGCGCGGGAGGTGGAGCTCTGCGCCTCTGCGACGAGTCGGCGGATGCCCGCGAGCGTGGTGTCGTCGCCCGTGGCGGTCACCTCCACTCGGACCCCGGAGTCGGTGGCCACGGTCCCCGCGACGACCGCGTCGCCGACGCCGCGGTCCACCGGACGCGACTCGCCGGTGACGAGCGACTCGTCCATCGCCGCGCGACCCTCCACGATCCGTCCGTCGGCGGGCACGCGGGCTCCCGGGCGCACCACGACGACATCGCCGACGACGAGCTCGGCAGGAGAGACGGCGACCGTCGCGCCTCCTTCCACGCGCTCCGCCTGATCGGGGAGCAAGGCGGCGAGCGAGTCGAGCGCCGACGTCGTCGCCGCCAGCGACCGCATCTCGATCCAGTGCCCCAGGAGCATGATGACGATGAGGAGGGCGAGCTCCCACCAGAACTCCAGTTCGTGGTCGAGCAGGCCCACGCTCGCTCCCCACGAGGCGACGAACGCGACGGTGATCGCGAGCGCGATGAGGAGCATCATGCCCGGTCGGCGGGATCGCACCTCCTCGACGGCGCCCACGAGGAAGGGGCGTCCGCCCCAGACGTACATGACCGTTCCGATGAGCGGCGAGACGAAGGCGAGCCCCGGGACGTCGGGCAGCCGATAGCCGAGCAGCATCGCGAACATGCCGGAGAACGCGACCACCGGCACGGCGAGGACGAGGTTCACCCAGAACAGTCGGCGGAACTGAGCCACGTGCCCCTCGTGCCCGCCGTGCCCAGCGTGCCCCTCGTGCCCGCCGTGATCCTCGTGACCGCCGTGACCGGCGTGCCCCTCGTGCCCGCCGTGCGCGCCGTGATCCCCGTGGTCGCCGTGTCCCCCGTGTCCCTCGTGCGCGCCGTGGGTGTGCTCCATCGATTCGTGCGGCTCGGTCATCGCCGGTCCTTTCGTCTCAGGCGGTCGGGAGGGAAGAGCGGAATCGGCGCAGTCGCAGGCTGTTGCCCACGACGAAGACGCTCGAGAACGCCATCGCGGCGCCCGCGATCATCGGGTTCAGCAGTCCCAGAGCCGCCAGCGGAAGGGCGGCCACGTTGTAGGCGAACGCCCAGAAGAGATTGACCTTGATCGTGCCGAGCGTCCGTCGTGACAGCCGCACCGCGTCGGCGGCCACGCGCAGGTCGCCGCGGACGAGCGTGATGTCCGCCGCCTCGATCGCGACGTCGGTGCCGGTGCCCATCGCCATTCCGAGGTCGGCCTGGGCCAGGGCGGCGGCGTCGTTGACACCGTCGCCGACCATCGCCACCACTCGGCCTTCACCCTGCAGTCGGGCCACTTCGGCCACCTTGTCGGCGGGAAGGACGCCGGCGATCACGCGCTCGATGCCCACCAGGTCGGCGATGTGACGCGCGGCCGCGGCGTTGTCTCCCGTGAGGAGCACGGGCGTGAGGCCGAGGGCGCGCAACTGGGCGACGGCGTCGGCGCTCGTGGGCTTCAGCGTGTCGGCGACCACCACGATGCCGCGCGCGCGACCGTCCCACGCCACCCAGATCGCGGTCTGTCCCCGCGCCTCGGCCCGCTCCTGTGCGGCCACGAGCGCCGGGTCGGGGACGATCCCGAGTCCGTCGAGGAGTGTGGAGCGCCCGACCACGACCGTCGCGCCGGCGACCGTCCCCTCCACGCCGCGTCCGGGAAGGTTGCGGAAGCCGGACACCTCGGCCAGCGCGCCGGTCCCGCCGGCAGCGAGGGCGACGGCTCGCGCGATGGGGTGTTCCGAGGCATCCTCCACGGCGCCGGCGCGACGCAGCACCTCGTTCGCCGACTCGTCGGCCGCGGCGACGACCTCCGCCACGCTCATCCGCCCCGCCGTGACGGTACCGGTCTTGTCGAGCACGACGGTGTCCACGCGTCGTGTCGACTCGAGGACCTCGGGCCCCTTGATGAGGATGCCCAGCTGCGCGCCGCGGCCGGTGCCCACCAGGAGTGCGGTGGGCGTGGCAAGGCCCAGCGCGCATGGGCACGCGATGATCAGCACTGCGACGGCGGCGGTGAAGGCGGCCGCGGCGGACGACCCGATCAGCAGCCAGCCCGCGAGCGTCGCCGCAGCGATCCCGATGACGACCGGCACGAAGACCGCCGAGATCCGGTCGGCCAGCCGTTGCACCTCGGCCTTGCCCTCCTGGGCCTGTTCGACCAGTCGTGCCATCTGCGCGAGCTGGGTGTCGGCGCCGATGCGCGTGGCGCGGACGATCAGGCGCCCGCCGGCGTTGATGGTGGCTCCCGTCACCGCATCACCCACCGTCACCTCGACGGGCACGGGCTCACCGGTGAGGAGCGACCGGTCGATCGCCGAGATCCCCGATACGACGATGCCGTCGGTGGCGATCTTCTCGCCGGGGCGCACCACGAACTCGTCGCCGACGCGGAGCTCTGCCGTGGGGATGCGGGTCTCCACCCCGGCGCGACGGACGGCGACCTCCTTCGCCCCCAGCTCGA
>JBMDWQ010000262.1:0-30129 GCA_048594675.1 Microbacterium sp. | reverse complement strand
TCGTGCGCGCTCGTCTGATCGGTCACGATGTCGATCTCCACCTCTCCCGCGCGGTGCCGCCGCAGCACTTCGGGGAAGACGTCGGCCGCGTTGCCGACCAGCCCGATGCTCCGGGGGGTCCGGGCGCGCTTGGCCGCCATGGCCCGCGTGAGTGCGGTCTCGAGGTCGTCGGTGTACTCGTCGAGATAGCGGTGCTCGACGCGCCGCGCAAGGCGCGACGCATCCACGTCGACGACGATCACGACGCCCTCGTTGAGTGTCACGGCCAGCGGCTGCGCGCCGCCCATTCCCCCGGCGCCACCGGTGAGGGTGAGGGTGCCGGCGAGATCCTGGACGCCGTCGCCGAGGCTCCGCGCGACGGCGGCGAACGTCTCGTAGGTGCCCTGGAGAATGCCTTGCGTGCCGATGTAGATCCACGATCCCGCGGTCATCTGCCCGTACATCGTCAGGCCCAGCTGCTCGAGACGACGAAACTCGGGCCACGTGGCCCAGTCGCCCACGAGGTTCGAGTTGGCGATGAGGACGCGCGGGGCCCATTCATGCGTGCGGAAGACGCCGACGGGCTTGCCGGACTGCACGAGGAGCGTCTCGTCGGGTGCCAGCTCGTCGAGCGTGCGCACGATCGCGTCGAACGCCTCCCACGAGCGGGCCGCGCGACCGGTGCCACCGTAGACGACGAGGTCTTCCGGATGCTCGGCCACGTCGGGATCGAGGTTGTTCATCAGCATGCGCTTGGCCGCCTCGGCGCCCCAGCTCTGGGCGGTGCGCTCGGCGCCCCGCGGTGCGCGCACGATGCGGGATGTGCTCATGGGGTCCTCCTGGAGGGCTCGGTGGCGGCGGGAACGGCGGGGCGCGCGGAGGGGTCGCTCGCCGCTTCGCGACCGATACGGGCGATGGATCCGTCGGCGACGAGGGCGACGACGGCCTCGATCTCCGGCGAGAGCGACCGGTCGGGCCCGGGGCCGGCGACCGCACGCCGGACGAGGGCGCGCACGCGCGTGGTGACGGGACCCGGCTCCAGCGGCGCGCGCAGATCCAGAGCCCGGCAGCCCGTGAGGATCTCGATCGCGAGCACTCGGCCCAGACCGTCGATCGCTCGGCGGAGCTTGCGTGCGGCCGCCCATCCCATCGACACGTGATCCTCCTGCATCGCCGACGAGGGGATCGAGTCGACGGAGGCGGGCACGGCGAGCCGCTTCAGCTCCGACACGATGCCGGCGGCGGCATACTGCGCGATCATCAGCCCCGAGTCCACGCCCACTTCGTCGGCGAGGAACGGCGGCAGCCCGTTGCTGCGGGCACGGTCGAGGGCGCGGTCGGTGCGACGCTCGGAGATCGAGGCGACATCGGCCACCGCGATCGCCAGGAAGTCCAGCACATACGCCACGGGAGCACCATGGAAGTTGCCGTTGGACTCCACCCGGCCGTCGGCGGTGACGACCGGATTGTCGACGACCGCAGCGAGCTCGCGTTCCGCGATCGCCCGGGCGTGATCCACCGTGTCGCCGGCCGCGCCGTGCACCTGCGGCGTGCAGCGCAGCGAGTAGGCATCCTGCACCCGGGTGCACACCGAGGGATCGCGGTGACTGGCCACGATGGGTGAGTCGTGGAGGAAGAGGCGCAGCCGCGCCGCGGACCCCGCCTGCCCGCGCTGGGGACGCAGGTCCATGAGGTCTTGCGCGAAGACGGCGTCGGTGCCCAGCTGCGATTCGATCGACAGTGACGCGGCGAGGTCGGCCGTGATCAGGAGGTCGTCGAGATCGTGGAGCGCGAGGGTGAGCATGCCGAGCATGCCGTCGGTGCCGTTGATGAGCGCGAGACCCTCCTTCTCCTCCAGCACGAGGGGCACGATTCCCGCGGCGGCCAGTGCATCGCTCGCCGCGACCGGGTCTCCTGCGACGCGCGAGTCTCCCACGCGCACCTGTCCCTCGCCCAGTGCGGCAAGCGCCACGTGAGCCAAGGGCGCGAGATCGCCCGAGCAGCCGAGGGAGCCGTACTCCCGGACGACGGGCGTGATCCCCGCGTTCAGAAGGGCGGCGTAGGTCTCCACGACGACCGGGCGCACCCCCGTGTGACCCGAGGCGAGCGTCTGCAGGCGCAGGAGCATCAGGGCACGAACGACCTCGCGCTCGACCTCCGCGCCCGTTCCGGCGGCGTGCGAGCGGATGAGACTCGCCTGCAGCTGCCGACGTCGTTCCGGAGCGATGAAGGTCGTCGCCAGGGCCCCGAAGCCGGTCGAGATTCCGTAGTGGGGTTCCGGGTCGTCGGCGAGGCGCTCGACCAGGGCACGGGTGTCCGCGACGCGCCGCAACGCGTCGTCGTGGAGGACGACCCGTGCGTCGTGGCGCGCGACCGCGACGACCTCCTCCGTGCGCAACGGGCGAGCGCCGACGGTGACGCGCGGGGGCGAGATCTGAACGTCCATGCCGTGATTCCATCGTGGGACCGGCGCGGCGAACAGGCAGCTCTGGCATCCTGTGTCTGTGATCCCAGACAGTCCGTCTTCGACGCCCCAGGTGCCCGCGGCAGACCAGACGCTGCGCATCCTCAGCCATCTCGCCCGACAGCGGGGGCCGGTGGCAGCGCGCACGATCGCCGACGCGCTCGCGATCCCGCGCTCCACCGTCTACCACTTGCTGTCGGAGATGGCGCGGCACGGATTCGTCGTCCACCTTGCGAACGATCGCCGCTGGGGATTGGGCACGGCCGCCTTCGAGCTGGCCGGCGGATACGCCCGGCAGGAGCCGCTGGCACGGCTCGGCAGACCGCTCCTCGCGGCACTCTCCGATCGCACCGGCGAGAGCACGCACCTCGCCGTCATGACCGGGCGAGATGTGCTCTACATCGTCGAGGAGCGCGCGCACCGGCGCCCGGCGCTCATCACCGATGTGGGCGTACGCCTACCGGCACCCCTCACCGCGACCGGGCGCGCGATGTTGGCCCTCCTCCCCCGCGCGCAGGTGCGTGCCCTCTTCCCGGACGCACGGGCCTTTGCGGATCGCACCGGTCGGGGGCCCACACGGCCGCGAGAGCTCGCCGAGGTGCTGCGGGAGACCCGCGCGCGCGGCTACGCCGAAGAGGACGGGGAGGTGACGCTGGGGTTCCGCTCGATCGGCGTGGCCGTTCGGGACCACGCCGGGTGGCCGGCGGCAGCGGTCGCGATCACCTGGCCGGAAGACGTCGCCGCTGATCGTAACGCGCTCGTGGGGGCGGCCCGGGCGTCCGCCGCTGAGCTCTCGCGTCGGATCGGCGGTCGCGGGGCTTGGGGCCCGTCGGCGTCCTGACACGGGACTTCCGGCCCCCTACGGGACCTGCCCGGGCGGCCGTTCAGCGCACGACGAGCTTCGGCTCGACGAGCACGTGCGCGGTTCCCGGAGTCACCTCGCGCACCGCGATGGCCCCGGCAGCATCGACGAGCAGATCGAGCACTCCGGTCGCGACGCGTTCGGGCAGCTGCTCGACGCTCGACAGGCCCAGCGCCTCGGCGGCGGGTGTGTTGTCGAAGCCGATGATCGGCAGGCGAGGGCACCCCGCCGCAACGGCGGCCAGATGCGCGCCGATCGCAAGAGAATCGCTGGCGCACACGAGCGCGTCCAGTTCGTGACGACCCAGCGCGTCGCCCACGGTGTCGCGCGCGAGCGCCACGCTCTCCTCACTCACGAGGCGAGGGGCCTCGCGCGAGGCGGGGTCGGCGATCGTGTCGCGCCAACCCCGCTCCCGATCGTCGCCGGTCCCCGAGCCGGGCGGCCACCCGAGGAAGGCCACGCGCGGGCCCGCCGACGCCATCGCGTGCCGCGTGGCCGCGGCCGTTCCCGCCGCGCCGTCGACATCGACCCAGGGATGGGCGGGAGCAGCGACGTCGTCGAGTCCCCACGGCCGGCCGAACGAGACGAACGGGATCCCGCGCTCGACCAGCCACCCCGTGCGGGGGTCGCCGTGGAAGGTGCCGGTGATGACGACACCATCGATCTCCCCGCCGTCGCGGAGGTCGGTCATCCGCCGGATCTCCTCCTCGGGCGAGCGGGCGGCGTAGAGCATGACGCGCAGGCCGCGCTCCCCCGCGCGCTCGGTGAGGGCGTGGACGAACCGGTCGAGGACGACACCCGAGATCCCGCCGGCGTACGGGTCGAGATGGATGCCGATCGTGGAACTGCGGCGCGTGCGCAGGCGACGCGCCGAGGCATGCGGCGCGTACCCGAGACGATCGATCGCGTCCTGCACCCGCTGCCGCGTCGTCTCGCGGACGATCGCCGGAGTGTTCAGGACGTTGCTGACCGTTTGGCGCGACACGCCAGCCGAGCGCGCGACGTCGTCGATCGTGGCCGACCTCTGCGGACCCATCCGCTCACCTGCCCTTGACACTCACGCCGCGTTCGCTTTATCTTTTCAACCATCCCATAATTTGAACGATCAAATCTCGAGATTGCAGAGAATCTTGATCGTTCAAGAACCACACCCACGGGATGACCGGCAATCGAAGGAGATGCGATGAAGCGACACACAGCACGGACGCTGTTCGCGGCAGGGGGGCTGGCGGTCGTCACGACCCTCGCCCTGACCGGCTGCGGCCAGGGATTCACGGACACCACCCCGAGCCAGAGCGGGAGCGCCGCACCGGGCGGGCTCACCTCGTCGGAGGACGGCCTGACGATCCTGATCGGATCGAGCGGCGATGCCGAGACGAAGGCGGTCAAGGACGCGGTCGCGGCCTGGTCGGCCGAATCCGGTACGAAGGCGGAGGTCGTCGTGGCCACCGATCTCGCCCAGCAGTTGTCGCAGGGCTTCGCGGCGGGCTCGCCGCCGGACCTCTTCTACCTCTCCACCGACCAGCTGGCCGGATACGCCGACAACGGGTCGCTCCAGGCCTACGGCGACATGCTGGCGAACAAGAGCGACTTCTACGAGTCGCTCGTGAGCAACTTCACCTACGACGGCACCTTCTACTGCGCACCGAAGGACTTCTCCACGCTGCAGCTCATCATCAACGAGGGCCTGTGGGAGGACGCGGGGCTGACCGACGCCGACATCCCCACTACGTGGGATCAGCTCGCCACCGTCGCGAAGAAGCTCACCACCGACAAGACCACGGGCCTCGTCTTCGGCGGCGAGTACGCCCGCGTGGGCGCCTTCATGGCGCAGGCGGGCGGCCGGCTCGTGTCCGAGGACGGCACGAAGGCCGAGGCCAACAGCGACGCCAACGTCGAGGCGCTCACCTACGTGCAGCAGCACCTCAAGGACGGCACGTTCGCCTACGCGGCCGATGTCGGAGCCGGCTGGGGTGGTGAGGCGTTCGGGAAGGAGCTGGGCGCCATGACCATCGAGGGCAACTGGATCACCGGCGCGCTCGGGGACTTCCCCGATGTGAAGGCCAAGGTCGTGGAGCTTCCCGCCGGCCCCGCAGGCAAAGGCACTCTGCAGTTCACGAACTGCTGGGGCATGGCCGCCGACAGCCCCAACCAGCAGGGTGCGCTCAAGCTCGTGGAGTACCTGACCAGCGCCGAGCAGCAGCTCGCCTTCTCGAAGGCGTTCGGGCCGATGCCGTCGGTGCAGTCCGCTGCCGAGCAGTGGAAGACGGACAACCCCGACCTCGTCGCGTTCCTCGACGGCTCGGCGTACGCGCAGGGCGTGCCCACCAACAAGGGCGCCGCCGATGTCGTGACCGACTTCAACGCGCAGTTGGGATCGCTCGCGACGGGCGACCCGAAGGCGATCCTCGACTCGGTGCAGTCGAACCTCGAGGCCATCGTCGGCTGACGACCATGACCGCGACCGTCACCCCGGCCGCGACACCCTCCCGCCCGGCCTCCTCGCGCCCGTCCCGCTCCCGCGGGACGCGGCGCGGGGAGGCCCGAGCGGGCTGGCTGTTCGTCTCGCCGGTGATCCTCATCCTGGGCCTGTTCCTCTTCGTGCCCGTGCTCATGGCGCTCTGGGTCAGCTTCTCGGACTGGTCCGGGCGCGGGAGCCCCTTCTCCTCCAACGTCAACTTCGTCGGGGCGGACAACTACGCCGCGATCACGACCGGTGGGCTCGCGACGCGTGACTTCGGCACGGCGCTGCGCAACAACGCGTGGTACGTGCTGCTGGTCGTCCCCCTGCAGACGGCGCTGTCGCTCTTCCTCGCGGTGCTCGTGAGCCGGCGCATGCTGCGCGCACGCGGATTCTTCCGCACCGCCTTCTACTTCCCCTCGGTGACGAGCTCGGTGGCGATCACAGTGCTGTGGTTGTTCCTGTTCTCCTTCACGGGGCCGGTCAACGCGATCATCGCGTGGTTCGGCGGCGAGGGACCCAACTGGTTCCGCGACCCCCGCGGCCTCGTCCACGTCGTCCTCAGCGCGTTCGGGATCACCTCGGGCCCCGACGCCCTCACCCAGAACACCGCACTGGGTCTGTCGTGGTGGGACTGGCTCGCCGGGCCCTCCGTCGCGATGTTCGCCCTCATCCTCATGGCCGTGTTCACCACGAGCGGCACCTTCATGCTCCTGTTCATCGCCGCCCTCCAGAACGTCGGCTACGAACTGACCGAGGCCTCGATGATGGACGGCGCGAACGCGTGGCAACGGTTCTGGCGGATCACCCTGCCGCAGCTCCGGCCGACCCTGTTCACCGTCATCACCCTCGGACTCATCGGCTGCTGGCAGGTGTTCGACCAGATCTACACCGGCACGCAGGGCGACCCCGCCAAGACCACGATGACCCCCGCCTACCTCTCGTATACAGCCGCCTTCGGCAGCCAGGACTGGGGTATCGGCGCCGCCATCGCGTTCATCCTGTTCGTGATCATCATCGTGTTCACGATCTTCCAGCGCTGGGTGCTGCGCGACCGGCCCGTCTCGCGGCGCCGGATCCGCGCCTACCAGTCCCGGTCGACCCGAGAGGGGATGCCGTCGTGACCGCCACCACCGTCACTGCGCCCACGCGACGCAGGCGCCGCCTCACCCTGCGGAGCACCAGCGGACAGATCGCCCTGTACGCGCTCATCATGCTGCTCGCGGTCGTCTATATCTATCCGTTCCTCGTCCAGGTCGCCACCTCGTTCAAGTCGGAGGCAGAGGCGGCGTCCGACCCGATCTCCCTCCTGCCGCAGACGTTCACGACCGCGGCATACGAGCGACTCTTCCTCAACAGCGACTTCCCGCTGTGGTTCGCCAACTCCACGATCGTGACGATCGCCGTGACGCTCGGCCGCGTGTTCTTCGTCTCGCTGGCCGGCTACGCGCTGGCTCGCCTGCAGTTCCGCGGGCGGAGCGTGGTGTTCGGCATGGTCGTGGCCGTCATGGCCGTGCCCACGGTGGTGCTCCTGATCCCGAAGTTCCTCGTGCTGAACCAGCTCGGCCTGTACGACTCGTATGCCGGCATGATCCTGCCGCTCCTCGTGGACGCAGCGGGCGTGTTCATCATGAAGGGCTTCTTCGAGTCGATCCCCGTGTCGGTGGAGGAACAAGCCCGCATCGACGGCGCGGGAACCTTCCGCGTGTTCTGGTCCGTCGTCCTGCCGATGGCCCGGCCTGCCCTCATCACGATCGTGATCCTGTCGTTCCAGGGGTCGTGGAACGAGCTCAGCCACTTCATCGTGTCCACGCAGTCGCCGGGATTGACGACCCTCACCAAGGGCGTCGCCTCGCTGTCGTCCGGGGCGCTCAGCCAGGGAACGCAGTATCCGCTCCGCCTCGCGGCCGCAGCGCTCATGACGATCCCGGTCGCGGTGCTGTTCTTCATCTTCCAGAAACGCATCATGAACACCAGCGAAGGAGCAGTGAAGGGATGACGGACGGATTGCAGCCGTTCCTGTCGGATCGGGTGGTGGCGCTGTCGGCCCCCACCCAGGCATGGTCGGGATCGGACGGTGACCTGGGCGCGGCCACGATCGACGGCTTCTACCACGGCGACACGCGATTCGTCCGGTCGCTCCGGTTGGAGTACGCGGGCGCGGATACGCCGTTCGCCGCACCGGAGTGGATCCGCCACACCTCACCGGCGGCCGGCGAGGTACGTTTCGACGCCGTCCTGCGGGGCGTCGATGACCGATACCCCGACCCCAAGGTGCGCCTGGAACGCATCCGTCGCGTGACCGACGGCCGCGTCACCGAGACTCTCACCGTCCGGTCGCATCTCGCCGAGCCCGTCTCGCTCCGGCTGCGCAGCACGTGGGAGCCCGACTTCACGGCCCTGCAGCAGGTCAAGGCCGGCGCGGCGGAGCGGTCGTCGTGGGGAGCGGAGTCAGTCTCCGACGGTCTGCGCGTGTCATCGGGCGCCGCCGCCCTCGACGTGCGCACCGACGGGGCCGAGGTCGTGGTCGGCGCCGACATCGCGCTGACCTGGGCACGAGAGGTGGAACCGTTCGGCTCCGCGACCGTGGAGTGGAGCGTCACGATGGACGATCCGTCGCTCGTCGTCCGCGGTGTCGCCGCCCCCGCTCCGTGGTCGGCACCGGTGGTCGCACCGACGGCCGACCCCCGCCTCTCGCGTTGGCTCGATCGCGCGCTGGGAGACCTCGACGCCCTTCGGCTGGCGCTCCCCGACCACCCCGACGACGTCTTCTTCGCCGCAGGGGCGCCGTGGTTCTTCACGCTGTTCGGCCGTGACTCACTCTGGGCAGCGCGGCTGCTTCTGCCGCTCGACGTCACGACGGCGGCCTCCACCTTGCGCGTGCTCGCCCGACTGCAGGGCACGAAGAACGATCCCGAGACGGCCGAGCAGCCGGGAAAGATCATGCACGAGCTCCGCTCCGGCGAGCTCGCCATGCCCGGCGAGGGAATCGTGCTCCCGCCGCTCTACTACGGCACCGTCGACGCGACGGCCCTGTGGGTGTGCCTCCTCGTGGAAGCCGCCGAGGCGGGGATGCCCGAGGCGGAGGTGCGCGCGCTCCTCCCCCACCTGGAGGCGGCGCTGGAGTGGATCACGACCAGCGTCGGTGCACACGGCTTCCTCGATTACGTCGACGAGACCGGGCACGGGCTGTCCAACCAAGGCTGGAAGGACTCGGGCGACTCCATCCAGTGGCGAAGCGGCTCGCTCGCGGAGGGCCCGATCGCACTGAGCGAGGTGCAGGGCTACGCGTACGAGGCCGCTCAGGGGGCGGCGGGCCTGCTCGACCGCTTCGATCGGCCCGGCTCCTCGGAGCTGCGAGCGTGGGCGGCGCAGCTCAAGGGACGCTTCGCGGAGCGCTTCTGGGTCACCACGGCCGAGGGCCGGTACCCCGCGATCGCGCTCGACCGCCATGGCGCGCCCGTCGATACGCTCACGACCAACGCCGGGCACCTGCTCGGCACCGGGATCCTCGACCCGGAGGACGAGGCCGCAGTCTCAGCTCTCCTGTGCGGGCAGACCGTGTCGTCCGGGTTCGGACTGCGGACGCTGTCCACTCAGGCGGCGGGGTACTGGCCGCTCAGCTACCACGGCGGGAGCGTCTGGACGCACGACACCGCGATCGTCGCGCGCGGGATGGCCCGCGCGGGCCTGATCGACGACGCTCGGAGCGTCGTGGCCGGCCTCCTCGCGGCGGCTGAGGCCTTCGACTATCGCGTACCAGAGCTGCACGCCGGCGACGATGCGCGCGAGGTGCGGGCTCCGGCTCCCTACCCGGCCGCGTGCCGGCCACAAGCATGGTCGGCCGCTGCGGCCGTCACGGCGTGGGAGATCGCGGGACGCTGAGGCGCGGCGTCGTCAGTCCACTTTGCTGACGACGCCGCCGGTCACGCGCACGAGCTCGTCGAACGTCAACGGGAACACCGTGTGCGGGGTGCCTCCGGCGGCCCAGATCTCTGAGTACTCCGCGAGCGCCTCGTCGACGACGGTCGTCAGCGCCGTCGGGTGGCCCGTCGGGGCGACACCCCCGATCGCTTGCCCCGTGGCCTCCCGCACCTGATCGACGCTGGCTCGCTCGATGCGGTCGCGGCCGAGGCGTTCCGCGAGGGCCTTCGTGTCGACCCGGTGCGCGCCACTGGTCATCACCAGGAGCGGCTCCCCGTCGGACCAGAAGACGAGGCTGTTCGCGATCGCGCCGACCTCCACACCGAGCGCCTCGGCGGCGAGCGCGGCGGTGGATGCGGCGTCGGGGAGCACGACGATCTCGCCGGCGACCCCCGCCGCGATCAGTGCCTCTTGGACGAGTCGGCTGCGGGCGGGAAGCGGCGACGACGTCATCGGGTCTCTCCTCGGCGAAGGCTATCGATCGGGTCCGGTCGGAGACAGCTTAGGGTGCTCCCGGCGGAGCATCGCAGAGCGAACACGACCCCTGCCCCTCTGCGAGCCCCTATTCTCAGACGCAGACGACAGCGAAGACCTGCGAAGGACGGCGCACACGCATGACCATTTCGTCGACCACCACCAGCGGCACTCCCGCAGAACGCCCCGCGCCGCAGAGCGCGGGGCGTCGACCGCGCGCAGGAACGGACCGTCGCACGCCGCGGAAACGCACCTCGATCGCCGCCACGATCCGCGCCATGGGTCAGGCCCGCGTCGGGGCCCTCCTGCTGCTGGTCGCCACGGTGGTCGCGATCGTGTGGGCGAACGCGTCCGGAACCTACGCGACCTTCTGGGAGACGCACCTCAGCATCGGACTCGGCGACCTCCACCTGGAGTTCACGCTCCACGCGCTCGTGAACGACGCGCTGATGGCGATCTTCTTCTTCACGGTGGGGCTCGAAGTGCGCAGGGAGTTCGCGATCGGCGAGCTCACCAGCTGGTCCCGGGCCATGGTGCCCGTCATCGCGGCGATCGCCGGGCTCGCCCTCCCGGCGCTCCTGTTCGTGCTCATCGCCGCGCCGTCGGGGCACGCCGCCGCGTGGGGTGTCGTGATCTCGACCGACACCGCCTTCCTCGTCGGCGCGCTCGCCCTCATCGGACCGCGCGTGCCAGGGCGGCTGCGCATCTTCCTCCTGGCCCTCGCCGTCGTCGACGACATCGGAGCCCTCAGCATCATCGCGCTCGTCTACACCGACTCCTTCGAGCCGATGTGGCTCGCCGTGGCCGCCGTGGGGCTCGCCGGCGTCTTCGCGACGCGGTACCTGCGCAGCGGCCGAGGACCGGTCTACGCGACTCTCGCGATCATCGTGTGGCTGGCATTCCTCGCCTCCGGCGTGCACCCGACGCTGGCCGGCGTCGCCATCGCGCTCCTCGTGCCCGTCTACCGTCCGAACCGCCGCGACGTGGAGCACGCGCTGGAGCTGGCCCGTACCTTCCGCCAGTCGCCGAACACGCAGTACGCCCGCGCGGCCGCGAACAGCCTGCGCGAGTCGATCTCCATCAACGAACGACTGCAGTCCGCCTACGCGCCCTACGTCGCGTACGTCATCCTGCCGCTGTTCGCCCTCGCCAACGCGGGCGTCGTCATCACGGGAGACATCCTCGCCGGCGCGCTTCGGTCCCCGCTGACCTGGGGCATCGTCGCCGGACTCGTCGTCGGCAAGTTCCTCGGCATCTTCGGATCCACGGCGCTCCTGCGCGTCTTCCGGCTGGGTGAGTTCGGCCCCGGCCTGACCCTCGACCGGATCGCGGGCGGCGCAGCCCTCAGCGGCATCGGCTTCACGATCTCGCTCTTCATCATCGATCTCGCCATCTCGGATCCTTCCGCGCAGAACGAGGCGCGCGTGGGGGTGCTCGCGGCCTCTGTGATCGCGTTCCTCCTCGCCACCGTGGTGTTCCGGATCTCCGATGCGGTCCGCGGCGACATCGATACGGGCCAGACGCTCGTCCGCCCCGTGGACCCCCGCCGCGACCACATCTGGGGCTCCCCCGACGCGCCCTTCACCATCGTGGAGTACGGCGACTTCCAGTGCGAGTTCTGCTTGAAGGCATCCGGCTCGATCCAGGAAGTGCACGCCGAGCTCGGTGATCAGTTGCGGTACGTGTGGCGTCACGCTCCGTTGACGACGCAGCATCCCAACGCCCTCGCCGGCGCCGAGGCCGCAGAGGCAGCGGCCCTGCAGGGGAAGTTCTTCGAGTTCGAGCGCGGACTGTTCGCCGACCAGGAGAACCAGCTTCCCTCCGACATCGTGCGTCTCGCACGCCGCCTCGATCTCGACGTCGAACGGTTCGAGCGTGATCTGGAATCGGCGGAGGTCACCGCCCGCGTCCGCGACGACATGCTCGACGCCGAGGCCATGGGAGTCACGTCCGTCCCCACGTTCTTCCTCAATGGGCGGCGCCACGTCGGCCCGTACGACGCCCAGTCCCTCATCCGTGCCCTGCAGGAGACATCGGCGACGGGCGCGGCGAGCACGACGCAGGCCGCCGGCGCGTAAGCCGGCCGGTCACACACCTTGGACACCCGGAGGTCCCCATGACAGACGCCCCCATCGATCCCACGCTCTCGCCGACCCTCACCGACGCGCAGTGGGCTCGGCTGACGGCGGTGGGCACCCCTCACGAGGTGAGCGAGGGCGAGTACGTGTTCCGCTCCGGCGAGCGAGACTACGACCTCATCGTCATCGAGGAGGGCGAGATCGAGATCGTCCGCGATGCCCTCCGCTGGGTGGCGGAAGCGGTCATCACGCGGATGGGACCCCGCACCTTCGCCGGAGAGCTGGGGCTGCTCAACGGGCAGGGCGCCTTCCTCTCCGCGCGGGCGACCGGCCCCGGCCGGGTGCGGCGGATCAGCCGGACGGAGCTGCGCCAGCTCATGAACGAGGACGACGAGCTCAGCGACGTGATCCTCCACGCGCTGTGGGCTCGGCGCGAGTCACTGCGCAACGGACCGGCGGCCATGACGCTCAAGTTCGTCGGTTACAGCTCCTCCAGCGACTTCCTCGCCCTGCGCCGATTCGCCGAACGTGTGGACCTGGTGCATGCCGCCGTCGCCCTCACTCCCGGCGACGACTACCTGATGGGCCACGATTTCTCCGAGGCCGACCTGCCGCTCGCGTTCATCCAGGGCGAGCCCGTGCCGCACGCGACTCCGGGCATTGTCGCCGAGCGCCTCGGGCTGAGCTATCAGTCGACGGCCGACGAGGTGGTCGACCTCGTCGTGGTGGGCGGCGGGCCCGCCGGGCTCGCGGCCGCCATCTATGGCGCGTCCGAGGGCCTCGATACGGTGCTCCTGGACGCGGTGGCTCCTGGCGGACAGGCGGCAGCGACGTCGCGGATCGAGAACTTCCTCGGTTTCCCGTTCGGTGTCAGCGGCGGCGACCTCATCGGGCAGGCGACTCTGCAGGCCCTCAAGTTCGGTGTGCGCGTGTACGCCCCCTGCGAGGCGGTCGACCTCGGCGCCGTCGACGACGCCCTGGAGGTGACCCTCGCCGACGGACGCGTGGTCCGCACGCGCTCCGTCGTGGTGACCTCCGGTGCCGCCTACCGACGCCTGTCGATCGACCGGTGGAGCGACTTCGAACGCGCGGGCATCTACTACGCGGCGACGCCCCTGGAGGTGCGCCAGGTGACCGGAGCGCCGGCCGTGGTCGTCGGTGGCGCCAACTCCGCGGGACAAGCGGCCCTGTACCTGGCTGCCCACGGCTCGCCCGTGCATCTCGTCGTCCGCGGCACCGATCTGGGCTCCCGGATGTCGTCGTACCTTGTCGACCGCCTCGTCGAAGAGCCGCGGATCCAGATCCACCGGGAGTCGCACGTCGTCGCCCTCGACGGCGACACGTCGCTCCAGTCCGTGACGATCGACACGGCAGGGCGGCTCGACGCACGCGGCCTGTTCTGCTTCATCGGGGCTGATCCCGCGACGTCGTGGGTGCCGGGACTCGACCGCGACCACGACGGCTTCATCCGCACCGGGACGGATGTGGCCGTGCAGTCCCTGCAGCGGTGGCAGCACCTCGGCCGGGAACCGCTCCCGTTCGAGACCTCCACTCCGCGCGTCTTCGCCGCGGGAGATGTGCGTCGCGGCTCGATGAAGCGGGTCGCGGCGGCCGTCGGCGAAGGATCCAGCGCCGTCGCCTCGGTACACCGGGCCCTGGCCGGATGACCCACCGGCCCGGATCGTTCCACGATGGAGAGGACAGCACGATGACCGACGCAGAGATCGACACCACCGTTTCCCCCTCAGGCAACGGGTGCGTCGAATGCGACGAAGCCGGAGGGTGGTGGGTGCACCTGCGCCGCTGCGCGACGTGCGGCCACGTGGGCTGCTGCGACAGCTCCCTCGCCAAGCACGCGACGGCGCACTTCCACGCGACCGGTCACCGCTACATCCAGAGCTTCGAGCCTGGCGAGGACTGGTTCTGGGACTATGTCGCCGAGGAACTGGTCGACGGTCCTCCTCTCGCGCCGCCCACCAGCCATCCCGACGCCCAGCCCGCGCCGGGCCCGCGGGGCCGCGTGCCGCTCGACTGGCGCGCCCGCCTCGATCAGGCCTGAGTCCCCCGCGGAGCCCTCCCCGCGGCGGAGCCCGCCCCGCCCCCACTCCCGCGCCAAGAGCAGGCTGAACCGGCCGCCGACCACCCCGGACCGCCCTTCCTGCCGTCTCAGCCTGCTTTTGGTACGCGACGGCCCCGTGACACGGCTCCACGAATGGCGGCGTGAACCCGTGCCGGGTCGAAGAGGATGTCCTGCGCCGTGACACGGAGCACGAGGTATCCCTGCGCTGCGGCGGCGAGATCGCGGTCGCGGTCGCGCATCTGCGCTCGCCATTCGGAGTGGAACTGCTTACTGTCGCACTCGACGATGAGCCATCCGGCGATCAGGAAGTCCACCCGACCGACGCCGGCGATCTGCACCTGGGCGTCGAAGCGGACACCGATGGCGCGGAGGATCAGTCGCAAGAGCGACTCGGGGCCGGACTCGGCCCGCGCATCCAGCAGACGACGCAGGCGCAGATACCGGCGGGGCAGTGCCGCAAAGAGCTGGTCAAGGTCGTCTTCGCTCAGGAGCCCTTGGTGGAGGGCGGAGTCAATCGTCGCGATCGCCGCGCGGGGATCCTGGCACAGCACGGCGCACCGCACCGCATCGAAGAGATCGACGGTCATTGAGCGCGGATGGGGTTCGCGCACCAGAACCTCGCGGTGCACGCGGGCTCCGGCCGGCACCGCGACGAGCCGAGCAGATGTCGGCCGGATGTGGAGATGGAGGCGGGACCCGTCGCGGACGAACACGCCGCGACGGCGCAGCTCCGACACGCAGGCGAGCCGGCCCCGCGCACGAGCGGCGTCTTGGCAGGAGGGATCGACGCCGGGGTGGCAGTAGAGGCCCTGATGGAGCCGGATGAGCGAGCCGTCGGCGACTGCCGCCGCGATCCGTCGGCGCGATTGGCCATTCCGACGCAGATCCGCGGTGCGCGCGGCGTGCGGCTGTTGCCGGATCGGAGAGAGCGAGAGAAGGTCGTCCACCCCGGTACGGTGACGCCGCCCGCGGCCGTCCGCTCGCTCGGAGCCGCCAAAAGTGACATCGCGCATTCGGGACGGGACCGGGGAGGAGCCGACGAGGCGGGCCAGAAGCAGGCCACACCCGCCGGATCAGTGGCGAAGTCCACGGATCCGGCCCCCCGCCCTGCTTTTGGCCCGGTGAGACGGCGACACACGATCGCCCCACGCACCGCGCGCGGCCGACAAGGTGAGGCAGAATGGGCGGCGGGGATCGCAACGCCGCGGTCACCGGAGCGCAGAGCCCACAAGGCCGCCGAAAGAGGATGTCATGACGCCTACCCTGCCCTTGCCCGATTTCACCCACGAACGCGTGGAGGTGACGACGGGTCCACGGAGCGGGTTGGTGATCACCGTGGCCCTCCACTCCTCCGTGCTCGGCTCCGCGTTGGGCGGGGCACGGCTGTGGACCTACCCCTCGTGGTCGGATGCCGTGTCCGACGCCTTGCGCCTCTCGGCGGCGATGACCCTCAAGAACGCGGCGGCCGGGCTCGACGCCGGAGGCGGGAAGTCGGTCGTCTGCCTTCCGGAGGGCACCGTGCTCGACGCGGAGCGTCGCCGCGCCGCCTTCCTCGACCTCGGCGACGTGGTGGAGACCTTCGACGGCCGCTACCGGACCGCGGAGGACGTCGGGTCGACCACGGAGGACATGCTCGTCGTGAGCGAGCGGACCGCCCATGTCGTCGGTCTTCCCGACGCGGTCGGCGGATCCGGCGAACCGGCGGGCCCCACGAGCCTCGGTGTCTACGAGTCGCTCCGCGCCACGCTCGAGCAGGTGACCGGTTCCGGCGATGTGGCGGGTCGGCGAATCACCGTGTCGGGTCTCGGACAGGTGGGGAGCCGCCTCGCTGTCCGACTCGCGACGGAGGGCGCGGTGCTGACGGTCACCGACGTCAACCCCGCCAAGCGCCACCTCGCCGCTGAACTCGGGGCCCACTGGGCGGAACCAGGCACCGAGCATCTCGTCGCGGCGGACGTCTTCGTGCCGGCGGGAATCGGCGGACTCCTGACCGACGAGGTGATCGACGTGCTCGCCGCCCGCGCGGTGTGCGGCCCCGCCAACAACCCCCTCGCCGACCGTGCCGGGGCGGAGCGCCTCGCGCAGCGGGGCATCCTCTACGCTCCGGACTTCGTCGTGAACGCGGGCGGCGTCATCTAACTCGATCTGGAAGCGAAGCGACTCGCGGGTCGCGAGGAGACAATGGCCCGCGTCGCCGCGATCGGCGACACCCTGCGGCTCATCTTCGGGGAGGCGGCCGCGCGCGGTATCACTCCCCTCGCCGCCGCCGAGGAACGCGCGACGGCGCGTCTCGCGGCCGGCGCGTCCGTCCACGCGTGACTTCGCGGTGCGCGTCGCCGGGGGCGCCGGTCGGCGATCAGTCGAACCGCGCGCCCTCGGGGCGGGAGCGCCGCGTCGCGAGCAGGAGCACGATGAGCGGTCCGACCGGCAGCAGCACGAGCACCACCCACCACCCGGAGAGGTTGGAGTCGTGGAGGCGCCGCACCGCCACGGTGTAGCCGGGCACGAGAGTCAAGAGCATCCACACACCGGAGGCGATGAGGATGCCCGCGACGAGAGCCGTCTGCGGCGCCTCCGTCGGGGCGACCGAGAACAGGGTGACGTTGGCGGCCAGCCACGGCCCGAAGGGGCCGAACAGCAGCGCCGGCTGCGGCAGGCGATGCTCGATCAGCCACGGCAGCGCGAACTGCGTCAGCGTCACGACGACGAGATTGATGAGCATCCACCACCAGTACTCGCTGCGGCTGGCGCGACCTCGCAGCCGGAACGCGTTCGCGACGAAGCGGACGAACGCCTCGCCCGGACCGGCACCGACGATCGGCGGCGACTCGGGATCCAGCACGGGGGAAGCCATGCTGCGAGCATACGACGGTGCGTGTTCTGGTCAGGTGCCCTGCGTGGCTCCGATGATGAGGTCGTCGATGGCGGCGCGGACGTCGAGGTAGTGCTGAGGGTCGTAGCTGAAAGTGTCGAACCGCAGCGTTCCCTCGGGATCCAAGACCCTCAGCACCGCATCGCGCCCGTAGAGGCGCGCCGCCTCGGCGAACGCGCGAAGGTCCCAGACCATCTGCGCATGAACCTTGGAGCGCAGTGAAGGCAGCGCTTGCCCGTCGGGGCCTGGATACACGGCGAACGAGTCACCGCCGATGAAGGCACCACCGGCGCACGTGTCCCTGAAGGGGTCGATGAGTCGCTCGGCGTACTGGGAGTAGTAGAAGTTGAATCCCCAGTGAAGGAAGCCGTCAATCTCGAAGACGTACATCTGGTGCCCGAGGACGCGATTGCGCGCCGACGGGAGGGCGAGGAATCGGTTCGCGACTCGGTCGACTTGCGCGACGCAGTAGTACACCCAGAGGTTGTGCGGGCGAGAGGGGAGGAAATCGGAGACGTGGTCGACGGCGACGACGGGAACCCGAACCGCTCCCGAGTCGTAGAACGCTCGATCGCTGAGGGCATCGACCACCGTCCACCCTTCCAGCAGGTCGGCGATGACGTCGCGGGCGCGCGAGTACGACTGGAGCCCGTCGACGCCCGACGGCTCGTCCGAGATGTGGAACACCACGTTCTCGCGGCCCACCTCCTGGTCGAGGACGTCGCAGAGGGCGGGCAGGAGCGCGGCGAGCAAGTCGCGGTACGCCGGATCGGTGGCGGGGACGTCCCACCCGAACTGCCGGTGCAGCCGCCCACCGTGCCGCACGACGATCGCCGGAGTGAACTCGGCGCCCCACTGAGTGAACAGGTGCGGCACCTCGACGCGTGGGATACCTGCGCGTCGAGCCGCCTCGAGCCACCGGCGAAGCCGAGAGAAGTCGAACGCGTGAGCGCCGGAGCGATCTAGCGATATCTCGACAAGCTGGACCGAGGTGCGATACGTCCCCGGTGCGGTGTCCACCGGCGGTGTCCAGACAGGGGTGAGCACCGAGTTTGCGCCCATATCGGCTGCCGCTTGAAGGAAGTTCTCGATGATGCGCCAGTGATCCTCGCTGAAGACGTCGACGCCGTAGTAGTCCGCCAGGGCATCGGCGTGGAACCAGTGGGTGTTGACGACGTCAGAGGGAGGAAGCAACCCCGGCACGATTTCCACCTGGACGCTCTGCCGGTGGACCACTCGACCAGCTCGATCTGACAAGACGATCTCGAGGAGGTGGTCCCCTGCCCGCTGCGGTTGTGTGGTGACGACGTCGAACCAGAGCGACGACCAGCGCGCGATCCCGACGGGCACCGCTGCCTCGTCGAGGGGTCGCAACAGGTCCGGGTAGAGGCCAGGGTCATCTCGCTCGTACCCGTCATCATGCGCCGCGAAGGCGGGAAGCACGCACGGGACCAGCTCCACTGCATGCGCCGTCACGAGGTCGGAGGCCTCGCCCTCCACGCGGAGGGTCAGGGAAGAGGCATCGCGAAAGTCGGAGATGAGCGGCGGCCGGTAGGCGATCTGAAACGAGATCGTCTCCCCGAGGAAGCCACGCAGTCGCGTCCGCGGGTGGAGCGGGCGAGGTGGGCGGGTCGGGTGCACCTTCTCCAGAGCATCAACGAGAACGAACTCCCAGCTCTCTGCGGTCATGATCTGCCCAGTCCTTGTATCGCGGCGAAGTACGAGCGGAGGTGCTCCGCCAGCGGAGTCGTGTGCTGCGGCGCACTGCCATGCCGCAGGGACTCGGTGGCTGCTACGGCGGCAGCTACCGCGTCTCGTGCTTCCACGGGAGAGGTCTCGGTTGTCTGCCCCTCGGCGAGGAACCGGACGAACTCGCCGATGATCGCAAGGTCCGCACCGCCGTGAGACCCTTCACCGTCGGAGACCGGATAGGTCGTATCGCCATCGGGTGAGTAGTCGCTCCGGCGGTTCCACACGCGCACCACTCCCCCCGCGGTGTCTCCGAAGTTCTCGAGGCGTCCCTCCGTGCCGATCACGGTGTAGTTGCGCCAGTAGTCCGGAGTGAAATGGCACTGCATGTAGCTTCCGAGCACTCCATTGTGAAGGCGCAGATTCACCATCGACACGTCCTCGACGTCGACGACGGGATTGAGGTCGACCTGACTGAGGGGCGGCCAGTGGGAGGGGTCGGCGAGCCCGATGAGCCGGTCGGAGTTGTCACGACGGTGCGGAATTCGCCCATACAGCATCAGATCGCCCATCGCGGAGACGTCCCTGGCCGCCGCACCACTCAACCAGTGGATGACATCGAGATCGTGCACGCCCTTCTGCAGGAGAAGGCTGACGCCCTTCGATCGTTCGGCATGCCAGTCATGGAAGTAGAAGTCGCCGCCGTGCCCCACGAAGTGACGGCACCACACCGCTTGGACCTCACCGATCTCGCCTCTCTTGATGATCTCCCGCATCAGTCGGACTACCGGCATGTGGCGCATGTTGTGCCCGACGTAGAGAGGGGTGCGGGACCGGAAGGCCGCCTCGAGGATGCGGTCGCAGTCTTCCACCGACGTCGCCATCGGCTTCTCCAAGTACACGGCGATTCCGCGCTCGAGAAGGTCGACCGCGATATCCGCGTGTGTGTGATCCGGGGTGAGCACGAAAGCGGCGTCGACGTCATCCGCGTCGATGCTCTCGTGTGATGCGAAGACGCGTGCACCGGGGAATTGCTCGCGCGCGCGTTCACGACCCCGGGCGCTCACATCGGCGGCGACCGTCACGCGTCCGCCATACTCCGTCACCAGCGAAGCCAGGTAGCTGCGCGCCCCCACTCCAATGGACGCGAATCTCATCGGGGTCACCCCTTTCCGCCCGAGAAGGCGATGCCTTGAATGAATTGCTTCTGCAGGAAGAAGAACACGACGATCATCGGAAGCGACGCCAGCAGCGAGCCCGCCATCAGCACCGGGAAGTCGGTGGCATGGATGCCGACCAGCTGCAGCAGCCCCACCGACAAGGGCATGGACTGCGGGCTCGTGGTGATCACCAGGGGCCACAGGAAGTCGTTCCACGACCACAGCACGGTGAACACGGTCAGGGCGATGACGCCAGGCCGGGCCAGCGGCAGCATGATCGAGACGAAGGTCTGCCAGACGTTGGCCCCGTCGATGCGCGCGGCCTCCTCCAGCTCTGCCGGTAGCGTGATGAAGAACTGGCGCATGAGGAAGGTGCCGAAGGCGCTGAACAAGCCAGGCACGACGAGCCCCTGCACGCTGTCGAGCCAGCCCAATGACTGCACGATCTCGTATTGCGGCAGGAGATAGAGCTGGGACGGCACCATCAGGATCGAGAGGAACGCCAGGAAGAGCGCTTCTCGCCCCCGGAAGGGAATGCGCGCGAAGCAGTAGCCCGCCATCGTGCACAAGACCACGACACCCAGAGTGCGAATGACGGTGATCCCTACAGAGGTGAGGAACATCTGACCAAACGGAATCGCCTCGAAGACGGCGGCGAAGTTCCCGAACTCCCATGGGTCGGGGAGGACCTGGGGAGGTACTTGGATGGCTCCTCCGAACGTCTTGAACGCGGTGAGCGTTTGCCAGACGAAAGGGAAGATCATCACGACCGCGCCCGAGATCAGCAGCACGTGGACGAGCCATGGCTGGCGCGACCGGGCGCGTACGACCGACGACTCCCCCACGACGATGCGCGCCGTCGTCACTGCCGGATCAGGCATAGTGCACCCACTTCTTCTGGAGTCGGAACTGCAGGACGGTGAGCCCGAGGATGAGGGCGAGCAGGACGAAGGCGATCGCCGCCGCCGACCCTCGATCGTTGTTGACGAAGCCCGCTTGGTAGAACAAGTACACGATGGTCTTGGTGTGGGGCGCAGCCGGGTTGTAGGGCCCGACCATCATGTAGACGATGTCGAAGACCTGCAGCGAACCGATCACGTTGATGATGCTCACGAAGAAGATGCTCGGGGTGAGCAGGGGCATCGTGACGTGAACGAACGTGCGCACGGGTCCGGCTCCATCCAGCGCCGCCGCCTCGATCACCGACGGGGGCACACCCTGCAGCGCGGCAAGGAAGATGACGATGCTCGTGCCCAGTCCGCCCCAGATGGCGACGAGAGCGACCGCGATCAAGGCGGTGTCGGGATTAGTCAGCCAGCTCGTCCCTGTAATCCCGAACGCGCCGAGGAACTGGTTGAGGATGCCGTAGTCACCGTTGTAAAGCATCCGCCAGACCATCGCGACCGCGGCCGGCATCGTCACCACCGGCAGGAAGTACAGCATCCGGTATACCGTCACGCCGCGCAGACCCCGCGTATTGAGAAGCGCCGCCAGAACGAGGGCGAGGGGAATGCCCGCCAAGGAGACGAGGGTGAACGCCATGGTGTTCAGCAGTGCACCCAGCAGCGCCGGTTCGGTGAAGAGCCCGACATAGTTGTCGACTCCCACCCACTCCGATCCGCCGAACGGCCCCACCTTGCTGAAGGAGAGCACGAACGTGCGAACGGCGGGCCAGAAGTAGAAGACGACGAGGCCGAGAGCAGTCGGACCGACGAAGAGGATGGCCCACCACCCCGAGGCGCCCAGGGAGCGCCGACGCAGAGCCGGTGGGGTCCCGGGACCCGCGGCGACTTCACCGCGAGACCCGGGACGACGTGCGTGGAGGACCGTCATCGGGGATTCACTCGTTCTCCGCGTCCAACGCCCGCTGCATCTTGCCTGCGAGGTCGGTGAGCCCTGCCGAGACGCTGGTCTCGCCGGCCCACACCTGCGAGAGGATCTCACTCTCGAATGTGGTCCACACAGACGTGTTCTTGGAGACCGGGTACGGCACCGCCCCGTCGATCGCGTCGACGAACACCTGCAGGTTGTAGTCCGGCAGCGAGTCCACCCAGGCACCCTGCGTGCCTTCGTAAGCGGGGATGAGTGCGCCCGTGGCCGCCTGGATCTTCGCGGCGTCCTCACCGCTGGCGAAAGTGGCGAACTTCTGCGCCCAGCTGAGATGGGGCGAACGGGCGAAGGCCACGTTGGTCAACGACACGACGGTCGACTGATTGCCCGCGGATCCTGCGGGCAACGGCGCGATATCGAAATGGTCCTTGATGTCCTCGTTCTGGGAGAACGACGACACCGCCCACGAGCCTCCCCACAGCATCGCGATCTTCCCTGCTGCGAACATGTCAAGAGGCGAGGTGTCGGTCATCTGCTGGGACGTGGGCGAGACGCCCGAGGCGATCTGGTCGGTCCAGAACTCGATGCCGGTGGCCGCCGCAGGCTGATCGTAGCCCGTCGTCTTCCCATCCGGGCTGATGACGTACCCACCCGCCTGGGCGATCGTGTTGTAGTACCCGGTTTGGGGCGCCAGCTGGGCGGCGCTGCCCCACACCCCCGCGGACGCGTCGGTGAGCACGGCCGCGGTCTTCAGGTAGTCGTCCCACGTCCACCCCGCCGATGGATAGGCCAGGCCTGCCGCATCGAAGAGCTCGGTGTTGTAGTAGACGCCGATCGTGCTGACGTCCTTCGGCAGGCCGTAGACCTTGCCGTCGTACGTCGCGGCGTCGACGAGGACAGCCGGGTAGGGCTCGGTGTCGGGGTTGTCGAACGGGGCCAGCACTCCGTTGGACGCATACAGCTGGAAGTTCACCGGGCTCATCCAGAACACATCTGGAGCCGACCCACTGGTGGCCGCGGTCTGGAGCTTGGTCCAGTACTGCTCCCAGGGGATCACCTGAACCTCGACCGAGACATTCGGGTGCTCCTTCGTGAAGGCAGCGGCGATCTGCTTCATCGCCGGCTCCGCCGAGGCATCCCAGATTCCGTACGACAGCCGCACCTTCTCATCTGACGCCGGAGTCTGTCCGCTGGCGCAGCCACCCAACGAGGCGGCGAGCGCACCGGCCAAGAGGAGAACCGCGAGCCGCCGCGGGCGGTGAACTGTCGACATGTGTCTGTCCCTTCGAAGTGACGTGTGTACAGCCGCCGTCCGCCTCGGCGCGTATCGCTTCGGTCGAATGCCTGCTGTCGGGATGCGCGACCCTGCGCTCCCTGACGTGTGGAGCAAGTAGAGCATGCCTCACTCGTCAAAATCAAGCACTTCTGATCAAAACCTTGATCAAAGAATCGTTTTGCGTCATGCTGCTAGGACGAATCAACCAGGAAGTGAGCATTACCATGACACCGACACCTCTCGGAGGCCTCGCCATGGAGGCGGAGTTGCGGTCGCAGCCGTCACTGTGGGAGCGCGCAGCCGGCCTCACCGAGCACCACGGTGAGCTGACCCGGCCCGGAGAGCGGGTGATCGCGATCGGATGCGGCACCTCCTGGTTCGTCGGGCAGTGCTACGCGGCGCTGCGCGAGCGTGCGGCGGTCGGAGCGACCGATGCATACGCCGCCTCGGCGCTTCCCTCCCTGAACCTCCGCACGTACGACGCCGCGCTGCTCATCTCCCGCTCCGGAACGACGACCGAGATCCTCGAGGTCGCCGAGTCGCTGCGCGGAGTGATGCCCACGATCGCGATCGTGGCAGACCCGCAGTCGCCGCTGACCCGTGTCGCAGACACCACTCTCTCGCTGCCGTTCGCCGACGAGCACTCCGTGGTCCAGACCCGCTTCGCCACCACGACGATCGCGCTCATGCGCGCGGCGCTCGGCGATGACCTCCGCCAGGCCGTCACCGACGCCACCGCGGTCATCGACGAGTCCGCACCGCACGAGCTGCTCGACGCCGAGCAGTACACCTTCCTCGGCGATGGGTGGACCGTCGGGCTCGCGCATGAAGCCGCCTTGAAGATGCGCGAGACCGCCCAGGCATGGACCGAGTCCTACCCCGCGAACGAGTATCGGCACGGACCGATCGCGATCGCCGCTCCGGGCCGAGTGACCTGGACCCTGGGCACTCCCCCGCCCGGAATCGACGCCGACACTTCCTCGACCGGTGCGCGATTCGAAAACTCCGGTAACGACCCGCTCGCCGAGCTCGTCCGTATCCAGCTCGTCGCGCTCAGCAGGGCACGGCGGCAGGGACTCAACCCGGACCAGCCACGCAACCTCACGCGTTCGGTCATCCTCGCATGACGATCCTCCGGCACAGCCGAACGGAGCACGGATGAGCAACAGGGATCTCCGTCTGGGAAAGGGCCCGGCGGTCGTGGGGGTCGACGTCGGCGGCACGGACATCAAGTCGTGCACCGTGACGCAAGAAGGAGTGCTCCGCGACATCCGCCGCACGCCGACAAACGCGCGCCCAGAGGCACCGGTGGACACGCTTCTCGATCAGGTGGAGCGCATCGTCACCGAGCGGACATCGTCTGGGGACCGCATTGACAGAGTGGGCATCGCTGTACCCGGCATCGTGGATCCGGTACGCGGCGTCGGCATCCGTTCCAGCAACCTCGGTTGGCACGACGCACCGCTGCGTGAGCTCGCCGAGGCGCGCCTGCAGCGACCAGTCACCCTCGATCAAGACGTTCGGTCCGCAGGTCTGGCCGAGTACACCTGGGGCGCGGCTCGGGGCGTGGACACTGCTCTTGTCGTCGTGATCGGTACCGGGATCGCTGCGGCTGTGTTCATCGACGGTCGACCGCACGTCGGCGGCGGATACGCCGGCGAGATCGGCCACATCTCCGCCGGTGGCGACCGGCCGTGCGGCTGCGGCAACGTCGGTTGCGTCGAGACCCTCGCTTCTGCCACCGCGATCGCGCGTCGATACGGCGAACCCGCGGTCACCGCCAAGGATGTGATTGCCCGTGCCGCGGCGGGGGACACCCGCGCAGAGACCGTCTGGTCCGAAGCGCTGGACGCATTGGCGGGAGCCCTGGAGCAGGCCTCCCGGGTCATCGCTCCGCAACGCATCGTGCTCGGAGGCGGGCTCAGCGCCGCCGGAGAAGCCCTCCGGCAGCCACTGCAAGAGCGCCTGGGCGTCCGGCTGCGGCACGGCGCACTACCGGTTCTCGTCACCTCTGAGCTCGGCCCCGATGCCGGTGTTATCGGCGCTGCGTTGCGGGCACGCAATGGAGAGCAGTCGTGATCCTCAGCGTGTGCCCCAACCCCGCATGGGACCTCACCTGGTCACTCGAACGGCTGCAACGAGGGGAAACGCTCCGTGTCTCGCCGGCGTCGTCTCGTGCGGGTGGGAAAGCGGTCAACGTGGCGCGGGTCCTGCACGCACGAGGCCATCACACCTCTGTGATCGCCCCGCTCGGCGGCGACGGCCGAAGCCTCTTCGAGAACGACCTCCGGCGGGCGGGCATCGCCTACACGGCAGTTCCCTCCCGCGCGCAGCTGCGGCTCACGGCAGCCGTGGTGGAGACCGCAACCAGTGAGGTCACGCTTCTCACGGAGCCGGGCGGTCCGCTCAGCGATGACGAGTCTGCGGCTCTCGTGGCCGCGGTGACCGCCCAGCTCCCCCATACTGCCGCGCTCGTGATCTCGGGCAGCCTCCCCGCCGGCATCGGTCCCGAGTTCGTGACAACCCTCGTGCACGCAGCCCACGCGCGGGGCGTCCCTGTCGTCGCCGACCTGCAAGGCGACGCCCTCAGGGCTGCCGCCTCGGCCGGCGCAGACGCGGTCAAGCCCAATCGCGCGGAGCTGGCCGCCGCGGTCGGTCACTCCCGACTCCTCGACGGGATGAACGAGCTCCTTGAGTGCGGAGCGGGGACGGTCTTCTGCTCCCTGGGCGCCGACGGGCTCGTGTCAGCCGACGGATGCTCCGCTCCCCGCCGCGGCTGGTTGGACGACCCTCTCACGGGAAACGCGACGGGAGCCGGCGACGCCGCCGTCGCCGCAATCGCCGCAGGCCTGGCTGGCGGGGTCACGGATCCCCAACACCTGCTTCGCGCAGCGTGCGCCTGGTCTGCGGCTGCGGTCGCAGCCCCCGCGGCAGGTGACAGCGACGCCGCGCTGAGCGAACGCCTCGCGCTTCGCGTACACATCGACAGCATCGACGCACGATTCCCGGAGGAACTGCCATGACCCTCGTCCTCGCACGCGAGATCATCGATGACGCGGCGGCGCGCGGTGTCGGCATCGGCGCCTTCAACGTCGTGCACCTGGAGACGGCAGACGGCCTGGCCCGCGCCAGCGAAGCAGCCGGACTGCCGATCATCCTGCAGATCTCCCAGAACTGCGCGGAGTATCACCGCGGCTTGGAGGCGATCGGACGAGCCACGCTCGCCGTCGCTCGTGCCGCCGCGACGCCGGTCGCTGTTCACCTCGATCATGCCGAGGATCCTCGCCTTGTCGATCAAGCGATCTCACTCGGTTTCGGATCCGTCATGTTCGATGCGAGCACGCACCCGTACCAGCAGAACGTCGCCCGCACCGCGCGCGTCGTCGCGGCCGCGCATCGACGCGGGGTCCTCGTTGAGGGCGAGTTGGGAGAGATCGGCGGCAAGGGTGGCGCACACGCGAGCGGAGCGCGGACCGATCCGGAGGAGGCCCGCTCGTTTCTGGCAGCGACAGGGGTGGACACGCTGGCCGTGGCTGTCGGTTCCTCCCATGCGATGGCGGCACGAACGGCACGCCTGGACCTCGATCTCATCCGTCGACTGCATGCGGCACTCGACGTGCCCCTCGTCCTCCACGGATCGTCCGGTGTGCCCGATGCCGAGATCCGCGCCGCGATCTCGGCCGGGATGACGAAGATCAACGTCTCGACCCACCTCAATGGATTCTTCACACGGGGCGTGCGAGACGTCCTGATGAACGATCCTCTGGTCGTGGATTCACGGCGCTATGTGGCTCCGGCGATCGAGGCGATGAGCGAGGAAGCTGCGCGACTGCTCCGATTGTTCGCGAGCGCGGCGTCGACGGTGTCGACAGAATGGTGACGGACGAAGAGGCACGACGGAACCGGAGAGAACCATGAAACGCGCGGAACGCCTGAACCTTCTTCTGGACATCCTGGCCGAAGACGGCCATATCGACGTCGACGACATCGTCACTCGCCTGGGCGTCTCGCCGGCAACGGCTCGCCGCGACCTCGACACGCTCGCCGAACAACGGTTGCTCACCCGCACCCGCGGCGGCGCGATGGCGCAGTCGATCACCTACGATCTTCCGATCCGCTACAAGAGCCACCAGCACGCCGACCAGAAGGAGCTCATCGCTCGCGCGGCTTCCGAGCTCGTGCCCACCGGCGCCGTGATCGGACTGACGGGAGGAACCACGACGACGGCGATAGCGACCATGCTCGCGGCCCGACCCGACATCCAGCGCGATTCGGACGTCGAGAATCTCACCGTCGTGACAAACTCCGTCAACATCGCGGCTCTGCTGGCGACCCGCCCCCAGATCAAAGTCGTCGTCGTGGGAGGGGTCCTCAACCCACGCAGCTACGAACTGGTCGGCGGCTTCGCCGAACAGGTCCTTTCCGCCGTCAACATGGACATCGCATTCGTCGGCGTCAATGCCCTGGACGCGCACTGGGGCGCGAGCACTCACAACTCCGATGAGGCCGCGATCAACCGGCTGATGGTGCACCGCGCACGACGCGCGGTCGTGGTGGCCGACTCGAGCAAGATCGGCAAGCGCGCCTTCGCGGTGGTGGGTGATTCCTCCACGCTGGAGACGGTGGTCACGGATGCGGCAGTGTCCGAGGCCCAGCACACCGCGCTGCGAGAGGCAGGCTACCGTGTCGTCATCGCTGAGTGATGACGACGAGACGACGATCCACTCCTGCCGGCTCGTCACGGAGCACTCCATCGTCGAGGGAGGATGGGTCCGATTCCATCGAGGTCGGGTGGAGGCGGTCGGGGAAGGGCCCGGATGGCAGCGAGGCTATCGGCCGGGGGCGCGGGTGGTCGACGCCGCCGGCGCCTTCCTGACGCCGGGCTTCGTGGATCTGCACTGCCATGGCGCCGTCGGCCAGTCCTTTGAGGACGGGGCCGATGCCGTGCCGACGATCATCGATTACCACGTGCGGCACGGGACCACTCGCCTGGTCGGATCGATCGTCAGCGCGACCGCGCCGCGTCTCGTCGAGGTGGTGGAGTCCCTTGCAGCGTGTACCGACGACCGGTGGCTGGGCATCCACGTGGAAGGACCGTTCCTCAACCACACGTATCGCGGGGCCCACGATCCTCGCGTCTTGCGCGCGCCGCGGGACGGTGAAACCCGAGATCTGTTGCGCGCCGCCCAGGGGCGCTGCGTGCAGGTCACGCTCGCTCCCGAGCTGGACGACCGTTTCCACACGATCGATCGTTTCCTCGACGCCGGCGTGGTGGTTGCCGTCGGTCATTCGGCCGCCGACTTCGACGTCGCGAAGGAGGCATTCGAACGCGGCGCCTCCGTCCTCACCCATGCCTTCAACGGAATGCCGGGCATACACCACCGCGCTCCTGGCCCGGTCGTGGCCGCTCTGAGATCGCCTCACGTCACGTTGGAGATGATTCACGACGGCATCCACCTCCACTCATCTGTGGTGGCGACGACCTTTGCTGCGGCGCCCCGACGGGTCGCCTTGATCACCGACTCCATCTCGGCGACCGGGCTCGGCGACGGTCGGTATCGACTGGGGGGCCTCGATGTCAACGTCGTTCGCGGGGAAGCGAGGCTTCACCGCGGCGAGAGCATCGCCGGGTCCACGATCACACTCGATGAGGCACTCCGTCGCACCGTTGCCGCAGGTGTCTCCCTCATCGATGCCGTCGCATCGGTGACCGTCGTGCCCGCGCGCGCAATCCGTCGCGACCGCGAGTTCGGCGCACTCGAACCCGGAATGTACGCGGACGCCGTGCTCCTTGACGACTCCCTCCGGGTGTCGGCGGTATGGGTATCGGGCGAACGGAGATCACCGTGATGTGCCTCACCGGTCCCGCACGCACGCTCCGAATCGACCCTCTACGAGAGGCTGAACTGTGATCACGTCCAACGGATACGCGCTCGATGAAGACCCCACGCGCTTCGGCGCCCTCGAGCCCGTGCCTCTCGAGGAGCGCAATGACCGAGACGCGCTCTGGAGCAGGCTCCGGCGAGAGGGTTACCTGTACCTGACGGGTCACCTCGACCGCGAGAACGTCGAACAGTTTCGCGAGTACTACTTCTCATCGCTGCGATCGACGGGCCTGGTTGCCGCCGCGAGCGATCCGCGCGACGGGCGGGGCACGTCCGGCCCCGTCGACCTGGCGGAGCTGCGGCGGATCCTCTACGACGACATCATCCCCGGACATCACTACAACGCTCTGACGACGCAACCGCGCATCCGCGACTGGTTCTCGTGGTTGCTGGGCGACGACGTTCACCTGCACAAGCGCCGGATCATCCGCCACACCCGGGCCGGCGAGAGCGGGATCGGAACAGCGACCCAAGCCCACTACGACCTGGTCTATCTCCGGGAGGGGACCGATCGGGTGCTCTCGATGTGGATCCCCCTGGGAGACTGCCCTGTCTCTCGCGGAGGCCTGCTCTACCTCGAGCGCAGCCACCGCAGGGTCCTCGAGCAGGAAGCTGCTGGGACCCTCCCCCACCCTGCGCGAAGCATCACCGCCGACCTGCCTCGCCTCGCGGAGGAGCACGATGCCCGGTGGCTGGCGGCGAACTATGCAGCGGGCGACGTCGTGGTCCATTCCGCGCACATCATTCACGCTTCCGGTGACAACAGCGACCCGGATGGCGTGATGCGCCTGTCCACCGACATCCGTTACCAGCGCTTGAGTGAACCGATCGATTGGCGATGGCAGAACGACTGGAACGAGGACGACGGTCTCTGACGCGCGGCCTTCGTGTCGTCGCCACACAAGAGAAAACGCCCGATCAGATCCGCTACTCAGCGTCTGATCGGGCGTCGAATGGTGGAATGGACGCGAAGACGGTCAAACACGGCGGCTCCACTCAGCGCCTTGCCCGTGCCGCATCCCGTGTCAGGGACGGAAAGGTCCAGCGAGCCAGCGTTTCGGGGGCTGTCGACGCACGGGGAGAGATGTGTACATC
>JBMDWQ010000261.1:0-10125 GCA_048594675.1 Microbacterium sp. | reverse complement strand
ACGCGGAGCCACTGCGGACGGCGGACGCGCCAGCCGAGCGTGGCCAGACGGGCGAGCATGTACACGCCGAAGAAGCAGATCGCCAGGGTGCACAGTCCCCATGACCCGGCCGGCGCCAAGACCGCGACGATCCACAGCGCGGGTGCGTACGGGAGGAGGTTGAGGAGCCCGGCCAGGGCCAGGTACTTCGCGTCGCCGGCTCCCATGAGCACCCCGTCGAGCACGAACACGGCACCACACAGCGGCTGCGCCACCGCCAGCACGAGGAGGGCGGGCTGGATGAGCGCGGCGAGGGCGGGGTCGCCCGTGAACACGATCCCGATGACGCCCGACAGGGCAGCGATCAGGGCTCCGACCGCCACCCCGAACCACACGCCCCACGCGACCGTCCGCCCCACGACGCGGCGGACGAACGGCTCGTCGCCGGCGCCGAGCCCTCGTCCGATGAGGGCCTGCGCGGCGATCGCCAGCGCGTCGAGCGCGAAAGCCGCGGTGGAGAAGATCGTGAAGGCCACCTGCCATCCGGCCAGCTCTGTGGTGCCCAGTCCCGTGGCCACCGCGACGGTGGCCAGCAGCGCCACCCGCAGCGACACGGTGCGAAGGAACAGCCAGCCGCCCGACCGTGCCGAACCGCGCACGCCGTCGCGCTGCGGCAGCACCGAGGCGGAGTGCCGTCGGGCCAGCCGGCCGACGACGAAGGCGTAGGCGCCCACCATTCCCCATTGCGCCGCGACCGTGCCGGCGGCCGAGCCGGCGATGCCCCAGCCGAACCCGTAGATGAACAGCCAGTTGAGCAGGGCGTTCGCCGCGAAGCCGATCCCGGCAATCCACAACGGCGTCACCGTGTCCTGCATGCCGCGCAGCAGGCCGGTGGCGGCGAAGACGATCAGCATCGCGGGCAGTCCCCACATCGACAGCTGGAGGTAGATCATGGCCTGTGCCGCGACGTCGGGGGAGGCTCCGAACATGCCGACGAGGGCGGGGGTGAGTGCGGAGCCGGCGACGGCGAGGACGGCGCCGAGGCCGAGGGCGAGCCACAACCCGTCGATGCCGGCACGGACCGCGCTCGTGTGGTCGCCCGCCCCGAAGCGCCGGGCGACGGCGGGCGTGGTCGAGTACGCGAGGAACACCATGAGCCCGACGATCGTCTGGAGCACGGCGGCGGCGATCCCGAGGCCGGCGAGCGGGACGACGCCGAGATGACCGACGAGGGCGGCATCGACGATCAGGAAGAGCGGCTCGGCGACGAGGGCCCCGAGTGCGGGAACGGCCAGTCGCAGGATCTCTCGGTTGAGGGTCTGCGCGGCCATGCCCCCGAGCCTAGGGCCGGTGGCGGACCTCGCCGGCGATCCCCTCCTCCACAGGGGCGTCCCCGGGACGCGCGCGCGGCCCGCGCTTAGGCTGGATGCTCGCACGTCCCCGAGGAGTCAGATGTCGTTCCCGCGCGTCACGGACGTCGTCGCGCGCCTGCGCCGGCGCGTCCCGCCGTGGTTGCGCATCGTGCTCGACATCGCGGCTGTCGCGCTCGGTCTGGTCCTCGTCATCCGGCCGACCACCGCCCTCGACGTGCTCGCGGTGCTGCTGGGCGGGGGCATGGTGCTCACGGGCGTCGTGCAGTTCGCGGACGACGAGTCCGCCTCCGAGGAGCCTGCTCCCGGGGGTGGGGCGTCGGCGCGCACGGCGGACCGGCGAAGCAGGTGGCGACTCGTTCTCGGCGTCGTCTGGATCGCCGTCGGTGTCTTCGTGCTGCTGTGGCCGGGGCTGACGGTGCGGCTGGCCGCGGGGCTCGTGGGCGGCGTCCTGTTGTTCGCGGGAGCGCTCGGGGTCATCGGGGCGTTCGCGCGGGAACGCACGTGGGACCAGCGCGCCTCGGATGGCGCTTTCGGGCTCTCCGGGGTGATCTTCGGGATCGTCGCGTTCTCCTGGCCTGACATCACGCTCCTCGTCGTCGCGGTCGTGTTCGGCGCGTGGCTGCTCATGCTGGGCGTCTCGGGATTGTGGCGGCAGTGGCGGGCTCACCGCGCGACGCAGCATCCCGGCCGCCTCCCGCGAACCGCGGGCCGCGCGCGGCGCTGGGGTCGGACGATCATCGCCATGGGGACGATCGCGCTCGCCGTGACCACTGCGGTGGTGACCACGCCCCTGCGCGAGGGATCCACCGTGGTGGACGAGTTCTACGCCGCGCCGCGGGACATCCCCGACCAGCCGGGAGTGCTGGTGCGGGCCGAGCCGTTCACGCGCGACATCCCCGAGGGTGCTCGGGCCTGGCGGATCCTCTACACGACCACGGGCGTCCGCGGCGAGGTGCGCGTGGCGAGCGGCTTGGTCGTCGTGCCGGTGCGGACCGAGCTCGACGGGGCGAAGGCCTGGCCGGTGATCGACTGGAACCACGGCACGACCGGCTACGCGCAGCACTGTGCGCCCTCCCTGCAGGAGCGGCCGCTGTGGTCGGGAGCGATGTACGTCACCCGCCGTGTGATCGCGGAGAGATGGGCCATCGTGGCGCCGGACTACATCGGTCTCGGCAGCGAGGGCTCCCATCCGTATCTCATCGGCGAGCCGAGTGCGCACGCGTCGCTCGATGCGGTGCGCGCGGCGCGCCAGCTGGAGGAGGCCGAGCTCAGCATGGCGACGGTCATCTGGGGCCACTCGCAAGGAGGAGGGGCGGCGCTGTGGGCCGGAGCCCTGACACCGACGTACGCGCGGGGGATGTGGCTGCGGGGCGTGGCCGCGCTGGCGCCGGCCAGCGACCCGCTCGCCCTCGTCGAGCGCGTCACCAACGTCACCGGCGGCAGCATCTTCGCCTCCTTCGCCTTCGAGGCGTACTCCAAGACCTACCCCGACGTCAGCTATCGCGACTACATCCGGCCGGGCGCCGAGACCTTCCTGCGCGAGATGTCGCAGCGCTGTCTGTCCGATCCCGGCACGATCGTCTCGGTGGTCGCAGCGCTGAGCATGGGCGCCGACCTGGGGGTGTTCGCGACCGACCCGACCACGGGGGCCCTCGGTCGTCGCCTCGTGGAGAACACAGCGCCGTTGGAGATCGACGCGCCGCTGTTCATCGGTCAGGGAGGAGCGGACTCCGTCGTCGTGACCAGCACGCAGACGGCGTTCGTGAATCGGATGTGCGCGGCGGGGCAACAGGTCGATTATCGCGTGTACGAGGGCTTCGAGCACGCCGCGGTCGTGGAAGGCTACTCCCCGCTGATCCCCGATCTGTTCGCCTGGACGCGAGCGCGCTTCGACGGCGAGCCCCTCCCCGACGACGGCTGCACGCGCACCGACGTGCCGGCGCGGTAGCGCGAGGCGTGGCCGGCCCGGAACGGCGTCGCCGGGGGCGCCTATCCTGGAAGGCATGACCGACTCTCTCCGCTCGGGCATCGAGCTCGCCGAACTCAGCGCCGACATCCGCCCCCAGGACGACCTCTTCCGCCACGTCAACGGCGCCTGGCTGGAGCGCACCGACATCCCCGACGACAAAGCCCGCTGGGGCTCGTTCCACCTGATCGCCGAGCAGGCCGAGAAGGACGTGCGGACGATCATCGAGGAATCGCAGTCGGCCGAGCCGGGCACCGAGGCGCGCAAGCTCGGCGACCTCTACGCCAGCTTCATGGACGTCGAGCGCATCGAGGGCCTGGGCGCCTCGCCGTTGGCCGGCCAGCTCGCCCGCGTCGACGCGATCAGCGACGTCCCCTCGCTTCTGCGGACGATCGGCGAGCTGGAGCGGGAAGGGGTCGGCGGCGTCGTCGGCACCTACATCGAGCCCGACCCGGGCAATCCCCAGCGCTACGTCGTGTTCTTCGTCCAAGGCGGACTGTCGCTTCCCGACGAGAGCTACTACCGCCTCGAGAACTTCGACAAGACCCGCACCGCGTTCCGGTCCTACGTCTCCACGATCCTCGGCCTCGCGGAGGTGGCCGACGCCGACGCGCAGGCAGACCGGGTGCTGGCGCTGGAGACCGAGCTCGCCACGCACCACTGGGACAACGTGCGCAGCCGCGACGCGGTCGCCACCTACAACCTGATGTCGTGGGACGCCGTGGGCGAGCTCGTCGGCGTCGACCTGGGGCCGTGGCTGTCGGCGGTGGCCCCGGGGCATGAGACGGGCTTCGGCGAGATCAACGTCAATCAGCCGAGCTACCTCGAAGGCCTGGGCTCACTCCTCACCCCGGAGCGACTCGACGACTGGAAGGCCTGGCTGCGGCTGCACATCGTGCGGGCCTCGGCTCCCTTCCTCTCGAGCGCGTTCGTCGACGCCAACTTCGCCTTCTACGGCACCGAGCTCACCGGAGTGCCCGTCAACCGCGAGCGCTGGAAGCGCGGCGTGGGCTTCGTGGAAGCCGCGATGGGCGAGGCGGTCGGCAAGGTCTACGTCGAACGGCACTTCCCGCCCGCGGCCAAGGGGGCCATGGACGAGCTCGTCGCCAACCTCATCGAGGCCTACCGCCAGTCGATCTCGACCCTCGACTGGATGACCGACGCCACCCGGGAGCGCGCGCTGGAGAAGCTTGCGGCGTTCACGCCGAAGGTCGGGTACCCCGTGAAGTGGAAGGACTACTCCGCGCTCGAGGTCGATGCGACCGACCTCATCGGCAACGTGCTGCGCACGAACGCGTGGGAGCACGACCGGCAGCTCGCGAAGCTCGGCGGTCCGATCGACCGCGACGAGTGGTACATGACGCCCCAGACCGTCAACGCCTACTACAACCCGCTGATGAACGAGATCGTGTTCCCGGCGGCCATCCTGCAGTACCCCTTCTTCGATCTGGAGCGCGACGCGGCGGCGAACTACGGCGGCATCGGCGCGGTCATCGGCCATGAGATCGGCCACGGCTTCGACGATCAGGGAAGCGCGTTCGACGGCACCGGGGCACTGAACGACTGGTGGACCGACGAAGACCGCGCGGCGTTCGAGGAGCGCACCTCCGCCCTCATCGCCCAGTACGACGCCCTGGTTCCCCTGGGCCTGTCCGAGGAGCACACCGTCAACGGTGCCCTCACGATCGGCGAGAACATCGGCGACCTGGGCGGGTTGGGCATCGCGATCAAGGCGTACCGGCTCCACCTGGCCGCTCAGGGCGAGAGCGGTGACGGCCCGGTGATCGACGGCCTCACCGGCATCCAGCGGCTGCTGCTCAGCTGGGCGCAGATCTGGCAGCAGAAGGGGCGCGACGCCGAGACGATCCGGCTGCTGACGATCGATCCCCACTCGCCCAACGAGTTCCGCTGCAACCAGATCGTGCGCAACGTCGATGAGTTCTACACGGCGTTCGACGTCACCGAGGGCGACGCGCTGTGGCTGCCCGCCGATCAGCGCGTGACCATCTGGTGACGCCGGGGCCCGAGCGCTCCTCGGGCCCACCCTCCGCGCCCGCGCGGCGCATCCCCTCCGTTGGAAGGACCAGCGTGACCGCGGCCGACGACCCGTCCGAACCGCAGGTGCCCCTGTCGCGGCGTCGCGCGGTGTCGGGGGCCGCCCCGGCGCCGGATGCCGCACCGGAGTTCCGGCGCCGACCGCCCGCACGTGCCGGAGGTCGGCGCGACGCTCCGCTCCGGCGCTCCCGTCGGTCGGTCGACGGTCGTCGTGCCTTCGCCGCGTCGACACGGGCGCTCGACGAGCTCGCCACGGCGGGGGCCCAGGTCTCGGTCCGGGTCGTCGACCTGGATCGCGGCACCGACGTCCTCTCCGGAGACGATCACCTCATCCTCCCGGTGGGGGGAATGGGCGTCGTCGCTCTCCTGATCGAGACCGCGGCGCAGTTCGAGACCGGCGCGCTGGATCCCCTCGCGATCGTGGAACGCTCCTCCGTCGACCCCGTGGAGGTCGCCGGCTTATGGCGGCACCTGAAGGCGCCCGCGCTTCCGGTGTGCGACCTGGCGGTCCTGGCCGCCTCGACGGGCGACGCCATCGCCGCCAACGCGCTCCTCTCCCGCGTGGGGCTGGACGCAGTGAGGGAGCGACTGGACCGGATCGGCCTGGTCCGCACGGCGCTCCTCGACGGGTTCCGCGACCGTCGCGGCCTCGATGACGCCCCTCACGTCTCGCTGGCCTCCACGGGTGAGCTCGCCACGTTGTTCGCGGCGCTCGTGAACGCGCAGGTGGTCTCGCCCGCGGTGAGCGCTCAGGTGTCGGAATGGCTGAGCCTCAACACCGACCTCTCGCTCGTGGCGGCGGCGACGGGCCTCGATCCGTTCGCGCACGACGACGACCGGCACCAACTGCTGTTCGTCAACAAGACCGGGCGGGCTGACGGTGTGCGTTCCGAGGCGGGCGTCCTCGCGGGGCCGCGGGGCGGGGTCGCGTACGCCCTCACCGTGTGCTTCGACGACCTGTCGATCTCCCACCGGCTCCGCGCCCACGAGGCCTTCCGCCTCCTGGGCGTCGACCTCATGGAGTACATCCACTGACGCGGCACCCCCCGCCGATCCCTCGCTTCCGCTCTGCCGAGAGCACATGCTCTCACCGAGCGCCTACGTCGCGTGCGTCATCGACATGTGCGTTGGACGAGAGCATGTGCTCTCGGCGATGAGAGGGCGGGCGGGGTGGGCCCCGGGCGGGTCAGAAGACGATGGTGTGGTTGCCGTGAGGGATCACGCGGTCCTGCGCGTGCCACAGGACGGCGCGCGACAGCACCTGACGTTCGACGTCGGCACCGCGGCGCGCGAGCTCGGCGACGGTCTCGGCGTGGGTGACCCGGATGGTGTCCTGCTCGATGATCGGGCCTTCGTCGAGGTCACTCGTGACGTAGTGGCTCGTCGCGCCGATGAGCTTGACGCCCCGCTCCTTCGCCTTCTTGTACGGCTCGGCGCCGATGAAGGCGGGGAGGAAGGAGTGGTGGATGTTGATGACCGGCACGCCTACCGCGTCGAGGAACTCGGGCGAGAGGATCTGCATGTAGCGCGCCAGCACCACGAAGTCGACGTTGCCGACGAGGAGCTTCAGGATCTCCCGCTCCGACGCCGACTTGTCGGGCCCGGCCACCGAGGGGACGTGGAAGAAGGGGACTCCGAAGGTGCGGACGTCTTCGGCGGTGGTGGTGTGGTTGGAGATCACCATGGGGATGGTGACCGGGAGATCGCCCCGGCGGTGACGCCACAGCAGGTCGAGGAGGCAGTGGTCCTGCTTCGAGGCGAGGATCGCCATCCGCTTGGGCACCGACTGGTCGGTCAGCGACCATTCCAGCTCGAACGGGGCGAGTGTCTCGGCCACCTCGGCCTCGATCGTGGGCCGGTCGGCGGCGAAGTCGGGGCGGTGGAACACGACCCGCTGGAAGTAGGCGCCGCCCCGGGGGTCGTCGGAGTACTGGTCGAACGCGACGATGTTGCCGCCGATGCGCGTGATCATCGCCGAGACGGCGGAGACGATTCCGGGGCTGTCCTTGCCGTGCACGATGAGACAGGCATGGGCGGGAAGGAGGTGCGGGTTGTGCACGGGAGGCATGCCTTCGATTCTGCCGTGCATGACTGCGGAACGCGGCATCGGGCGCGCCCGTTCCGTTCCTGCGGCGCTCCGGCGGCTCAGCGGGGGAGCGCGGGATGCGTCTCGGCGGCGGGCCGGTTCGGAATGAACACGGCGATGACCAGCGCGACCACGGCCGCCGCGCCGCCCAGCACGAACGACAGCTGGAACGCGCCCGCCGTGGGCACGGCCACGCCGTCTTGCACAGTGGACACCGTCGCCAGGACGGCGCCGATCACGGCGGCCGCGGTGCTGGTGCCCAGCGAGCGGAAGAGGGCGTTGAGTCCGTTGGACGCGCCCGTCTCATGCTGCGGGACGGACCGCATGATCAGCATCGGCATCGCGGCGTACCCGAACCCGATCCCGACGCCCACGAGGAGATTGGCCACCAGCAGGTGCCACACCTCCGACGAGAACGCGAGGGTGAAGCTGTAGGCGGCGATGAGGGCGATCGCGCCGAGGACGAGAAGGCGCCGCGGCCCCACGGTGCGGGCGATGCGACCGGAGAACGGCGAGAGGACCATCATCACGAGGCCCGCCGGCATGATGACGAGGCTGGCGGCCAGGAGCGACAGTCCGAATCCGGCAGGCGGAGGCAGTTCCAGCAGCTGCGGGTAGGAGACGTTGGACGCGAACAGCGAGAAGCCCATCGCGATCGACGCGATGTTGGTCAGGAGCACGGGCCGCCGGGCGGCGACCCGCAGATCGAGAAGCGGCTCCTCGATGCGCAGCTCGAACCAGCCCCACGCCAGGAGCACCACCAGCCCACCGAGCCCGAGCGCGAGCACGGCCGGCGATGCCCAGCCCCATTCGTTGCCGCGGGAGATCGCCAGCAGCAGTGCCGACAGCCCGACCGCGAGCCCCAGGGTGCCGATGTAGTCGAAGCGCCCCGCGGTGCGCAGCACGCTCACCGGCACGATCCACACCACGAGGGCGAACACGATCGCTCCCAGCGCGGCAGACATCCAGAACAGGGCGTGCCAGTCCGCGTACTGCGTGACGAGGGCGCTGAGAGGCATGCCGAGGGCGCCTCCGACACCGAGTGTCGCGCTGATCAGGGCGATCGCCCCGTCGACGCGGTCTTCGTGCAGGATGTCTCGCAGGATCGAGATCCCGAGCGGCACGACGCCGGTGACCGCGCCCTGGAGCCCTCTCCCGACGATCACCCCGATGATCCCCGAGGACAGGGCGGCGATGACCGAGCCGACCACGAGCGCTGCCAGCAGCACGAGCACGATGCGGCGCTTGCCGTACATATCGCCGAGTCGGCCCGCGATCGGGGTGACGACCGCGGCGACGAGGAGGGTCACCGTGACGACCCACGCGGTGTCCTCGCGGCTGGCGTGGAGCAGTTCGGGCAGCCGCGCCTGGATTGGGACGACCAGGGTGAACATGAAGGAGGAGCACAGTCCCGCGATCGCGAGCACCGCGACGACGGCTCCCTGCGGGGGGATGCGCGTGAGCCGACGTCGAGCCGTCTCGTCGCGAACCATCGTTTCAGGCTAGTGGCGATCTGCAGGCCCGGGGCCGTGTCGCGACCCGTCGGTCGGGCGAGCGTCAGTGACCCGTTGCGCGTCTCTCGGCCACGATTGCGCCTACGGGTCGTTCGCCGCGCGTCTCGCGGAGATGCGTCTCGAGCACGTCGAAGCCGGCGGCGGCGAGGCGGGCTCGAAGGTCGGGCGCCGGCCATCGGTACGCCCGCACGACGGCGTGGTCGAACGGCTCGAGTGACGCGCCGCTGAAGAACCCCAGGACGAGTCGTCCGCCGGGCCGGATTACCCGGGCGAACTCCGCGAGCGGCGTGTGCAGATCCGCCGGGGCGTGGTGGATCGTCGAGAACCACGACAAGACGCCGCCGAGGGCGCCGTCCGGCTCCTGGATGTCGTCGATGCTCTCCACCGCGAAGGAGACGTCGGGAAAGGTCGATCGCGCGTGTGCGATGAACGACGGCACGAGGTCGATCCCGCGCACCTCCAGCCCCAGCCCCGCGAGGTGATGCGTCCAATGCCCGGGTCCGCATCCGGCGTCCAGCACCCGGCCCGACACGCTCCGTGCCCACGACTCGACGATCTGCCGGTCGGACGGGTGGACGGCGGACATCGCACCGAGGAGCTGCGCGTACTCCTCGGCGCGCTCCGAGTATGCGGCAGCGGTGGTGGTCGTCACCCGTTGAGGTTATCGACCGGGCCCGACAGCGCCGAGGAGGTGCGCAGCCGTCACTCGGTCAGGCCGGCGGCCGCTGCCGCACGAGCCGCAGCCTCCAGCGAGCTGACTCCCAGCTTGCGATAGACCGCGCGCACCTGGGTCCGGACGGTCTCCACGCTGACGAAGTTCTCGCGCGCCACCTCGGTCCGGGTCTTGCCTGCCAAGAGTGCCAGGAGCACGGCGCGCTCGCGCGGAGTGAGTCGCGCAGATGCCGCGGAGTGGTCCAGTCGGGACAACTCGTCGTCGATGGAGGTGAACGCCCTCAGGTGGTCGGACTCGCCGATGTGCGCAGCCAGGAGCAGCAGGCTCTCCTCGCCGGCGACCACGAGCGAACGCGGGATGTCGTTCTCCAACGCCACGCCCACCGCGCGCCGGAACAGTCTCCCGGCGGCGTCGCCGTCGCCGGAGGTGAGAGCACGCGCCGCCTTGAGGACGAGCATCTCCGTCGCGACGCGGGGGCG
>JBMDWQ010000260.1:0-2353 GCA_048594675.1 Microbacterium sp. | reverse complement strand
CCCACCACGCCCCAGGCCACCACACCACACCACACACCGCACGACGCGGACCCCAGCGCGCGACCACCTTGCCGCACAACACCCCTGGGTCCGCCCCGAGGACGCCGACCTCTCCGGGCATCCGCTCACCGCACGAACGCGCATCGCGAAAGATGAAGAACGTGCCTGACGCTACCGCCATACGCACAGTTCTGATCCCGGATAAGTGCCCTGGGAGCTGCATCCGCGTCCCGCGCGCGTCCACCCCTTTCGCTTCATCCCACGGGCACATCGACGACCTGAGGAACCCGAACCGGTCGCCGCTGGCGACTAAGACTCCCCTGCCCCGCGTGACCGACCATCCCGCTGCATCGGGTTCAGGGGCCACCCGGGACGAATGCAGCGAGGGGACCCCTCCCTCTCCCCTATCGCTCCCACGCGCGTGTCCAGTGCGCGCGAATGGATGGAGGTGCGGGGAATACCACAACCCAGCGCAAGTGAGTGAGTCCACCGACTGCATCTGCCGGGCCGTCGTGCTCTCGCACCGCCAGCCCACTCATCAACGCGGTGCCGCTTCCTTGCGGCGGTGTTTCACGTGAAACATCGGCGCACAATCGGCGGTCGAGCAGGCCGTTTCACGTGAAACGGCTGTGCGGTTACCGGACGCGAGCTCGGACGACGCGGGTCGTGTCGGGGAGCACGCCCTCGCCGAGGACCTGCACACGGACATCGGACAAGCGGAACTTCGCGATCTGCTTCCGCGCCGCCTCGATCTCGTTCTCCGCGTTCATTCCCTTGAGGAGAGTGAGCTCCCCTCCATCGCGGACGAGCGGTGCGGTCAGAGGAATCAACGTGCGCAATGCGCTGACAGCCCGTGCGGTGACGACATCGAAGGCTTCACGCGCCCGCACATCTTCCGCACGCGCTCGGACGATCGTGACGTTCGACAGCTCGAGATCCGCCACCTGTTCCGTCAACCAGGTGATGCGTCGCTCCATCGGCTCGATCAGAGTCCAGGACACATCCGGGCGTGCGATCGCGAGCACGAGGCCGGGGAGCCCGGCACCGGAGCCGATATCCGCCACCGACCCGTGGAAGAGCGGCGCCGCGATCACGCTGTTCAGAATGTGCCGGGTCCACAGGCGAGGCAGTTCGAGCGGACCGATCAGTCCGCGCTCCTCCCCTTGGCGCGCGAGAGAGTCCGTGAAACGACGGGCGACGTCGATACGATCGCCGAAGAGTTCAGCCGCAACCGCGGGTTCTGGCTCGACCGTCTTGTCCACGGATTCGCTGGGCTCGGACACCGGCACTCGCCTGCGGGTCAGTGACGGCGCAGGACTGTGTGACGGTCCGCGCCCTCGCCATACGACTCGGAGACCAGGCCACGCTCAGCCGCGATATCGTGCACCAGCTTGCGCTCGTAGCTCGACATCGCAGGAAGCGACGCCTGCGATGACCCCTCATCCAGCTTGGCTGCCGCGGCCTCCACGAGCGTGACGAGCTGCTGACGACGCGTGTCGCGGGAGCCTCCGATGTCGAGGATCAGACGCGAGAACGAACCGGTCTTGTTCTGGACCGCGAGACGGGTGAGCTCCTGCAGAGCCTGCACCGTGTCCGGCGCGGAGAGCAGTGCCAGCCCATCCCCCTCGGCCTCCACCGAGACGTATGCGCGTCCCTGACGGACGTCGAGGTTGAGGTCGCCGTCGATGTCGGCGATGTCCAGCAGCTCCTCGAGGTAGTCCGCGGCGACATCGCCCTCGTTCTCGAGCTGCGCCACCGTGGGCTCCGTGTTGCCGGTCACGACCTCACTCATGACGCATTCCCCTTCTTCTTCGCACGCTTCTTGCCGACCGGCTGCTGCCGCTTGGGCGCCTCCGCCTTGGCCTTCTCCGCCTGCTCCAGCAGACGCTGCTGCTCGGCCTCGTACACCGACATCGGCACGACCTTGCCGGACGAATCGATCGCCTTGCCCTTGCGCGCGAGTCGCTCCTCGCGGGCCTTCGCCGCCTCGGAACCGGGGGTCGGCATCTCGCGGATCACGAGGAACTGCTGGCCCATGGTCCAGAGGTTCGAGATGAACCAGTAGACGACGACACCGAGCGGGAAGAAGATACCCGAGAAGATGAAGCCCAGCGGCAGCACGTAGAGCATGATCTTCTGCATCTGGTACGCCTGGCCGGTCTTGGCCTCGGGCGACAGGTTCTTCGAGATGATCTGCAGCTGGGTGAAGAACTGCGACGCGATCATCAGTACCACGAGCGTCACCAGGATGATGATCGCCGTGACGTTCTGGGCCTCGATCGCGTTACCCAGGTTCTCGTGCAGCGAAGCGACGCCGAACAGCTTCGCGTCGTAGAACTCCTGCGTCAGCTCG
>JBMDWQ010000026.1:0-10228 GCA_048594675.1 Microbacterium sp. | reverse complement strand
CCCGTCCCCCGCTCGCTCGTCGAGAGCGAAGAGAGTCCCCAGCGGCGCGGAGAGGGCGCGGTCCAAGGTCGCCTCGTCGAGGAGCCCCCGCCCGGCGAGGATCCGCAAGGCTTCGTCGCGATCAGCGAGGATCGCGGCCCGCTCGGCTTCGGGAATGCTCCGCGCAGCCCGCTCGGCCGCGTGCCGCTCGCTGATCGTCGTCGGCGTGACGGGGGCGACCTCCGGTTCCGGATCACGCACGCGGTACCGCCGCGCCGTCGCGACGATGAGCACGAGGCCGAGCCCGAGCGTGGCCCAGACCGGGATCTGCATGATCGTCGAGAGGTCGTAGCCGTCGCGACCCGAGACGGTCGGCATGCTGATCGAGGCGAAGAGTCCGCACAGTGCGGAGACCGCGCCGATGCCGCAGACCATCCCCGACCACCGGGCGCCGCTTCGCACCCAGAGGATGCCGGCGACGAGGAGCATCAGCACGGCGACGACGAAGCACACGGCGGCAATCGGCACTGACGTCTCGGCCGGGACGCGGTCGATGAGATACGACTCCGCGCCGAGCACGGCCACTCCCGCGACGGGGGCGATCAGCGCGGCGATGGTGAGGATGACGGCGATCCCGGTGAGGGCGCGCCGGACGGGGCTGGGCGTGCGCTGACCGAGCAGTTGCGCGATCGCGGCGCCGTCGCGACCGAAGGTGGCGACGACCTCGGGATGCGATTGGCAGGCCACCGCTTCGAGCAACCCGAGCCGCGGAGTCTCGGATGCCGAACGCGCTTCGGCCCACGATCGGGCGTCGGGATGAGCCAAGGTCATGATGCGTCTCCGTACGGCGCGACCGGGAGCTCGGTCATGGTGGGCGGCGGGTCGATCGGCGTGCCGTCCTCGTTCCAGTAGAGGGGACTGCCGTCTTCGGGGAAGTAGAACCGCGGCTGCCAGTCGGGGCCTTCGAAGGCGGGGAGACGCCGCGCGAGCCCGGGGTAGGTGACGCCGGCGAACACCATGTCCGACAGGTCCGCGGCGTCACCGGCGAAGCACCCGGGCTCGGCAGTCACGCGGATCGTCCCGCGCGCAGGACGGATCGTCACCACACCGCGTACGACCTCACCGCCCGTGGCGATCACGTTGATCTCCTCGCGGTCGCCCGCGCCGTACGTCGCGGTCGTCACCTTCATATCGGCAGCCGCGAAAGCGGTGGAGGCCGAGGCGACGATCGCATCGGCATCGAGGTCGTCCTGCTCCAGCACGCGGGCCCACGAGAAGGAGTAGCCCGCGCCACCACCGTCGGTGCGGCAGGGAATCGGCGAGGCGCCCCACGAGCCCTGATCGACGGTCCACCTCTTCTCGTCGATTGCCATGATGAGTGCGTGCATCGTCGTCGCGTAGGAAACGTACCGCCCCTCCCCGTCGCGGTAGAGCTCGTCTCCTGTCGGCGTCGGTGTCGCCGACCCGCACGCGGTGAGCATCACCGTCGTGCTGGCCGCCACGACCGCCATCAGCACCCGCCGCGTCGTGTCGTACATGTCATCACCGTCCGCTCAGATATCGAGGTCGGAGTTGATGTCACCGATCCACCCGCCACTCTCATCGCGAGATCTCCGCGTGCTGCCACCCTAACGACCCCCCTCGACGTCCTCGATGGGGACAACTCCCCTGTGACAAATCCCCGGTGACAACTCCCCTGTGACAAATCCCCGGTGACAAATCCCCTGTGACAAATCCCCGGCGACGTTTCGTTCCGTGCGACCGTCGGTCAGGTGGCATCGAAAGAGCAGGTGAGGTCCGGCCGCGGAGCCATTCCCATCCCCAGCATTCCCAGCGGCCGAGCACGCGCCCGCTCGATCTCGTCGGGAGAGACGACCGCCCTCTTCCCGAGCTCGTCGAACGCCGCGCGCAGATCGGCGGACACCCGTTCCCTCTCCGCCGCGGGAACCCCCTCCAGCGCCGTCTTGAGCCTCGTCATGTTTCGCGTCCACCGCGCCACGTTCACGTCTTCCGGGAGCCGGAACATGACGAGGTGGATCACTCCGGCCGCCACATCCACCGCGATGAGCAGCAGAGCGAGGGGCGCGTCCGCTTTCCCCGCCGCGAAGGCTGCCGTTCCGATCAGCAGCGCGATACTCGAGGGGATCAGGTGCAGCCACCCCAGAAGACGCACGGATGAGGCGTCGACGAGTTCACGGCGACGGAGGTCGCTCACCAGTCCGGGGATAACGAGGAGAGAGGCGATCAGAGCCATGATCCCGACCATGAGGACCGAAGCGGTGCGATCGGCGCGGAACACCCACCCGAACATGGCAAGCATGCCGAGAATCGGCAGCGTCAAGGCGCCGATCGGTATGAAGACTCCGAGGCATCCGCCTCCGGGGGCTCCCTCGGGCTCTCTCGCGAGGTCCTTCCACACCTCTGCCGGCGAGAAGTAGGCGAGGGCGCGTCGCACCGGCAACGTCCGCTCCCACGCCCGAGCCTCCAGCCGCCACCAGTTGTTCGGCTGCCATTCGGTGGCACTGCGGGCAAAACGCGTCGCCGACCCCTCGCGTAGCTCCTCCATGCCTTCCCTTCTCTGCCTAAGTGATCGCTCGCTGCCCGAGCCGATTTCTGCCGCGCGGTCAGATGGCAGCGAGCGAGCGGGCTAGATCGGGTCTCGTGGCCATCCCCCTCCTCAGGAGGCCGAGGGACCGACCACGCGCCCGCTCAGCATGGCCGGCTCGACCGAAGCCGTCGCACCAATGTCCCGACCGTCGGCGACGTTCACGCTACCCGGGATGTTCGCCGCGTTTCGCGCAGCCTCGGCGTCGACATGTGCTGCTCGGACGGAATGTGAGACGGCGCCGTGGCGCCGTGTTTGCCCCCGTTGCAGCCAGGGAATCGGCGCTTCGTGCCGAAGCAATGACGTGACGTGACGTGTGTCGCGGCCGCAGGCGTGATCTGGGTCTCTTCAGTTCACGGACAGAGTGGCGGAACCGGTCGTGAACCACCACCACGCGAAGGCGGCTGCAGCCAGAACGGCGACCGACCCCACCATCCACAGAGCGACCTTGGCCCAGCGTGGCAGACCACTCGATCGATACGGCGGATCAGGAGATTTCATGCGTTGCCCTCATCTCCTCTTGATCGCCACGCCCGGCGAACACCCACCATCAACCCCACCAGTCTTGCGACGGAGCCAGGATCTCGACACTGAGCCGACGGAGCTTCTCATCGATATCGACTCCGTTCCGGTCGAGAATCAGGCGGCCGTTTCTCACCGAGTCGCCGCCCACGATCATCTGCGCGTACTCCGCTTCACCCTCAGTGCCAAACAGCAGGTAGTTGCCGACATTCGTGCGCCACCCTTCCTCACAGAGCAGGTTCGCACAGAGGACCTCGGTGTCCTCCACGCTCTCGACATCGGGCGCCCAGCCCTTGACGATCGCGCCGAGCCCCTGAACCTCCCAGGTGGGCCTTCCCCAGAGATAGTCCAGCGCGGCATAGCCGCCGAAGCCCACCACGAGCGCAGCAGCGAAACCCAGAGAGACCCAGAGACCCGTGCGGCGTCTCGGGGGAACGCGTGGTGGCTGCGACCAATCAGTCATGGTTCGGACAATATATCCCGTGAGCTCCTTGCAGTTGTCGCTCGCTCTGCGCCGACGGGCGGCGCGAGAACAGCGCCGATGTACTCAAGGATGTACGGTCCATAAGGTATTTCTCGTGCGCTGATGGCAAGGGCGAGGCTACGATGAGCCATCGCTAATGATGGGGGTCAGAATGCGTATCAAACGAGTGGCCGTGGGAATGATCATCGCGCTGATGGCCGGCACGATGCTCGCGGGACCCGAGCAAGCCGCTGTCGCCGCGACGGCCACCGGGAAGTCCGCAGTTCGGACTCAGCTGCAGCCGCAAGCGAAGATCACTGGCGTCGCGCCGCTGGCATGGGTTCCCGCGAACACCACCCTGACTCTGCAGTGCCTTGCTGTCGGAGAGAAGGCTTGGGGCGCGGTCGCGGCGGCGAACCCGTACTACTACAAGACCACATACTCAGGAAAAACCGGGTATGTCAGCGACTCCGACCTTTACACCTCCAGAGCTGCCACAGCACTGGGGCTCCCCTACTGTTCTCTACCATCTGAACCCGGCAGCCCTGCCGCCGGTTCGGTGACGTCTTCGACCGTGAAACTCTCCTGGCTGGACAAGTCGAACAACGAGACATCGTTCAAGACGCAATACTCCACGGACGGCGGCAAGACCTGGAAGGCAGGCCCGAGCTCCGGGGCGAACACCACCAGCATCACGATCGGTTCACTGGCTGGCTCGACGAAGTACACCTTCCAGGTCGGTGCGTCCAACAACAAAGGCACGAAGTGGTCGGCATACGTGGTCGCCACCACGAAAGCAGTCAGCACGGTCAAGAACGTCGGGAGCGGCTCCTGCGACTACGTCAAGAGCGGCGGCAACTACATCAAGAGTGTCGGTGCGGGGAAGGTCCTGGGCTCCTACACGCTCAACAACTGGAAGATCGCAGTGTGCGGGCCAAGGCCGAACTTCGACGGAGGTTCCGTGGGCCGGGCCGGCCGGGGCATCAACCCTTACGGCGGCACGCCAAACGTAAACGACCTGGATGGCTACCAGTGCACCGAACTCTCCGCACGCTGGCTCTGGTATGTCCACGGAGCAAAGCTCGCGAACCCCGCGGGCAACTACAGCGGGGGCAACGGCCGCGACGTCGTCAACTCCTACGCGGCGGCGTTCCCCGGGAAGTTCGTCAAGTACAGCAATGCCAAGACGAATCGCCCCGCCAAAGGTGACGTGATGAGCTTCAACACTTCAGCTGCCGCCGGTCACGTTGGAATCGTGTATAGCGTCTCCATCGACGGGAACGGCAACGGCAACGTTGAAGTACTAGAGCAAAACTCGGATCGGAGCGGCGGAAAGCTCGGAAAGTCGCTCTATAGAGTATCCAACTGGAAGATCGCCGGCGCGATCAACTGGCTCCACGCCAAATGATCCGAGCGGCGAATACCGATCCTTGGAGCGCCCGACAAGCGCGACCTACCGCGCTGCCGAAGAAAGGCTCTGGCGTTGCCAGTAGTCAACCCTGTCCTCGGTGGCGACTGATGTCAGCCTCCCCTCCGACACTCGACCCGATGGGAACCAACATGGCCACCTTGAAAGAGAAGATCACTCTCGCAGCCCAAACCCTCATCTTCGCCGCCGGAGCAGCCGCTGTTGTCACCGCGACGGATATTCGAACGCAGGCCGACCTCATCAAGAGGGCAAGTGACGTCGACTCTTCGAGCGTCGAGGCGAGCCAGATCGCTCAGAAGATTCGCGACGAGATCAAACAAAACCGCCGGGACATCACGATCAGCGGATCAGTGTAACGCGCACCGATGCGCGGGACTGCGACGCCACTGGCCATCGCGACTGTGTCGTATGCCGCGGCGCGTTTCTGAGCGGGTCGAAAGTGCGCCAGCGCGACCGTCTCGGGCGGAGATCGCGAGGGAGCAGCGGAGCACCGGGTCGGTCGCTGCTCGGCCGCAGACGGCTGACCGATCCGCGCGGCCGCGTAGGAGAGCGCCAGCCTGCAGTGGCTGCGCTCTCGCCCGCACCCCCCACAACACAGTGCCGGCTACAGGACTTGAACCTGCAACCCCCGTATTACAAGGGTGATTCTCTGACTTGTCTCCCTGGCCGCGGAGTCTGGCCTGTCTTCGCCAAGGGTAGCCAGTCACGACCACTTCGAGCCAGTGGCATTAGTCACCCATTCGCCACCCGCGGAGCGACCCGCGACTGGGACGCGGTGATCATCACCCACTCCGCGTTCGGGCCGATCCCTGTCCGCCCCGAAGTGGAGCAGTCGTGGATCGAGGAGCAGAAGTATGCGCTCCGATGGGCAATGCAGAGCGAACCGGGCGACCGTCGGCGGGGGGCCAAGGCGATCGCGCGGGCCGTGCGGTCGCTCGACGCGCGCATTCACAAGCTCCGCGCAGGGAAGAACGACCCTGACGCGATCTTGTCCGACCAGCTCGGCGTCGACTACATCATGGTCGACGAGGCGCACCTGTTCCGCCGCCTCGACACAGCCCAGGCTCGGGATAGCGGCATGTGCTCGGCCAATCTCTAGCCTGCGGCTAACGCTGCGATCTTCGCGCAGGACGCAGAGCCGCGGGCCGCACTCATCCGACTAGCTGAGATCGACGCGGCCATCACCGAGAAGGCTGTCGAGCCGGTGGCAGCATGATTCAGCGGCGCCCCGTGGTGGGCAACCCATCCCGCAGCCGAGATCAGGGCAGGACCTGCCTGCCGCCGTGTTGGGGTAGTCCACCGTGCATCATTTGAGAGCTCTCACCGGCCAGGCGCACTGTCACTGCTGCGTCCGCCCCGTGCACAGCCCACCACCACATCGTCGCTGCGAAGCTCGGCCGAGCGGGTGGGAGTGCGTGACTGCGGGCGGGCCTACGTATCCCCTCGGGGTGTCGCTGGACCCCCATCTCCGGGACAGGAAGCGTGGGATATTCTCGTTGCATGATTCTCCAGAGCGACAACAGAAAGGGTGGTAGCCAGCTCACCGCCTTCTATCTAAGAATGCGAGTGCTCCCCGACGACCGCTTCCGTGTTCAGGTTGGCTAACATGGATAAGGCAGATTTCGCTCAAGTGGGGGCGAGTTACGGCATGATCTGGATGGGGGACCCCAAATATGAGTTCACCGAGCCGCTCGGCACGGGCGAGTTGGTCGACCGCCACCCGCCGTTCGGCTTCTATCTTCTGACGGAAACTCATACCGGTCCCGTTGGGATCATGATCAAGCTCGAGAGCATGCCCGTCGAGTTTGACCGTTCAACGTGGCTGGTGGAGGAGTTTGACATCGAACTCTCTTCGAAGGTCTTCTCTGCCGTTCCGATGATGGGAGACGGCGACTCACCCGACATAGTCCTGCCCCGTTCGGGCCGTTATCACATCACTGTTCTAGGTACCGATCGTGAAGATACCGGCGAATGGGACGCGCCCGCGGATGAGCGATACGTCGTCTTCCTGGAGATGCCTCCCATCTGACTGGACCGCAGACCGGACTGAGAGCGACGGCATGACCTGATCGAAATGCTAGTCGGGCAGAGCCATTGTCGAGATGTGCCTTCAGCTCCCTTGCGTGAGAGGTCGTTTCCACATCGGACTGTGTGCGATTGCTCTGGTGCGCGCACCCGGCGTGCTTTTGGAAGCCGAATCTATGCAGGGAGCCAGGCATGGCAAAGAAGGTCACCGTCGATCTTGTCGACGATATTGATGCAACGCCGATCGCCGATGGCAGCGGGGGCACGGTCTCCTTCGCTTTCACCCTTCCTGCAGCGTCCGGTTGAAGCGTTCGGCTTTGCCGTTCCGCCAGGGCGAGCGTGGGCGGGTGAGGATGTGGTGACGCGCCGAGGGTGTTGAGCGTGGCCTGGAAGTCGCGGGAGAGTCGGTAGTTCATGGCGTTGTCGGTCATCACCCTGCGGACGGTGATGCCGTGGTCGGCGAAGAACGCGGCGGCATCAGCGAGGAAGCTGATCTCCAGGCTCCGCGACAACAGGGGCACTCGGTGTTGCTACATGCCCTGCGCCTGGGGCCTCCTCAGGAGCTGTTAGCACCCGAGGACTCACTCCGACACCCCAAAGGCAGCATCGATCGCCGCGGCGGCTCCCCGCACCGTCGGCAACGTCCGAGCACTGGTGATGTATCCAGCAGTCGTCTTCGCGTCAGCGTGCCCGGCCTGTGCTTGGCTTATCGCTCGGCCAGCCGACTCGTCGACCGCGGTCAGAACAGTGCGCCTCAGCGTGTGGAAAGTGAGCTCATCCACAGCGATGCCGGCCGCGTCAAGTTCTGCCCCGAACTCGTCCTTCAGCATCCTCAACCTCGAACGCAAGTTGGCCGGGGTCTGGAACGCTCCCCTAGTTCCCTGCAGCAGCGGGGCACCGGGCCCCGCCCGACTCGCGACCCTTCGACACTCATCGATGACGCCCGTCGCCCAGTACGGCAACTCGAGTACGCGCGCTTGCTCCATTCCCGGGGTTCGCTCGTAGTCCCAGTCGATCGCCCCGATCGTTCCGGGTTGTATCCTCGCCGGTGCCATCAGCTCGCTACACGATCCGTGGTCCGTTCAGACTCTTCGAGCCACCGCAGAACCGAGATGGCTCGATAGCGCGGCTTCTTGCCCTGAAGGATGAATGGGGGTCCCCCACCGTCCTTTCGCCATCGCTGAATCTTGCGAACGTGGAAGCCGGTCCGGGCGGACAGCTCCTCCTCGTCCCACATCTCGAAGGGGTCCAGTTCACCTGTTGCGTCGCTCATGGAGGTCACATGCGCGGTATCGGACGGGTTCGGACGGCGCGCCGCGGTCAGGTATGGCGAAGAGTGCTGTACTCTGCCCAGAAGCGGCCAGTTCCGGGCCTCATTCGTCACCCATTCGCCACCCGAGAGCACTCGCTGCGCCCCGACGGATCGACGCCTGTCCATGTCCCAGCTCCTCTTCGTCGCGTGATTCCGCGGAAGCGAGCTGTTCAGAGCCTCAGAAGTCTGTGCCGGCTACAGGACTTGAACCTGCAACCCCCGTATTACAAGTACGGTGCGCTACCAATTGCGCCAAGCCGGCAGAACGCCCAGTCTAGCCGGGCGCCAGAGCCACCCTACGGCTTGTCCTTCGGCGCCTTCGATGCCTTGGGCGACGGCGAGGAGGTCGGCGTCGGGGTGGGCGTCGCCGTCTCCTGCGACTTGTAGAACGCGTCGCTGGCGCTGGTCATGACGAACTGCGAGAACTCCGCAGGGTCATCGAGCGCCCCGACATACGCCTGTCCGTTGACGACCACCATCGGGATACTCGTGAGCGCGAGACCGTCGGTGTCGGGGATCTCGGCCACGGCACGCTCGGTCGCTTCCTTCACCCAGGAGGAGAAGGCGCCCGTCTCGATGCAGGTGCGCACCTCTTTGGGGTCGTCGGCACCGGAGGCGATCGCCAGGTTGGCGAGCTCATCGTCGGAGTAGCCGTCCGAGTCGACCGCGGGCTGACGCGACAGCAGCTCGTTGTTGAAGTTGAAGAAGTCGTCGGGAGAGTACGTCGCCATGCAGGCGGCGGCTCCGGCCGCGCGCAGCGAGTACTTCGTGCCGTTGGACTTGGCCGCCAGCATCGACACCGGGTGATACGTGAGCGTCGCCGCTCCCTGGTTGACCCAAGAGGTCAGCTGCTGCAGGTTCGCCAGCTGCCACTCCCTGGCACCGGGCGAGAGGTAGTCGACGTAGACGCGGATCTCGACCGGGGGTGCGGCGGAGGCCGCGACGCTCTCGCTCACGGTCGGCGACGGTGTCGGCGTCTTGGTGTCGGCCTGCGCGGTGGCGCTCGGTGTCGCGGCGACCTCTGCGTTGGATTCGCCCCCGACGACACCGGTGATCGACGAGATGGCGAATCCATCGGCCGACGCGTTGCGCGGCTCCAGCTGCGGCCGGCTCGCGGTGGCGGCAACGGCCCACGCGACGACGACGGTCACGGCAGCGCCCGCGAAGAGGGCTCCGGCGACGAGCGCCGCGCGGCGCACCAGACGGGCACGCGACTGCTGCACGCGGACCTGCTGGGCCTTCTCGCGCACCGCTTCGCGACGGTCACTCGCGGACGGTTCGGGGGTAGGGCCGTCGATGGACATGGAACCTCTTGCGAAAACGAATGTGCCGGATCGGCCTCCGGCTGCCCGCACGGGTTTGCGAACAGATCGATGGTAGTCAGACACCCTGGGAAAAGCCCAGACACGGAACCCGGACCGGGACCGTGATTTCCCCCGGTCGCGTACCTCCGCGGCGAGGCCCCGGCGTGCCATACTGGTCGAGCGTCCTCCCGGGACGCGCGGGCCAAGCCCCCGCTCATTCCATTCACTACGGATCGTCCGGCACGTACCTGCCGGTGAAGGAGAAGAACAAATGGCGTCCGTCACCTTTGACAACGCAACCCGCCTCTACCCCGGCGGAACCCGCCCCGCGGTCGACAAGCTGAACCTCGAGATCGCCGACGGCGAGTTCCTGGTTCTCGTCGGCCCCTCCGGTTGCGGTAAGTCCACCTCGCTGCGCATGCTGGCCGGCCTCGAAGAGGTCAACTCGGGCCGCATCCTCATCGGCGACCGCGATGTCACCGACATCCCGCCGAAGGACCGCGACATCGCGATGGTGTTCCAGAACTACGCGCTGTACCCGCACATGACGGTCGCCGAGAACATGGGCTTCGCCCTGAAGATCGCCGGC
>JBMDWQ010000259.1:0-9810 GCA_048594675.1 Microbacterium sp. | reverse complement strand
GCCGTGTTCGTCGTGGCGATCGTCGGCTGGGTCTACGAGTACTACCGCGGGTACTTCGCTCGCTGATCGGATGACCTTCCGATTCCAAGTCGGTGTCCGCTCCGACGTGGGGCCGCATCGCGAGGACAACCAGGATGCGGCATTCGCCGCGCCGTGGGGCGCGGCGGTGGCCGATGGCGTGGGCGGGGGTCCCGCCGGCGACCTTGCCTCCGCGGCGTTCCTCCATCGGCTGGTTGCGTTCGGTCCCGAGCTTCGTGGCGTCGACGACTTCGCCATGCGCCTTCGCGGCGCGAACTGGGATCTGGGCGCCCACGTGCGTCGGGACCCTTCCCTGGCCGGCATGGCGACGACCTTCACCGGTGTCTGGTTCGACGCGTCGGGTGCCCTTCTGCTCGCCCATACCGGCGATTCCCGCGCCTATCTGCTGAGGCAGTCGCACCTCATCCGCCAGACACGTGACGACTCCTTCGTGCAGCACCTCGTGGACCAAGGAATCGTCGCTCCCGCGGATGCGATGACTCACCCACGCCGCAACATCATCACCGCTTCACTTCGGGGTGACGCCGCCGACGTCGTGCGTGTCGTCGAGCGAGCTCCTGTGAGCGGAGATCGATGGGTCCTCTGCAGCGATGGCGTCAGCGACTACCTGGACGACGACGCCATCGCCGAGGTCGTGAGCGACACGACGGCGGCCGTACAAGAGGTCGCCGACCATCTCGTGGAGGTCGCGCTGGGAGCCGGGTCCCGAGACAACGTCACCGCCCTCGTCTGCGACGTGGTCGACGGTGTTCCGAACCTGGTGCCGCCCGTCTGGGCGGGAGCCGCCGCCACACGCTTCCAGGAGCAGCTCGCCGCGGGCTGAAACGATCAGGCCTCGGGACGCACCCACATCACGAGCGGGTCGAACATGCGGGGGAGCGGTCCCGTGGCCCCCTCTGTCGGAAAGCCCTCGCGCACCCAGTACTCGTAGCCGCCGATCATCTCGCGTACCTCGTAGCCGAGCCGCGCGAACTCTACGGCGCCCTTGGCGCCCGCATTGCACCCCGGGCTCCAGCAGTACACGACGACGCGGGCGGTCGGGTCGATCTCCGACGCCGCCCGAGAGGCGATCTCTCGGTAGGGGATATGGCGGGCCCCGACGATGTGCCCCTGATCCCACGCGTCACGGCTGCGGACATCGACCACGACCACGGGGTCGCCGGCGCGTTGTGCGGCGTAGAGATCGGAGGCGTCGGTCTCGTGCTGGAGCTTGGTCTCGAAGAACGTCAGGGCATCAGTCATGCTTCGACGTTACGGCCAAAGAGAAAGCGGCGAGGAGGGCCTTCTCGGCCACTCCTCGCCGCAATCCTGCCGCGTCGGAAGATCAGTCGTCGCTGTCCTTCTTCTTCTTTGACTTCTTGGTGCCCTCGTCGTCCTCATCGGGGACGATCACGTTCGAGGGGCGGTTCGCCGTCTCGCTGTTGTGCCCGTCGTCGATCGGGTGCAGCGGTGCGTCGGGAACGCCGGCACGCTCGTGCGCGCCCTGGAGCTCGGCCGCCTCTTCTTCGGCGATGTGGTCGAGCGTGTGGTGCTGGTGAGCGCGTGCCTCGTCGATGTCAGCCTGGGTGAGGGGTACAAGCCGGTCTTCGAAGAACCAGCGCGACAGCGAGGCCCGCAGGTTCTCGTGCCACGGGATGCGGCCGCGGTCGTTCGGACGCACCACGAGAGGAGCATTGGTCTCGAAGTCGACCAGCTTGACGAGCTCGTACTCGTCGACCGGCTGGTGCACTTCGATGTACTCGCCGCCGGGCAGGCGCACGATGCGGCCCGACTCGTAGCCGTGCAGGGCGATCTCACGGTCCTTCTTCTGCAGCGCGAGTGCGATGCGCTTGGTGATGAAGTACCCGAATATCGGACCGAGGATCAGCAGTGCCTGCAGCGTGTGGATGACTCCTTCCATCGTCAGATGGAAGTGCGTGGCGATGATGTCCGACGAGGCCGCAGCCCACAGCACGGCGTAGAAGATCACGCCGGCGACGCCGATGGCAGTGCGCGTAGGCGCGTGGCGCGGGCGCTGGGCGATGTGGTGCTCGCGCTTGTCGCCCGTGATCCACGCCTCGATGAACGGGTACAGCATGACCAGGACGATGAACAGTCCGAGACCGCCGAGCGGGATCAGGATGTTGAACGACCACGTGCGGTCGAACAGCACGAACTCGAGGTGCGGCGGAACGAGACGCAGGGCGCCGTCGGCGAATCCGATGTACCAGTCGGGCTGGGTGCCGGCCGACACCGGGGACGGGTCGTACGGTCCGTAGTTCCAGATCGGGTTGATCGTGAACAGAGCGGCGATGAGGACGATCACGCCGAACGTGATGAAGAAGAAGCCGCCCATCTTGGACATGTAGACCGGCATCATCGGGTAGCCCACGACGTTGCTGTTCGTGCGGCCGGGACCGGCGAACTGCGTGTGCTTGTTCACGATCATCAACATGAGGTGAACGGCGAGCAGCGCCACGAGGATCGCAGGGAGCAACAGGATGTGCAGGACGTAGAGGCGACCGACGATGTCGGTACCGGGGAACTCGCCGCCGAAGAGGAGGAACGATGTCCAGGTGCCGATCAGCGGAATGCCCTTGATCATGCCATCGATGATCCGCAGGCCGTTGCCCGAGAGCAGGTCGTCGGGAAGCGAGTAGCCCGTGAATCCCTCACCCATCGCGAGGATGAAGAGGATGAAGCCGATCACCCAGTTGAGCTCGCGCGGCTTGCGGAAGGCGCCGGTGAAGAAGACGCGCAGCATGTGCACGCCGATCCCGGCGACGAACACGAGAGCCGCCCAGTGGTGGATCTGGCGGACGAGGAGTCCGCCTCGGATGTCGAACGAGATCCGCAGCGTCGAATCGAGCGCCGCCGACATCTCCACACCGACCATGGGGAGGTAGGCGCCCTCGTAGTGCGTCTCGACCATGGAAGCCTGGAAGAAGAAGGTCAGGAAGGTTCCCGACAGCAGGACGACGACGAAGCTCCACAGCGCGATCTCGCCGAGCATGAAGGACCAGTGATCGGGGAAGATCTTCCGACCCAGCTCCTTCACGAGTCCCGAGAGGCTCGTGCGTTCGTCGATGTAGTTGGCCGCGCCGGCGACGAATCGACCGCCGAGCGGCTTCTCCGTCGAGCTGTTCTGCGCGCCGGGGTTCTGTGTTCCTGTCTCAGTGACAGTGGCGGTGCTCAATGGCGCTCCCAGAAGCTCGGGCCGACAGGTTCGTGGAAATCGTCCTGCGCGATGAGGTAGCCATCCGCGTCGACGGTGATCGGAAGCTGCGGCAGGGGTCGCGCGGCCGGTCCGAAGATGACCGCGGCGGAGCGCGACACGTCGAACTGTGACTGGTGGCAGGGGCACAGGAGGTGATGCGTCTGCTGCTCGTACAGGGCCACGGGGCAGCCGACGTGGGTGCAGACCTTGGAGTAGGCCACGATGCCGTTGTACGACCACTCGAGCTTGTTGTGCTCTGCGGGCAGCTGCTCAGGCAGCAGACGCATCAGGAGCACGATTGCCTTGGCCTTCTCCTCGAGATAGCCCTCGTGGTGGCTCATCTTCGCGAGCGGCTCAGGGATCACGTGCACGGCGGAGCCGAGGGTGAGGTCTGCGGCGCGGATCGGCTCGCCACTCGGGTCGTGAGCCAGGCGCATGCCCTTCTTCCACATCGTGTGGCTGAGAAGGGCCACCGGGTCGCCGGCGATCGGGTTCTTGGGTGTGTTCTGGGGAGCGAGGCCGCGGAAGAGCACGATGCCGGGTGCGACCGACGCGACGAGCGCGGCGATGAGCGAGTTGCGGATGACGGCTCGGCGACCGAATCCCGACTCCTCGTTCGCCTCACGGAATGCCTGGACGGCGCCCTCTCGAGTGGTGTCCCGCCCGCGCGTGGCATGACGGGGCTCGATGTGCTCCTTGTCCGACATGATCGCCTTCGACCAGTGGATGGCGCCGACGCCGATGGCGAAGAGGGCCAAGGCGATACCGAGACCGACGAACAGGTTGTTGTGACGGATGTCGACGATCTGTCCGCTCTCGATGGGGAAGAGCATGTAGGCCGCGATCGCCCAGATGCTGCCCGCGAGAGACAGATAGAAGAGGGTGTACACCGTGCGGACCGCGCGCTTCATGGCGGCGGGGTCCTTGTCGGTCGTGCGTGCCCGATGCGGCGGCAGACCGGGGTTCTGCACGGGGTCGGGAACCGCGACCGCGAGCCCGGTGGAGGGCTTCCATGAAGCCCTCTCGTGCTCGAGCGCGTCTTCCTCGTGTGCCATGGTGCTCCTCGTACGTTGCGTCAGTGAAGTGTTGTCGTGGCCGTCGCTCAGTTCGACTTCGCCGTGATCCACACGGTGAGTCCGATCAGCGCGCCGATGCCGAAGATCCAAATGAACAGGCCCTCGGAGACCGGGCCGAGCGAGCCGAGCGAGAAGCCACCGGCGGACTCATGCTGCTGCATCCACATGAGCGCCGAGATGATGTCGCGCTTCTCATCCGTCGTGAGCGTCATGTTGTTGAAGACGGGCATGTTCTGCGGGCCGGTGACCATCGCCGCGTAGATGTGCAGCGGGCTGGTCGATGTGAGCGCCGGCGCGTACTTGCCCTCCGTGAGAGCGCCTCCTGCCGCGGCCACGTTGTGGCACATCGCGCAGTTGATGCGGAACAGTTCTGCACCGTTGGCGACGTCGCCCTCGCCGTCGAGGATCCTCTCGGCGGGGTAGGACGGGCCGGGAGAGGTCGACTGCACCCAGGCCGCGATGGCCTTGATCTGGTCTTCGGTGAACTGGACCGGCTTCTGCGGAGCCTGCGGCCCCTGCATCTGCAGCGGCATCCGTCCCGTGGACATCTGGAACTCGACAGCCAGCTCGCCGACGCCGTAGAGGGACGGTCCGTCCGGGGTGCCCTGCATGTTCAGCCCGTGGCAGGTGGCGCAGTTGGCCTGGAACAGCTTCTGGCCGTCGTCGACGGTCAGGGTCGTCGATGCGGCAGTGGCGGGCTCAGTGGCGGCCATCGCGGCGGACGCGCCGGCGTAGACGCCACCGCTGACGAGCAGGCCGATGCCGATCAAGGCGGCGGCGGCCCACTTGCTGCGGCGTCCGGTCTGGCGACGCGTGGTCTTCGATGCCATGGAGGTACTCAGCTCCGCTCTGTTACTTGACGAAGTAGATGACGATGAACAGGACGATCCAGACGACGTCGACGAAGTGCCAGTAGTACGACACGACGATCGAGGTGGTCATCTCCTTGCGTCCGAAGTTCTTGACCGCGTAGGCGCGACCGATCACGAGGAGGAAGGCGATCAGACCACCAGTGACGTGGAGGGCGTGGAAGCCGGTGGTCAGGTAGAAGGCCGACGCGTAGGAGTCGGCGCTGATGGGCATGCCCTCGGCGACGAGGGTTGCGTACTCCCAGACCTGGCCGGAGACGAACACCGCACCCATGATGAAGGTGAGGAAGAACCACTCGACCATGCCCCACTGACGGAACTGCCAGATCGAACCCTTGCGGTAGGGCTGGAAGCGCTCGGCGGCGAAGACACCGGCCTGAGCGGAGAAGGAGGAGAGCACCAGGATCATCGTGTTCACGGCGGCGAACGGGATGTTCAGCAGCTCGGTGCGGTCGGCCCACAGCTCCGGCGATGCGTTGCGGAGCGTGAAGTAGATGGCGAACAAGCCGGCGAAGAACATGACTTCGCTGCCGAGCCAGACGATGGTTCCGACGGCGACCGGGTCCGGACGCTTGACGGAGCGCAAGGCTTGGGAATAGGTCGCTGGAGTGGTCGTCACGCATTCATTATGGCTGATTCCTGGAGTGGTTTCCTCATCCCTGAAGGTGGGTTCGACTTTCGGAGGGGATCGGAATCGGATCGATACCCGCCGTGAACCTGCCGTGAGACTGCCGATAGGATCGGTCCTCATGGCGGAGCTGTACTCGTGGCCCGAGATCCTCACGAACCTCCTCGCGCGTCGCGACCTGAGCGTCTCCGAGTCGACCTGGGCGATGCGACAGGTGATGTCGGGTGCGGCGACGCCGTCGCAGCTCGCCGGATTCTTGGTGGCCCTGCGCGCAAAGGGGGAGACGGTCGACGAGATCGTCGGTTTCCGCGACGCGATCCTGGAAGCAGCCCTGCCGCTCCCGGTGCCCGCTGCGGTGCTCGACATCGTGGGCACGGGCGGGGACCGTTTCGGCACGGTCAACATCTCCACGATGTCCGCGATCGTCGCGGCGGCCTCGGGCGTTCCCGTCGTCAAGCACGGGAATCGCGCCGCCAGCTCGTCGTCGGGATCCTCGGATGTGCTGGGTGCCCTCGGCATCGATCTGAGCCTTCCGCCCGAGCGCGTCGCTGAGGTCCTCGAGGAGGTCGGCATCACGTTCGCGTTCGCGTCGGCCTTCCACCCCGGATTCCGGCACGCGGGAGCGACGCGCGCGGAGCTCGGGGTCCCCACCGTCTTCAACTTCCTCGGCCCGCTGTGCAACCCGGCTCGGGCGGAGGCGAACGCCGTCGGGGTGGCGCATCTGGACCGGGTCCCCCTGATCACTGGCGTGTTCCGGACGCGCGGGGCTACGGCGCTCGTCTTCCGCGGCGACGACGGCCTGGATGAGCTGACGACGACGGGACACAGTCGCCTGTGGGAGATCTCTCGCGGTGACATCCATGAGCACGACCTGGATCCGCGCGACATCGGCATCCCGCTCGCCGACATCGACGACCTCCTCGGTGGTGACGCCGCGCACAACGCCCGTGTCGTGCGTGACGTCTTCGAAGGCGAGAGCGGTGCGGTGCGAGACATCGTGCTGCTGAACGCCGCCGCGGGCATCGTTGCGTTCGAGCTGTTCCAGGACGCGACCCAGGTGCAGACCCCGATCATCGAGCGACTCGCCGGCGCGAAGGAGCGTGCGGCCGAGGCCATCGATGCGGGCAGAGCGAGCGCGACTCTCGAGGCGTGGATCGAGGCGACCCGGCGCTGACCCCTCCTTTCGGCGGGGGTTTTTCCCGGGAGCGCTCTCTGGCCCTGGGTGACGGGGCCCGCTACCGTGAGATCACCGTCCGGTGACCCGGACGAGTCATCTCCAGAGAGGACCCTTCCCCCATGTCCGAAGAATCAGCCGCCACGGTCGACGCCCTCGAGCCGCCCTCGAAGAAGGTCGGGTTCGTGAAGGTCGCCGGAGTCCTCGGCATCCTGGGAGGCATCGCTCTGATCGTCGTCGGCGTCGTGGTGTGGACCATGGTGTCGAGTCAGCTGCGCGCGGAGAACATCGTGGTTCCCGACGATGCCGCCGCCTTCCAGGGGCAGGTCGTCGCCGGCCCGCTCACGGCCTTCGTGCAGGCCGACATCATTCAGCACCACGCGCTCGAGGCCTCGGGAGGCAAGACCTACGCCGAGCTCGACCGTGAGGACCCGGTGCGCGCGACGATGATGAACGCGTCCTTCCTGCGCGCATCCTTGTTCACCTCGGTCGTCTCCTTCGGTGTCGCGGCCTTCGCGATGGGGATCGGATTCTTGTCGATCATCTTCGGTGCGGCGCTCTACCGCCTGGCCCGAGTCCCGGTCGTCGTCAGGCGCTCCGCAGTCACGAGCTGACCCCGACCGAACGGGCCCGCGCTGATGGCGCGGGCCCGTTCGGCATTTCCCACCGATCAGAGGAGGCGGCGATGGAGCCGATCGACGCGCTGAACGAGATCGCGACGCTGTTGGAGCGAGAGAGGGCGTCGCGGTATCGATCGAAGGCGTTTCGCGCGGCGGCGCGTGCGATCGAAGGTCTCAGGCCTGAGGAGCTTGCCGATATGGCTGCACTTCGCCGCCGGAAGGGGATCGGCGACTCTTCCCTCGCCGTCATCCGCGAGGCACTCGAGGGGGGCGTGCCCCGGTATCTGGCCGAGCTGAGAGACGCGGACTCTCGGCCGCAGTCCCGTCTCCGCGGGATGCTGCGGGGGGACTTGCACGCTCATTCGGAGTGGTCGGACGGGCAGACGGGCATCGACCTCATGGTGGAGGCAGCCCGGGCACTCGGCCATGAATATCTCGCCCTCACCGATCACTCACCCCGACTGAGGGTTGCCCGCGGTCTGTCCGCGGAACGGTTGCGTGAACAGCTCACCGTGGTCGCCGGGTTCCGGTTCGAAGACTTCACCCTGCTCAGCGGAATCGAAGTGGACATCCTCGATGACGGAGGGCTCGACCAAGACACCGGGCTCCTCGACGAGCTCGACATCGTGGTGGCATCCGTTCACTCGTCGCTGCGGATGGAGCCGTCGCGGATGACGGCACGGCTCGTGCGCGCGGTATCCCAGCCGCAGGTGGACGTACTCGGCCATGTGACGGGTCGCCTCGTGCGGGGTGAGAGAGGGACGAGGCCGCCGTCCGAGTTCGACGCCACCGAGGTCTTCGCCGCCTGCGCGGCGCATGGTGTCGCCGTTGAGATCAACTCGCGTCCCGAGCGGGAGGACCCGCCCGACGAGCTCATCCGAACGGCGATGCAGGCGGGGTGCCTGTTCGCCATCGATTCCGATGCACATGCACCCGGCCAATTGGGCCTGCTTGACGAAGGCGCTGCACGAGCAGAGCGGGTCGGGGTGCCGCCAGATCGCATCGTCACGACATGGTCGCGCGAGCGGTTGCGCGCATGGACAGAGTCCCGTTGAGTGCGTCGATGCGTCGCATCGGCAGGACGCGACGTCAGCTTCGAGCTGCGAGTGTGTCCGTTGCGCGGGTGAGGGATGCGCCGAGTCCCCACTTTTCCGCGACGGAAGCGATCGTCGAGTCGTCGGCGCGGGTGATTCGGGCCTCGTCTATGCCGACGGGGAGCGCCAGGTCGCGCACGACGGCGACCACCTGCGGGGCGACGGCGAGATAGTCAGCTGCGGCGAGGAGCTTGGCGCGAACCCCGGCGCTCATTCCTTCGTCGCCCGACGCCGCATCGACGATGCCGGCGAGGTTGCCGTATCGGGCCAGCAGAGTGGTGGCCGTCTTCTCGCCGATACCGGCCACTCCGGGGAGCCCGTCAGAGGGATCACCACGCAGGACGGCGAAATCGGCGTACTGGGAAGGTGTGATGCCGTACTTCGCGCTCGTCGTGTCGCCGGTGTGGACCTCGAGGTTGCTTATCCCGCGACCGGTGTAGATGACCCGTACGTCGCGAGCGTCGTCGATCAGCTGGAACAGGTCCCTGTCACCCGTGACCACGTCGACGGGGATCGTCGCGATGGTCGCGTATGTGCCGATCACATCGTCGGCCTCGTGGTGGGGAACACCGACCACGGGGATACGAAGCGCGCGCAGCTCCTCACGGATCGCGGGGATCTGGTGCTCGAGCGGGTCGGGGACGACTTCGACGTCGGGAGCCGCCAGAACCTCTTCGGCCACGCGATGCGCCTTGTAGCTGGGAATGAGGTCGACCCGCCACTGCGGGCGCCAGTCGTCGTCCCAGCAGGCGATGAGGTGGGTGGGCTCATAGAGGGCAACGAGCTTCGCGATCATGTCGAGGAGCCCCCGCGCGGCGTTGATCGGCCGTCCGTCGGGACCGACGACGGAGTCTGGGACGCCGTAAAACGCGCGGAAGTACAGCGACGCGGTGTCGAGGAGCATGAGGCGGTCGGTCACGCAGTCATCCTGTCACGGCCGCAGTCAGATGGACGTGGGTGTTTAGCAGCCGGGGGCGTGGGGGGTTTCGTGGCAGGTGTGTTGGACGAGGGCGGTGTGGGCTTCGAGGATGGTGATGCGGGTGGTGTGGGCGGGGATGTCGAGTAGTCCGGGGACGCGGGTCCATCCGTTGCCGAAGTCGACGTCGGCGCGGAA
>JBMDWQ010000258.1:0-1787 GCA_048594675.1 Microbacterium sp. | reverse complement strand
CACGGGGACGCCCGCGGGGATCGCCGCCTTCGCGGCCTCGTAGATCGCGGTGACCTGGGGCACGCCGACGCCGGCGACCACGCGGGTGGTGCAGATCGAGCCCGGTCCGACGCCGACCTTGACGGCATCCACTCCTGCATCGATGAGGGCCTGCGCACCTTCACGAGTGGCGACGTTGCCGCCGATCACGTCGATGTGGGCGAAGCTCTCGTCGGCCTTGAGGCGCTTCACGAGATCGATCACACCCTGCGACTGGCCGTTGGCGGTGTCGACGACGAGGACGTCCACTCCGGCGTCGCGGAGGGCCTCGGCGCGCTCCCAGGCGTCGCCGAAGAAGCCGATCGCCGCGCCCACGCGCAGCCGGCCCTGGTCGTCCTTGGTGGCGAGCGGGTACTTCTCGCTCTTGTCGAAGTCCTTGATGGTGATGAGACCGGCGAGCTTGCCGTCCTCGTCGATGAGCGGCAGCTTCTCGACGCGGTGCTTCGCGAACAGGGCGATGACCTCGCCCGCGGCCACGCCCACCGGCGCGGTGACGAGGTTCTCGCTCGTCATGACGTCCTTGACGAAGGTGCTCTGCCGCTCGAAGCCGGAGACGAAGCGCATGTCGCGGTTGGTGATGATGCCGACGAGCCGGCCATCGTCGTCGACGACGGGCAGGCCGGAGATGCGGGACTTGGCGCACAGCGCGTCGACCTCCTCCACCGTCGCGTCCTGCGTCGTGGTGATGGGGTCGGTGATCATGCCGGACTCGCTGCGCTTGACGCGATCGACGTGCGCGGCCTGGTCGGCGATGGAGAGGTTGCGGTGCAGGATGCCGATGCCGCCCTCGCGCGCCATGGCGATCGCCATGCGGGACTCGGTCACGGTGTCCATCGCGCTGGAGAGCAGCGGCGTCGCGACGGAGATGCGTCGCGTGATCCGGGACGACGTGTCGGCCTCGCTGGGGATGACGTCGGTGTGCCCCGGGAGCAGCAGCACGTCATCGTAGGTCAGTCCGACGAAGCCGAAGGGATCGTGCTGGTCCATGGAATCTCCTCCTGCGCGAGTGGCGCGAATCCGGGTGCGAGTGGGTGGTCGACGTCGGCCGGTGCGCGGGCGTGACCCGTATGGAGATTCTAAGCGAGACACGCCCGAGAACATTCCCAGCCCCGGGTCGTTACCGGACCGTTGGTCCGGACGATAGGTGAATCGCCGATCGCGCATTACGCTCAAATGCGTCGTCCATCCCCGCGGTTCGACCCGAGTCCGCGGAGACAGCACTCACAGTGGAGGTTGCGTGGGACCCACAGCACTCGCCGGACCGCGGAAGCGCCCCTGGGCTTTCGCCTTCTTCGGAATCCTGATGGCGCTCGCGGCATCGCTCCTCCTCCCTCCCTCAGCGGCCTCCGCCGAGACCACGGACGACGGCCAGGAGGTCACCGACTTCTACTTCGCCGGCGTGGTCACGAACGGTGACGAGCCGGTCGAGGGCGTCGTCATGACGATCGAGGGCAACGGCTTCGACGCCGAGACCGAGACGGACGCCGAGGGCAAGTGGCGCCTCTACGTGCCGGAGAAGGAGACGTACACCCTCACGGTGGACGAGTCCACGCTTCCGGACGGCGTGATCGTCGACGCGACGCAGCTTCCCGAGGGCATCCAGCCCGTCGCCGGCACCACCGCCTCGTTCGAGCTGGAGTTCGGTCTCACCGGGACGAAGATCGTCAACCTCTTCCTCGGCGAAGGCGAGCGGGTGACCGTCTCCTTCCTCGATCAGCTCCTGTCGCGCCTGGTGGGCGGTCTGAACT
>JBMDWQ010000257.1:0-2105 GCA_048594675.1 Microbacterium sp. | reverse complement strand
CTCTCCCCGCGACACGCTCTCGCTCCTCGATCAGCTCATCGCCGGTTCCGACGACGGTGCCGTCGGCTACGCGCGGGCCGTGGCCCTGCTCGGCTACACCCACGGCGAGCTCCTCGACGAGGTCGTCGACGCCTTTGCCGCCCACGACGCGGGCGCGGCCTTCGGCGCGGTCGACCGGGTGGTGCAGACCGGGCAAGACCCGCGCCGGTTCGTCGACGATCTCCTCGAACGTCTCCGCGACCTGATCATCGTCTCGGCGACGGGTGCGGGAGCCTCGGCCGTCCTTCGCGGCGTCCCCGCTGACGAGCTCGAGCGCATGGGGGTTCAGGCGACCGCCTTCGGCACCGAACGGCTCTCGCGGATCGCCGACATCGTCGTGGCGGCACTCGACGACATGTCCGGTGCCACGTCTCCGCGCCTGCAGCTCGAACTGCTCATCGCCCGCGTCCTCGCGCACGGTCAGCCCGGCGTCGCCGTCGCGCCGACGGCCGCTGCGCCCGTCCCCGCAGCCTCCGCTCCGGCGCAGGCCGCGCCCGCGCCCACCGCACCGGCGGCCCCCTCCACCTCGGCGACACCGGCTCCCGCAGAGGCGCAGACGGTGGCCACCCCTCCCGCCCCCGGCACCGCTTCCGCTCCGCCGCCGGTCGCCGAACCGTCCCCTGCTCCGGCGCCGCGAGGTCCCCTCTCGCTCACCGACGTACTCGCTGCGTGGCCGCAGGTCCTCGCGCAGCTCGAGCCGGTCAGCCGCTCGTCGTGGATGCTGGCATCGGGGGCACGCCCCGTCGCGTATGCCGACGACGTGCTCACCCTCGTCTTCGAACGCGCCGCCGATCTCGCCGCCTTCAAGAAGCTCGCCGGCGGGAAGGGGCCGTCCGAAGACTTGCGTGGAGCGATCCTTGCGATCCTGGGCGTACGCGTGAAATACGTCGCCCGTCACGAACCAGCGCCCCCCGGATCCGGCGGGTCCGGCCCGGGAGGAACCCCGGCCCCCGATGCGCCCCCCTCCGCCGGCGACGGTCCCACGAGCGGATCGGGCGGTGAAGGCCCGGCTTCCTCCGGTGGCCCCGGTGGGGCACCGTCCCGCGGCGGCACCTCGGTGCCGGCAGGCGCGTCGCCCGCTTCTCGCGATCGACCCGGCCCGGCGGCGCGGTCAGGCGTACAGGCCTCGGCCGCCGCGCCCGTGACGGAATGGGCGGTCGCGCCGATTCCGACCGATCCGCAGGACGCATCGCCCTCCGCATCGCTGCTCGCCGTCGACGACGAGCCGGAAGAGGCTTCGGCTGGTGCCCCGGCGGCGGTGCGTACACTCGCCCCGCCGCGCGAGGGCGAGGTCCTCGCCGACGAGGCACCGCTCACCGCGGAAGAGGAAGAGGAGCTGCCTCCTCCCACCCGCGCGGATGCGCCGCTGCCTCCGCGCGCTCCGGTGACCATCGAACGACCTGCGCCCTCGCGGCCCCCGCGCTCGGGGGGCATCGAACGCGTCGGCGAAGCCGTCGTGCGCCAGATGCTCGGAGCGACGTTCGTGCGTGAAGAGCCCTACACGCCCCCGACCAGGTTCAGCTGACGGGCGGAGCATCCATGTATGACGGCATCGTCCAAGACCTGATCGACGAGTTCGGCCGACTGCCCGGAATCGGGCCCAAGTCGGCGCAGCGCATCGCGTTCCACATCCTCCAGACCCCGACCTTCGACGTCTCGCGGCTCTCGCAACTGCTCGGCGAGCTCAGGGAGCGCGTGCGCTTCTGCGAGATCTGCGGCAACGTGTCCGAGCAGGAACGGTGCGCGATCTGTCGAGACCCACGCCGCGACCAGACGTTGATCTGTGTCGTCGAGGACGCCAAGGACGTCTCCGCCATCGAGCGCACCCGAGAGTTCCGCGGGCTCTATCACGTCCTCGGTGGAGCGATCAGCCCCATCGCGGGCATCGGTCCCGACGACCTGCGGATCGCGCAGCTCATGCAGCGGCTGGCCGACGGCACGGTGCAGGAAGTGATCCTCGCCACCAACCCGAACCTGGAGGGCGAGGCCACCTCCACGTACCTGAGCAGGCTGCTGCACACCCTCGAGATCCGCGTGACCCGCCTGGCGTCGGGGCTCCCCGTCGG
>JBMDWQ010000256.1:0-23471 GCA_048594675.1 Microbacterium sp. | reverse complement strand
CCGCTCCAGAGCATGCGCAAGGGCATGCTCGACAACCGCGACTGGACGACGATCGCTTCCACCCGCGGCCGCATCAACGACGCGCCCCTCTACATCGACGACAGCCCCAACATGACCCTCGTCGAGATCCGCGCCAAGTGCCGCAAGCTCAAGCAGCGGGTGGGGCTGAAGATGGTGGTCATCGACTACCTCCAGCTCATGACCAGCGGCAAGCGCGTCGAGAGCCGCCAGCAAGAGGTGTCGGAATTCTCCCGTGCGCTCAAGCTCCTCGCGAAGGAGCTGCAGGTGCCGGTGATCGCGCTGTCGCAGCTGAACCGTGGTCCCGAGCAGCGCGCCGACAAGAAGCCCGCCATCAGCGACCTGCGTGAGTCGGGCTCGATCGAGCAGGACGCCGACATGGTGATCCTGCTCCACCGCGAGGCCGCCTACGAGAAGGACAGCCCCCGCGCCGGCGAGGCCGACCTGATCGTCGCCAAGCACCGTAACGGCCCCACCGACACCGTCACCGTCGCCTTCCAGGGCCACTTCTCCCGCTTCACCGATATGGCGAACGACTTCCAGTAGGAGTCAGTAGTTGAAGGTGTAGGTTTTTTCGAAGTTGTCCATTTCGCAGATGAAATGTCCACGCGATGTCCGTATGGACATTTCGGCGATTGCGGCCTGCGTAGGTGTAGCATCCACGCCGCGACGGCGTCGACTACAGGTAGGGAACGAGCGCTTCGCTCCTCGGGTCAGTTGATGAGGATGGGCATCGTTCGTAGGACCTCATCAACGAGGGCGCTCGCGTGTGCGTCCAGAGCGCAGTCAACGGGCGTCGAGATGAACCGGCTTGACGCGCACCGCTCGTCGATGCCGCTCCTGCTGCACGTCAATCAGCTCCTTTTGCACGCTGGGCGACCGGCTTGCGTGCGTTGGCTGGCTTTCAGCGCGTCGAGGCGATCTGCGAGGGCGTAGCGCGAATCCTCCCCTATCGCGGAAGGACACCGGAGGGGCCAAGCCGGTACGGCCGACGCCGACCGTCCGCCTACGGCGCGACGGTTCCTTTGCGCAGCGAAGGCGCTTAGCCTAGATCGTCAATGGCTGCGCGGCCGCAACTCACCCGCTGTCAACGACTTCCGAGTGATGCTCGATGAACTCTTGGGGTTCATCGCTCCGCAGCGAAGCGCTCATCCTGGCGGTAACGACGACATTCCGGAAAGTGGCGCAGGCTGGCAGACCCTGGGTGTTGATCCGCCCGGCGAGGTCCACAGACCGGGGCGCCCAAAGGTTCGCGTGGAGCCGCATCGCGAGGTGGGGGATGGGTGTCGGCCCCCAGCTCACCCTGTCATGAACGGGTCGACCGTCGACCAGCCATACGATTCGGTCTGCGGTCCACCCGATGGCATATTCGTGGAAGTCCTGCGTGGCGTCGAAGCCAAGGTCGATCCAGTGTGGCGCGCCGCGGTAGCCGAACTCCATGGCGGCCCCCGCTTCGCCTGGGTTGAAGTAGACATTGGTGAGCATGCGGGTCGGATCAGTTCCCAATATCTCGATGTCAATCTCCTGACGCGGCGATGCACGGTGGAGGAAGAACCCTGTGATGAGGCCCGGTCCAGCCGCCGCGCGGATATCGGCCTGGAAACAGCCGTGCGTGAAGGACCGAGATGACGCGAAAGCGCCGGACGTGAGCCGTCGACCATTCCCCGCCCCTTCGTCGAGAACAATGCGGACGCCGTCCTCGCTGAACGAGAGGTGGTCCGGTGAGAATGATGCAAGATTCCCTGGGAACGTCTCCGTCACGCTTGGGAACGACTCGGACGGGCTGGTCATGGACGAGGCCACGATGATCGTGTCGCCGTAACCTGTCGGAAGCGCGGAGGGTTCGGTCGGCCGCCAGCGCGCGGACGGTGGCAATACCCACGGGGAGTTGTCCATCGGAACCACCTTGCGCGGCACCTGATCCTCCGTCGCGCGAGGCGCCGTTTCGTGGCGGCGAAAGAGCCGATAGGAGCGTGGTGCTCCGATAGGGAACGCCTCGACGGGGGGAGCGATCTTCAGGAACCCACACAGCGTCGTCCATTTGCTCCCAACATTCGCTGTATCTACTACTGCGACTCGGGAAGGAGCTACCCGTGTGCGAAGTGTCGTGGCCGGTCCAAGGTCGGACCTCTCAAGAATGAACTTCGTTTCGTTCGCCGCCATGGCGGAGGTCAGCGCGGCCGGCAGCAGTGGCGGGTCGACGAGGGCGTCGAAGACCCGTAGTTCACCTAGGAGCGCGACCGGTGACAACGGTTCCTCGTCCGAGTCGAACACCCGAACCCTTAGCCCAAGCATCGACAGCGCCATTGCGAGGCTTTCGTGGTCGCCACGACGAGTCCAGGCGAGCACCCGTTCGGAACCAAGGACGCCGGCGTGCTTGATCGCATGACCTCCGTCGACGACTCCTGCTCGAGCCAAGTAGGGCATCACTGAATACGCATTGTCGGACTTTCCGTCGAGCCTCTGAGCGATTGCTGGCGAGGTCATCGCGAGCGCATAAAGCTCCGCAAACTGGTAGTTCATCCAAAGATCGACTGGGCCTTTTACCGGCATCGAGCGCAGAAGTTTCATCGCACCTGCTTGCGTGAGCACGTACCCGGACAGATGCCAAAGCCCGCGAACTGGCCGAAAGAGGCCCCCACGCTCGTCCTTCCTCGATGCAGTGCCGCCGGCGTCCTCGTACGAAAGGAACAGGACGTCCGGCATCCCGGCAGTCGAGCGCTTGTGAACCTCTCGCCAGATCTCGTTGATGGAGGCGCGCGCCCGGGGCTTGAACCATGCGTCATCCTCCAGGATCAGGACGGGTGAATCAGAGCCGGCCGCGACTGCCTTCCAAGCCTCGATGTGAGATCTCGCGACGGCGACTTCCTGTCGAGACATGCGGACTGGTTCGTCTGCTGAGAACGACCGCGCGAGTCGCTCATCGGGTTGAACGAACAACTGATCACCGATCTGGTAAACGGGATCTACATCCGCTGCTGCCGCGACAGCGCGACCATCTCGAGCGTCTATCGCAGCGACGCGGCGAACTATTGACATGAGGTTCTCGCCGTCGGCCGTGCTGAAGCGTCGGAGCTCTCTCGTGACACGCCGCCATCGCTTTGGTTGGCGATCCAGGTTGATCACGAAGATCGCCTCGATTCGATCGCCGTCATGCCCAAAGGCCTCGATGCGACCACCTGGAATTGCAGCAGCGGCCGTGCGCCAGGCTCTGAACGCAGCCGCCCTAAGCGGGTCGAGTGCTTCTGCGAGATTCATGCGAGTCGAGCAGCCTTTCGTTAGCGGGGTCCGATATTGCGCCAGTTGCGAGCATCGTTCCGATATTCGAGATCCCAGAACGGTTCCGAGGTCCTATACCAATCGAGCAGGATCTTGAAGTCCGCTGATTCGCCGGTGATCGCTAGAAGCCGAGCATGCGCAGCCAGGGACGCTGTCAGATTCCCCGGCCCAGTGGTCGATTGAATCTCTCGTTCAGCCCCATTGCGGAGGAGCGTGTCGATGGCTCGATCGAGCGCGCGCCGAATTATGGGATGGCGGGGTGGTGCCGCGATCGGGTTGTTGTTCACGTAGAAGATTCGATTGCTCGTCGGCAGCGCGACGTTGCGCAACTCCTCCATTGGCACCATCGAGTGAAGGTTGAGGTCGTATGCGAGCGGCTGCACAAGGAGTCGACGGTCATCAAAGATCTGGCGCCACCCGTTCCCCAGAAGCACATCATCGGCGTCGACGTAGAGTCCGCCATCGGCGAGGATGAAGCACATTCTGAAGAAGTCGCACCGCATCGCGGGGTGGTAGCACCGGTCGAATGCAGCGACTGCTCGCCCATCGAACTGCTCAGCGATGTAGGCACGCGCAGAGTCGTCCCCGAAAAACCGGAACTCAATGCCTTCCTCGTGGAGCGGCAGCCAAGTCGTGAGGCAGCGGACTACGTCCGGAGGTACGTGGTCGGGGTCGTGCCAGTAGCGGACCAGCGTTCGGGGGATGGTCGATGGCGCAGTTACGGAGTCATCTGCGATGCCGCAGGTCGACCCTCGCGAGATCTGGTCGATTGTCAGTGCACGTATGTAGTCGGAGCGGAGCCCGTCGTCCTCTTCGAATCCTAGGGGCGGCTGCAGCAGTGGCGCGTTATGGTCGGCGTGGGTTGGTGAGTTCATCGATCGTCCCGCTCACGAGAGCCGACGTAAAGGCGGGAGTCCCGCCGAAGGTACGCCTTCCCTTCCACGACGAATCCGTCCAAGCCGTGCTCCCACGCGAACGTGTCCATGTCGACGAGGTTGTTTATACAGCCCTTGCCGTTGAAGTTCAGCGACGTATTGCAGAGGACACCGAACCCCGTGCGCGCCTTGAACTCCACAAGCAGGTCGAAGAGGGCCGGGTTCGAGCTCTCGCTGACGGTCTGTAGGCGCGCCGAACCGTTGACATGCGTCACTGCCGCCAACGCATCGGTGGTTGCCTGCGACGTGTAGAGCATGAACGGGCTCTGCCGATCCATACCGAACCAGCGCGCCGCGTCATCCTCTAGGCAGACGGGGGCGATCGGACGGAACTGCTCCCGCTGTTTGATTTCGTTCAGACGAATCCTTGTCGCGTCATCGAACGGTGCAGCGAGGATCGATCGATTGCCGAGTGCTCTTGGACCGATTTCGTAACGTCCATTCACCCAGCCGAGGACTAGTCCGCTACTCAGCATTCCGGCGACATCTGCCGCCGAGACATCGCGGACGTCGTAGCGCCCGTCCACGACGGCCCCATCCATCACGAACGGAAGGCCGGAGTACACGTCCCACTCAATCTTCGCGTTCTTCGTGAAGTGGAATTGCGCATCGATCGCGGTGCCGATTGCTGAGCCGGAGTCGTTAGGAACTGGAGGGACAAACACGTCGGAGAACAGTCCCGTTGCTCGCCACTTGGCATTCCAGTCACAGTTGAGTCCGCAACCACCTGCGATCACGAGCGGAAGGCCGCGGCGAAGATTCGCCTCAGCGAAGCGCGCAAAAGTGTCAAAGATCCGATCACTGTAGATGCCCGCAAAGTTGCGGAACTCCTCATCCTCGATCCCTACGTCGAAGTAGGGCGACGACTCCAACTGGGCGTATATGTCAAGCCGAACATCGACGGATCCCAACAGAAACCTCATGAGTTCTTCTTCGGCATCGGTGGGGTCGGTTCTCTTGGCGAATGAAGCCAGGGCCATGAGTTTGCCAGCATCCGAGAACCGAGAGAACGGAGCATTCTTCGGGAACGTGGGGTCCGCGAGGCCGTAGATGGATGCATATCGATTGCCTGGCTGATTCATGACGTTGGCGACAAGCCTGATGTTCACCTCGCTGTCGATCTCATAGAACGCGCCTATCGAACCTTCCCAGATGAGCGCATAGCAAGGCTCGCCTTGAGGGATCGGCGACATTCCATACGCGCTGAGCAGATGGGATCTCTCGTGGGATGAAGAGAAGTAGCCAGCATCCGCTGCCATGAATGTGCTCCGGCGCATGATGACGTCGGTCCGGTTGAGACCGCGATACCCGACGTGTCTGTTGCACCCCGTCGGCCGCGCCTCGCGGGGCCACCACCCTCCCGCTGCAAAAACGTCGGGTACACGGTCCAGGCGAGCTACTGCGTCCAGCATGTCGGAGCTCGATAGCGGCGAGTAGCGGTAGTTCGAGTCCTTTTCTGCCTCGATCGACGACACGAGCCTGCCATCGCGCAGATACGCGACGGCACCGTCATGGCCGGGGTTGTAAGCAACGATATCCACGAGCTGGCACCTTCCAGAGCTATGGGCGAGCGACAGGGCCGGACCCAGATGTCGGATCGACAGTCGACGAACTCGTTCCGACCGTCAGGACGACCCCGCACGACTTCGGCGCCCCACTCTTGCAGGTCGCAGCGCCCGTGCGGCTGCTAGACACGCTTTTTGTCGGTAGACGGTAGCGACGAGTTCGAGCCCAGGCGGTTGTGTCGCACAGCGCGGTTACGCTGAGCGGTATGAGTCCGCTCGATGAAATCATTGACGGTGCGAGCAATAACGCGGTGACTACATCCAATCTGCTGCGCAAAGCCAAGGTCGTCGCGGATCGCCTCGGCGCTGACGACATCAGGGTGTGGACTGATCGTGAGCTGTTCGGCTATAGCGCGGAGGACTTGCTCCCTGAGTATCGAAGTCGGGCGAACGCATCACCGACCTCCTTCGTGGACGCGTCAGCATCCACACCGCGCTCGATCACTACTCCCCACCGCTTCGGGACCACGTGAGCCACGCGCTCGGGCGTACGCGGCGGCCCACCGCCACTCTCCAAGCGATGAAGGTGTCGACCACGGACCCGGTCGCCCGCGCCGCCAAGATCCCGGCTGTGCTCTGGCCCGAGTGGACGACTCGTCTCGCGCCACGACGACTCGACGCCGAGATCGCCGGCGGAGCACTGTCCGCAGCAACCGTCTTCGCCGGAACGCGCCTCACGCACGGGTCCGCGATCAGGCTCCTGGATCCCGACATGCAGGGACGCCAGGTCAGTCACGTCATGCGCTCGCTCGGTCGCAACGCACCCGAGGTCGACACCATTCGTGCGCTCGCACGCCTCGCGGAGTTCCTCGACGAGACCTTGACGCCCATCGACTATGTGCGGCGCCGAGCGATCGACTACTCCGACATCCTGCCCCGCGACGAGTGGCACGAGGTTTGCCGAACGGCGAACGTGCTGGCGGGCGCGGATCGGCGCTGGCAGCTCGCACGCGCGCACCTCTACGCGCTGCTCAGCGGAAACCGGCTCGCCAAGGCGCCGTTCGCCTCGGATGCGAGCTCCCCGTCATTCGTCGAGGTCCAGCAGTTCCGGGCCGGACTGCCTGGAGCTGTGGCGAACGCGCTTCAGAGCTCGGCGGCTGAGTTCCTGAGCACACGGGGAATCGACGAGCCGGTGTCATAGATGCCCGAACTCAGCGTCGCTGGCATCCATGGCGATGTCACCGTTCGGGGAGATCACGAGTGGCCGCCGGCTCGGCCCGCGAGCGCCGCGGTGAAGCCGTCTCGCGCGGTCGCTGCCTACTCGTCTGGTCGTTCGGTTGCAGAGATCGCACTCGATCATGGGGTTGCGAGACAGACCGTGAGCCGTGTGCTCGATGATGCCGGCGTCGAGACTCGCCGCGGTCGGCGACGCGCGGTGATCGACGTTGACTGGCTACGGCAGCGCTACACGGTCGAGCGGCACACCATCCCGGAGATCGCCGCAGAGGTCGGCGTGACCATGACCACGATCAACCGTCATCTCCAAGCGGCAGGGATCCCGCGCAGGCCTCGGGGCAGCGCGAGCCGCTCGACGGCGATCCGCGTCGACCCCCGCGCGGGCGACTCTTTCTTGCTGCGCCGGATCCTCGTCGGTCAGGATGCCGCCCAGCGCGCCGAACGGTTCCTCATCGTCGCCGGCCACGACACCATGACCGCTGCCGCAGCCGAACTCGGTGTGACCCTCAGCATCCTCGCGAGCCAAATGAAGCGCATCGGTGCGGATGCTGGCGGCCCACTCGTCACGCGGGCAGTTCGAGGCCAGCCGCTCACTCTCACCGACCTCGGCGTCGAGGTCCATCGTGAGCTCAATCGGGTCCTCGCGGTCAGCGAAGCCGAAGGTTCGGCACGTCCGACGGCAGGATCTCAGTGAGTTCGACGCCGAGCGTCTGCGACATCGCCAGCAGCGTGCGAATCGTCGGGTTCGCCGGCGTCCCCGGCTTCGACTCGCCCTTCTCGTACTTCTGGTACGTGTAGCGCGTCAGCCCCGAGCGGTAGGCGACATCCTCCTGGCTGAGACCAGCTTCGGCGCGGAGGCGCCGGAGATTGCCCGCGAGCTGGCCGGCATAGTCGCTCCAGGCCGCGTCCTCTGGTCCGCTGCGCTTCGCCACCGATCCAGCGTTGTCGCGGCGCTACGTCCGTATGGCCTATTCGGTATGGCAATCGCCGGACGCAGTTAGCCCGTGACAGTGACCCACGCGCGAGTTGACTGGTCGACGCAAGAAGTGTGAACCGGGGCAAAGGTCGCGAGGGAGTCAGCCTCCCGCAGGAGCCGACATCGCTCGCACCATGGCTCCCGTGCAGACCTAAGGCGTCAGTGGATCAAAGCGCGATCTGAGATCGCTCCACTCGTCGCTAAGGACCACCGCGGACTCGGGATCGTTGAGTTCAAGCTTGCAGATCGGACACTTGAAGTAGGTGGACCAGATCACGTTCTGGGAGTACTCGCCCGGCCCCTCGTACTCGTACTCCACGTCATCGACGACACCCCACGTATAGCCGGTTCGCGAACACGCAGGGCACTCCTGCTCGCTGCCGAAGTCAGGGCCGACCTCATTCGGAGCAGCCTGCATGAACTCTCTCTCAAGCTGGGCCGCCCACTCCTCGAAGTCCTTGGTCGCCTTCTCACGATCGCGACGTCGGCTCTCGAATACTTGTCGTGCGGCGACGAGCTTCTCGTGCAAGCTCAGCACGAAGGCATTGAAGCGGCGCTCCTGCTCGCGCGCTGCAGTAGCAGAGAGCCAGTCGGTGCTGCTGAGGCCTGCTGCGGCCTGCACGAAGTGGATCCATAGCCCGAGTCGATCCACATTCTCGATCAGCCCACGCGCTGAGAGTCCGATGTGGGCCGCATTGTTGCGGTCGTTGAGGAGCCCGGCGCCGAGTTCTTCCGTCGTCTTGTTCAGCCCGAGGTGACGGCACAGGAGTCGCTGCAGCGGGCCCGCACCCGCTGTCTTGTCGAGTTCAAGAACGTGCCGCTTTGGTGGTACGGCATCTGCGGCCTTCTCCAGGATGAGCGCGGGATGCTCCTTCGCGAGCAATGACTTCGATAGGAGTTCGACGGCGGCACCGGCGTGGATGCTCGCGCGCGCCGCGGCAAACGATGCCGCTCTGGGTTCGGGGTCGCCCTCTATCCCGTAGGCAGCTGAAGCATGCTGTCCGGCGCAGATCAGAAGGGCTTCGTGGAGGGGTACAGATTCCCACCAGGCACTTGTCGTCATACCTAGAGTCTCCACGACCACGGTTTGATGCATCGACCCTGCAGGCAGGGCGAGCAGCCTGATCTGAGCTGGTCATTCTTGTGCTCATGACGCCTGGTGGGGGACAACTCCCACCGCGAAGATCCCACGACCGGGTGGACATTTGCCTGACTGGGCATCCCGTTTCGCGGCGCATGGAAGGACATCTCCGAGCGGTTCCTACAGGTGTGCGTACGTCGACCGATTTGCAGCAGGTTGCTATGCGGGAACGCTGGCCGAGCGGATCCCGCTGAACACGACGCTTGGGACACCCCCCGACCGCTCCGTCACATCCGCGGCCGCTCGCAACAGGAGTTCGCGCACGACCTTGGCTCCCACAGGACCTGTCTCAGTTCTGTCGAGCGGAGTGAACGGAACTTGACCCTCGAACTTGGTATCGAAACTCGCGGACCAGCTCGGCGTTGATCGTCGAGGCGCTAACCGCGGGAGCCGACCTGATCGAAGGCGCCCCTAGGACGGCGCTTCGTGACCCCAGCTCCCCGGTGCGTTCACAGCCCGAGGCGGCGTCGTCTCCCTCTCCTGCCCACAGGTCCGAAGGCCGAGTTGGGCGGACGAGGCGGGTGCTGGGCCGCTCAGCTTTGCGGGTCCCCGGATCGCGGCCTCAGTCGTGCGACGGGGAGGCGAGGTTGCTGGAGGAGACGTCGTCAGCCTCGTTGCGAGATGTGCCGTCTCGGGCCGCTGATCTCAGCATGAGCGCGCCCCCCACAATGAGAAGGACGAGCGCAACGGCACCCGACAACACGAGAACCGAACGCGCCCCCCACATCGCCACGGCAGCCGCAGCCGCAACGAAAGTCCCGATACGCAGCGCGTTGTCGATGCTCACGTCGAGCCCCTCGACGCGGCCGAGGTATTCGTCAGCGATAGCGGTCTGGAAGAGCGTCGTCACCGCGACGTTGTAGGGCGCATTGATGAGTGCGCTAAGGGCCACGCCAAGGGTGAGAATGAGCAGGTTGGGTGCCAGGCCGATGACGATCTGCGCCACCGCGAACAGCCCGAGGCAGGCGAGGAAGAGCGTCTGCATCCCGGAGGCTCTGACGACAAAGCCGACGACGAGTGCGGCGACCACGGCGACGACGCCGTTCCAAGACAGTACGAACCCGAACGCTTCCGCTGGCAGCTGCAAGTCTGCCGCGATGAGGAAGATGAGGCTGAACGAGTTCGCGGCGGCCGTGATGGTGACTCCGTAGGACGCGACGAGAAGCCCCAGGGCGTACCGATGCGACGTGAGGTAGGCAGCGGCGGGCCTGATCCCGCGAAGCAGTGCGCCGAACTTCCGCGCCCACTGGCGAAGGCCACTTCGGGTGCTCTGTTGTTCGGTGACCTCTTCGACCGGTTTCCTGAGTACGAACGTGAACAGGAGAGCGGAGAGCAGGAAAGAGGCCCCGTCAATGAGGAAGGAAGGAACCGGTCCCCACGCGGCGAACGCGAGCGCTCCCGCGGCCGGCCCCACCGCCGCGAGCGTCCAGGTCATCGATTCCAGGATGCCGTTCGCGCGAGGGAGGAGGTTCTGCGTGACGAGTCTCGGCACGAAGACGAATGCCGACGATGTGAAGAAGACGCTTGCCACCGCGGAGGCGATGACCAGCACGAGGGCGATCTCCCCGGCCCCGAAGCTGTAGGCGACCGCCGCCAGGCCGAGACTGATGACGCCCCTCAGGGTGGTCGTCGCGATGAAAGTGCGGCGCAGGTCGAAACGGTCTGCGACAGCCCCCGCGAGCGGCGCAATGAGCAGAGCGGGGATGACTGAGGCCAAGAGGAGTGTGAGGCGCGCGCCTTCCTTGTCTGGACTCGATTCGTAGAACCACAGATCCAGTGCAAGCACCCGGAAGGAGTCCCCGAGGTCTGAAACAGCCACTGCCATCAGGAACCCGAAGAAGGTCAATGGCAGAGCGAAGAGCGTGTGATGTCTCGGGGTCATGGCGGGGTGCATGCCTTCAGCTCACCGGCGGGGGTGTCGATGATCGCATTCATCGGGATCGTGCGCGCGCTGATGCTGACGGAGCCCACTTCGCAGTCAACCGGTGTCTCACGCGCCCCACCCTATCGACGCGACTCCACGGCCACGCCCACCCCCACGCCGGACACCCGATGAGCGCGCGCCACGCGCCTGACCGTCGTTGGTCACGATCGCGGCACTCTTCCAGGATGGTTGTCGGTGCGGGAAGGTCGGGCGGAAGCGCCCTAACGGCCCCACCGTCACCGTCACCGTCGCCGTCGCCGTCCAGGGTCACTTCTCCCGCTTCACCGATATGGCCAACGACTTTCAGTAGAGGTTGCCGGTCGTGTAGGTCTCCCACGCGATGTCCATGTGTACGCGTCGACCCACAGTCGCCGGCCGTGACAGCATTGGCGGATGGCATTTACCGTCAGGGAGCCGATCGCGGAGGAGGCCTCTGCGATCGCCGACATCCACGTCGCGACATGGAAGGAGACCTACTCCGACCTGCTCCCCGAGCACTACTTCTCTGAGGAGTACGTCGCCGGCCGGCACCGGATGTGGCAGCACGTTTTGACTCACACGAGTGACGACGTGACCGTTCGCGTGGCTGAGGTCGACGGCGAAATCGTTGGATTCGCGTGGGTCGGCCCGGGCGAAGGGATAGGCGGCGAGGAGCCGCCTCGTCAGCGCCTTCTCTATGCGATCTACGTGCTGGCCGCCGAGCACGGCACGGGGGTCGGCCAGGCGCTGCTGGACGAGACGCTGGGGGACGGCCCGGCGATGCTGTGGGTGGCGAAGGAGAATCCGCGCGCGACCGCGTTCTATCTCCGCAACGGGTTCCGCTTCGACGGCGTCGAGCAGGTCGACCCTCACGCTCCCTTGATCACTGACGCGCGGATGGTGCGATAGCGGGCGGGCCCATCTCGCGGTCGGGGTCCGCGTTGCGGGAACACGATCCCGCCCGCCCGCGCGCGGGTTCTCCCCGTCTACTCGCCGCGCATCTCGGCGCTCCGACGACAGCTGCGAGAGCTCGGCGAGCTTCGACGCCCTGCCGCTCGCGCTACAGGCGCACGGCCGCGAGTGGCTCCGCGTCGAAGGAGGCGCGCGCGAGCACTGCATTCCGTTCGCGCAGGCCGGCCAGTGCCTCGTCGATGGAGCGCCTGCATCCGCGGTGACTCCCAGATGGGGAACTCGCCCGCGGAGTCGCGCGCGCTCGCGTCCCACAGGAGCGCATCGCCGTTCTCGCTCCAGCCGAAGACCTCCAGCCGTTCCGCGACGTCCCAGTCGCCGTCGGGCTCGATGACCCAGTCATACCCGTTCTCTCGGGCGTCTCGACACCCCACCCGAAACCGCTCGGTCAGGTTCCCGCGGCGTCCGGAGAGGCCGTCGGCGTAGCCGGGACGGACGGGCGGATAGACGCGCCGGCGAGGCCGGCCTGATCGTCGCCAAGCACCGTAACGGCCCCCACCGACACCGTCGCCGTCGCCTTCCAGGGCCACTTCTCCCGCTTCACCGACATGGGCACCTGTCACTTGCGCAGGTTAGGGGTGCCGCCGCCCGGTGAACTCCCCGATGAGCGGGTACGTGCGTCAGGGGCTGCGAGGGGGTGGGAGACTGGGGGCGTCTGACATCGAAGGGGATGCTCGCCCGATCCGTCTGCAGAAAGAAGCGCGCATGATCTCGCTCTCCGCCGCTCTTGGTATCGCGCTCATCGAACTCGGGCTTGCTCTCACTCCGGGCCCGAACATGATCTATCTCGTCTCCCGCAGCATCAGCCAGGGTTGGCGCGCCGGCATGATCTCGCTCTCCGGAACCGCGGTCGGTTTCGTCGTCTACATGGTCATGGCGAACCTCGGCCTGGCGGCGGTGTTCCTCGTCGTTCCGTGGCTGTTCATCGCTCTGAAAGTCGCCGGCGCCGTCTACCTGCTCTGGCTCGCGTACAAGACGCTCCGCCCGGGCGGGAAATCGCTGTTCGAGACGAGCGAGCTCCCTCGCGATTCGTTCGGCAAGCTGTTCCGGATGGGGCTGCTGACAAACCTCCTCAATCCGAAGGTGGCGATCCTCTACCTCGCGCTCATCCCGCAGTTCATCGACCCGACGGCCGGCAACATCGTCGCCCAGGGCTTCCAGCTCGGCGCGATACAGATCCTCGTCGGCGTGACGGTCAACGGCCTCATCGTCCTCGCGGCGGGCGCCGTCGCGACGTATCTGCAGCGACGCCCCACCTGGATTCGTTGGCAGAAATGGGTCACCGGGACGCTCCTCGGCGCAGTGGGGGTGAAACTCGCGATCGACGCCCCTGCCCCCGCGGTCACCCCTTAGGCAGACTGCTCGGCGCGCATGCCCAACCCGTCACGCCCGACACCCGGAGCAGGCCGCGAACGCGCCTGACCGTCGTTGGTCAGGATCGCGGTACTCTTCCAGGATGGTCGTCGGTGCGGGAGGGTCTGGGGCGGGCGCGGCGATGCCGGTGCTGTCCGACGTTGCCGATCTGGCAGGCGTGAGCGTGTCGACGGTCTCGCGCGTGCTCACGGGACGCACGCCCGTCAGCGCCGCTCTGCGCGCGCGGGTGCTGGATGCCGTCGCGGAACTCGGCTACCGTCCCAATGCGGCGGCGCAAGCGCTGGTGAGCGGCCGCCGGTCCACGGTGGCGGTGCTCGCGCGCAACACCTTCCGGTTCGGCTACGCGGCGACGCTCCACGGGATCGAAGAGGCCGCGCGGGCTGCGGGCATGGTGGTGAACATCGCGGTGGTGGAAACCGACAGCCCCGCCGAGATCAGCCGGACGGTCGACCTCGTGCTGGGGCAGCCGCTCGTCGGAGCGATCGTCATCGAGTTCGACTCGGTGGGCGTGAGCACGCTCGAGGCGTTCCCCGAATCGCTCCCCGTTGTGGCCGCGGCCGGCGCTCGCCGTCGACGCGGCAGCCGTCCCCATGCCTTCCTCGACGACGCCGAGGGCGGCCGCCTCGCCACCGAGTACCTGCTGTCGCTCGGGCACGAGACGGTGCATCACCTGGCCATCCCGAGCACGCGGGTGCGCAGCGGCCGCACGCAGGGCTGGCGGAAAGCACTGCAAGACGCCGGCGCGCCCGTGCCCGAGATCACCCAGGCGGAGTACTCGCCGACGTCGGGTTATGACGCGGTGCAGGCGCTTATCGGGCGCCCCGACGTCACCGCGATCCTGTGCGGAAACGACGAGATCGCGATCGGTGCCGCACGCGCTCTCCAGGAGCGGGGGATCCGCATCCCCGAAGACATCAGCCTCGTCGGCTTCGACGACCAGCCCTTTGCCCAGATGTGGGTGCCCGCTCTCACCACGGTCGCGCAGGACTTCGCCGACCTCGGTCGTCGCACGTTCGGCCTGCTCGACGAGTGGGTGCGCACGGGGGAGCGACCCGCCGACTCCGCCGCCGCCCCGACGCTCGTCATCCGCGACAGCGCGGCACCCCCGACGCGCTAGCCGCCGGGCGCCGCCCCCGGCCGCTGGCGCGGCCCCCATTCGCGACACAATTCTGACCAACGTTTGCAGAAACGCCACCAGGCCGCTACGTTATGACCAACGTTTGCAGAGTCCGCGCCGATGCGGAGAGAGCTTGGTTCCGGGTGAGAACAACACTGGTCGACGTCGACGGTCGTGACGGCACCACCGCGCAGCCCACCGCGCGCGTGCGCCTGGCTGCAGCGGGAGTGGCCCTGATCCTGGACGTGCCCGACGACGCTCTGCCCACCGTCGTGCACTGGGGAGCAGACCCGGGGCCGCTGAGCGCGGACGAGCTCGCGACCGCCACACTGTCGACCCGCCCGCCGTTCGCTTCCAATGGTGTCGACGCCCCGCTTCCCGTCGCGCTTCTGCCCGAAGGATGGACCGGATGGACGGGCACTCCGGGGCTCTCGGGTCACCGCCGCGGCGCGGACTGGTCGCCCCGGTTCCAGCCGACGTCCGTCGTCGTCGAGTCGCGGGAGGACGTGCCGGGAGGTCATCTCGAGATCCACGCGGTCGACGCGCTCACCCACCTCGGGCTGTCGCTGCGCGTCGAGATGCTCGCCTCGGGCCTGGTGCGCCTTCGCGCCGCGCTCGAGAACACCGGCGACACCCCGTATACGCTCGACGCGCTGCAGCTCGCCCTTCCCATCCCCACTCGCGCCGATGAGGTGCTCGACCTCGCCGGCCGCTGGGCGAAGGAGCGGGTGCCGCAGCGCCGGGCGTTCACCGTCGGGGCGCACACCCGTGAGGGGCGCCACGGCCGGACCGGCGCCGATGCGGCGACGCTGCTGATCGCGGCCGAGTCCAGCGTCGACTTCGACCGGGGTGACGCCTGGGGGGTGCACGTCGCGTTCAGCGGCAACCACCGCAGCATCGCCGAGCGGGCCTTCACGGGCGAGCGACTCCTCTACGGCGGCGAGCTCCTGCTCCCCGGTGAAGTGGAGCTCGAGCCCGGCGACTCCTACGAGACCCCGTGGGTCTACGGCGCCTACGGACACGGACTCGACGAGGTGGCTGCCCGCTTCCACGATCACCTCCGCGCGCGCCCGACGCACCCTCGCACGGCCCGCCCGGTCGTGATGAACGTGTGGGAGGCCGTGTACTTCGAGCACGACCTGGAGCGCATCCTTCCGCTCGTGGAGCTCGCCGCACGCGTGGGCGTCGAACGCTTCGTGCTGGACGACGGCTGGTTCGGATCGCGCCGCGACGACCGCAGCGGCCTCGGCGACTGGACGGTCGCCGAAGAGGTCTGGGGCGACGGGCGCTTCGCTCAGCTCGTCGCTGCGGTGAAGGACCAGGGCATGGAGTTCGGACTGTGGTTCGAGCCCGAGATGGTCAATCTCGATTCCGACGTCGCCCGCGCCCACCCGGAATGGCTGCTGCAGGTGCCGGGGCGCCTTCCCGTCGAAGCGCGGCACCAGCAGGTGCTCGACCTCACCCACCCCGAGGCGTTCGAGCACATCCGCCGCAGCATCGTGACCTTGGTGCAGTGCTACGCCATCGACTTCATCAAGTGGGACCACAATCGCGACCTCGTCGACGCCGGGTCCACGCGCACCGGCCGTGCCGGCGTGCACGCGCAGACCCTCGCGGCGTATCGGCTCCTCGACGAGATCCGTCTCGCGTGCCCGGGGCTGGAGATCGAATCGTGCTCGTCGGGCGGCGCGCGGGTGGACCTCGGCATCCTGGAACGCACCGACCGCGTCTGGGCCTCGGACTGCATCGACCCGCGCGAGCGCCAGCAGATCCAGCGGTGGACGGCGCAGCTGCTTCCGCCGGAACTCGTCGGCAGCCACATCGGCGCCGAGCGCGCCCATACGACCGGACGCAAGAACGACCTGAGCTTCCGGGCGGCGACCGCCCTGTTCGGCAGCCTCGGCGTGGAGTGGGACCTCTCCCGTGCCTCCGCCGACGAGCTGGAGGAGCTCGCCGCCTGGATCGCGTTCTACAAGCAGACGCGGCACCTCGTGCACACCGGCCGGGTCGTCCGCCGTTCGCTCGAAGGCGGCGATGTGTGGATGACCGCGGCGATCGGCCGCGACCAGTCCGAGGCGCTCTACCAGGTGGTCTTGCGGGAGCGGCACGTGACGTGGCCCGTGGGCGCCGTGCGTCTGCCGGGGCTGCGGGCCGAGACGCGCTACCGCGTGCGGGCAGCAGGACCCGACGCGGGGTCGGCGTACGACCCGCGGATCCACCCCGCGTGGTGGGTCGAGGGCCTTACCGCCACCGGCGCGATGCTCGGCGAGATCGGGGTGCAGGTCCCCGCGCTCGCCGTCGACCACGCCGTCCATCTGCACGTGGAGGAGCTGTCGTGAGCCGCACCTCGACCCTCCGCACCTCGACCCCCCGTATCGCCCGGCGTCGCCGCCGGTCAGACCTCCGCGTGGCGCTCGTGTTCATCGCCCCCGCCGCGCTGGGTCTCCTGGCGTTCTACTTCGTGCCGGCCCTCCGAGGTCTCTGGTTCAGCTTCACCGACCAGAACCTCATCGGCTCGGGTGAGTTCATCGGCGGCGACAACTACGCGCGCATGGTGGCCGACCCGCTCTTCTGGAACTCGCTGGTCGTGACCGTGCAGTACGTCGTGATCAACATCGGCGTCCAGACCGTGCTCGCGCTGCTCCTGGCCGTGCTCCTGCACCGGCTGACGCGGTCGGTCGCCATCCGGGGCCTCATTCTGCTCCCCTACCTCGTGGCCAACGTCGTGGTCGCCCTGGTGTGGTTCTGGATGGCGGACTACTCGACCGGCATCATCAACGTCGCCCTGGACGCCATCGGCATCGACCGCGTCGCCTTCTTCGGAGACCCCGCCACGGCGATCCCCACCATCGCGCTGATCAACGTGTGGCGTTTCGTGGGATACACGGCGCTGTTGCTGTTCGCGGGCCTTCAGATGATCCCGGGGCAGTACTACGAGGCCGCGTCGCTGGACGGCGCCTCGGAGTGGCGCATGTTCTGGACGATCACGATGCCGCTCCTGCGCCCGGTGCTGGCGCTCGTGATGGTGATCACGGTGGTCGGCAGCTTCCAGATCTTCGACACCGTGGCCGTGACGACGCAGGGCGGCCCGGTCAATGCGAGCCGCGTCATCTACTACTACATCTACCAACAGGCCTTCGAGAGGTTCGACCTCGGCTACGCCAGCGCCCTGTCGGTGTTCCTCGTCGTGATCCTGTCGATCATCGCCTACGCCCAACTCAAGATCATGCGGTCCAACCGCTCGGACCTGGCCTGAGGAGCTGCAGATGACTCTCACTTCCCACCGGGCCCCCGTGACCGACGCGCCCGCGCCCTCTGACGCACCGGAGCGTCGGCGTCCCCGCCGCATCCGATGGGGCCGGATCGTCGCCTGGGCGATCCTCGGCATCGTGCTGCTGATCACGCTGTTCCCGTTCTACTGGATGCTGCGCACGGCGCTGTCCAACAACAACGCCCTCTACCTCGACCCCGGCAACCTCCTCCCGGTCGACCCGACCCTCGGTGGCTTCCGGCGGGTCCTGGGCCTCGCGACGCCCGAGGAGGCCGCGGCCGAGGGCGGGACGACCGGATCGATCAACTTCTGGCTGTACCTGCGCAACTCCGTGATCGTCTCGACGGTGATCACGGCGGGACAGGTGCTGTTCTCCTCCATGGCGGCCTACGCGTTCGCGCGGCTGACCTGGAAGGGGCGCGACATCGTGTTCTTCATCTTCCTGACCGCGATGATGATCCCGCCGATCTTCGTGCAGCTGCCGAACTTCATCCTGATCCGTGATCTCGGCCTGCTGAACACGCTGGCGGGCATCATCCTGCCCTTCTTCTTCATGACGCCGTTCGCGATCTTCTTCATGCGGCAGTTCTTCCTCGGCATCCCGCGCGAGGTCGAAGAGGCCGCGATGATCGACGGAGCCGGGCACGCCCGGATGTTCTTCCGCGTCATCCTGCCGATGTCGGCGACACCCGTCGTGACGCTGTCGCTCCTGACCTACATCACCGCCTGGGGCGAGTACTTCTGGCCGCTGCTGGTGGGTCGGGGAGAGGACTCCCGCGTCCTCACCGTCGCCCTCGGCATCTTCCGGGCACAGACGCCCCAGACCGGTCCCGACTGGGCCGGACTCATGGCGGGAACGCTCATCGCGGCGCTCCCCGTCCTCATCCTCTTCTTGATCTTCGGACGACGGTTCATCGACAACCTCGGCTACTCCGGCATCAAGTAGGCGCGCGCCACCGTGGCGCACGGCACCCCCACCCGTACACCCGCACCACTCACATCGAAGGATCGAACTGCAATGTCGCACTCCACTCCCCGAACCCGGCGTGTCGTCGTCGCCCTCGCGGCGGCCTCCGTCCCCGCCCTCCTGCTCGCGTCCTGTTCCGGGCCGGGAGGCGACTCCGAGACGACGACGCCCGACTCCATCTCCTACTGGCTCTGGGACTCCAACCAGCAGCCCGCCTACCAGCAGTGCGCCGACGACTTCGAGGCGAAGTCGGGCATCGAGGTCAAGATCGAGCAGTTCGGCTGGGCGGACTACTGGCAGGGCCTGACCACCGGCTTCGCCTCGGGCACCGCGCCGGACGTCTTCGCCGACCACCTGTCCTACTACCCGGAGTTCGTCTCCCAGGGTCAGCTGCTCGACATCTCCGACCGCGTCGAGAAGGACGGCGTCGACCTCTCGCTGTACCAGGACGGCCTTGCCGAGCTGTGGGTCGATCAGGAGGGCGGCCGGTACGGCCTCCCCAAGGACTTCGACACCGTGGCGACCTTCTACAACGAGAAGATGGTGAAGGAGGCCGGGATCACTCCGGAGCAGCTCTCGGAGATGTCGTGGAGCCCCGACGGCTCGGGCACCTTCGACGAGGTGGTCGCGGCGCTCACGGTCGACGCGAACGGCGTCCGCGGCAATGAGGATGGATTCGACCCCAAGAATGTCGCGGTCTACGGCCTCGCGCTCAGCGGAAACGGGCTGAACGCGTCCGGTCAGCAGACGTGGGCCCCCTACGCGCTCGGCAACGACTGGTACTTCGGCGACAAGACCCCCTGGACCACCCAGTGGAACTTCGACGACCCGAAGTTCGTCGAGACCATCGAGTGGTACAAGAGCCTGCAGGAGCGCGGCTTCATGCCGTCGGTCGACATCGCACTGTCGGAGGCCGACCCGCTCAACGGCTACCTCGCCGGCCGCTACGCCCTCGTCACCGACGGCAGCTGGATGAACGGGTCCTACCTCGGCCAGGACGACGTGCCCACCAAGGTCGTGCCCACGCCGGTCGGCCCGAGCGGAAAGCGCGCCAGCGTGTTCAACGGTCTCTCGGACGCCATCTGGGCCGGCACCAAGCACGCCGACGCGGCGTGGGAGTGGGTGAAGTACCTGGGCTCGGCCGCCTGCCAGGACGTCGTCGCCGAGAAGGCCGTCGTCTTCCCCGCCATCAAGACCTCCACGGACCTTGCGACCGCCGCGTTCGCCGAGAAGGGCTGGGACGTGTCGGGCTTCACGGTGCAGGTCGATGAGGGCACGACGGCGCTGCTCCCCATCGCCGACCACTGGTCGGAGATCAACGACACCGTGACCGCCGCGGTCGAGTCGTTCCTGCAGGGCAGCGCCGACACCGCTGTGTTCACCACCGCAAACGACAGCGTGAACGCGCTGTTCCAGTGACGACCTCACTGATCCGCTGACACTGAACCCCAAAGGAGTGGAACCGATGTCAACCCAACTCACCAGGCGCGCGGGAGGGATCCTGCTGACCACCGCCGTGGTGGCCGCCGGCGTCCTCGCCGTCGCGCCGCCGGCGGTCGCCGCGACCGAGACCCTCGCGGTCGACTTCGGCGCGTCGACCGGCGCCGTGCACGGCGGCGCGGCGGGCTACCTCTACGGACTGGGCGACCCCGGCGTGCCGACGACGTCCGTCGTCGCCGGCGCCGGCGTCCGTCACGTCACCCAGATGCCGGAGGGCGGCCTCCAGCACCCCAACGGCGGCGCGCTCACCAACGCGCCCGACTTCTTCTCGTCGGGAGGCGAGGAGATCTACATCAACATCCAGGACGACTATGCGCAGTGGCCCTACGCGGGGAACACCTATCCGGGCCAGGCGGAGTACCTGACGCACGTCGAGAAGGTCGTGCAGAAGGTCGCCGACGTCACCGACCCGGAGGACTACGACCGGTACATCTTCACGCCGTTCAACGAGCCCGACTGGATCTGGTACGCCGACTGGGCGTCGCGCAAGCAGCAGTTCTTCTCCGACTGGTCGGCCGCGTACGACCTCATCCAGGAGATCATGCCGGGCGTGCGCGTCGCGGCGATGGGCGATTCGTACTGGCACGCCGACCGTACTCGCGACTTCCTCGCCTACGCGAAGGAGCACGACCAGGTGCCGGACGTGTGGACGTGGCACGAGCTGTCCGACTCGTCGCTCCAGTACTTCCCGAACAACCTCGCCAGCTTCCGAGCCATCGAGGACCAGCTCGGGATCGACGACCTGCCGGTGAACATCACCGAGTACGCGCTGCGACGCGACACGGGCGTGCCCGGGCGCATGATCCAGTGGATGTCGATGTTCGAGCGGGCCAAGGTCGACGCCCAGGTCGCCTACTGGTCGCAGTCGGGCAACCTCGACGACCACGTGGCGCAGGTCAACGGCGGAAACGGTGCGTGGTGGCTCATCAAGTGGTACGCCGACCTCACCGGTGAGACCGTCCGGCTCACCCCGCCTGTGGCGAACCGTCCCGGAACCCTCCAGGGGATGGCCGCGCTCGACGAGTCGCGCAAGACGGCGACCGTGCTGTTCGGCGGTGGCGAGGTCGACGCCGAGCTCTCCTTCACCGGGCTCGACGCCGCGACGTTCGGCGACCAGGTCGACGTGCAGGTGCAGCGCACGCAGTTCACGGGGCAGGAAGGCTTCGCGGGCCAGCCGCCCGTCATCCTCTCCACGCGCGTCACCCTCGACGGCTCCGGCGGCGGCACCGTCACGGTCCCCAACGGAGACCCGATGGACGCCTACCGGGTGATCATCACGCCGGCCGTCGAGTCCGCCCCGGCCGTGGGCGCCGCCTGGCAGACCCGCGTCGAGGCCGAGGCGACCACGCTCGCCGGCGGCGCGACGGTCACGACCCTTGCCACCAACGGGCAGGCGACGTCGGGCTTCAAGGACGTGCGCGGGTTCTCTAACGCCGCCGCGTCGTCCACCTGGACGGTCGACGTTCCCCGTGACGGGACGTATCTGCTCGGCATCCAGTACGGCACGAACGATCGCCCCGACGGCACGAACATGAAGTCGGGCCGGCACGCGCTGTTCGTCGACGGTGCGTTCGAGGATCTCGTGCAGTACACCTCGACGCTCAGCGCCACGTACAAGGGGCGGGTCGAGGTGCCCGTCACCCTGACCGCCGGCACGCACGCCCTCTCGCTCCGCGCGAGCCAGGACGGCACGACCGCCCTTCCCGGCAACAACATCGCCCTCGACCGCTTCGACCTCACCGAGGCCACCACGGCGGAGAAGTCCACGTATCCGGCGAACCTCGCCCGCCTCTCGGGCGACGCGACGGTCACGTGGGGCGCGGGATCCTTCGGCGGACACGTGACCCTCGGTGCGGACGGTCAGGCGGCGTTCTACCTCGGTGCCGCCGAGGACGGCTACTACGACCTCACCGTCGAGTACGAGACGACCGAGGCGGTCGACGTCGCGGTCGAGCTGAACGATCGTGAGCTGAGCGGAATCGGTGCCGATGCGGCCGGACGCTGGCAGACCACGGCCACCGTGCACGTGGCTCGCGGCATCCAGGAGCTGACGGTGGCGGGCGAGGGTGTGAAGGTGCGCGGCGTCACGCTGGTGCGTAACGTCGAGGCCGACGCGCGTGTCGTCACCATCCAGGCCGAGGACCCGTCGGTGACGCGTTCGGCCGGGACGACGGTCGAGACGCCGGGAGCGACCTACGGATCGAACGTCCAGGGACAGTACGTCGGGTGGCTCACCGCCGGCCGCACGCTGACGATCCCGCGGCCGGCCGACACCGATGCGGGCCAGTACAACTTCCTGGTCCACTTCGGCAACGCCTCGCGGAACACCACCCACCCCTACAACACCGACGGCATCAGCCGACGGGCGACCGTCACCGAGGTCGGAGGTGACAACAGCGCCACGGGGTACTTCCGGTACAACTACAGCTACTTCAACTTCTGGTGGCAGAACGTCCCGCTCGACCTCACCACCGACAACGGCGCGCTCGTCGTGGGCAACCCCACCGGGGACGCGCCGAACATCGACGCCTTCCAGTTGGCGCCGCTGGTCGGCTCGCTCGTCACCGAGCGGCTCGACCCCGACACGGTCAAGCCCGTCGCCACCCTGGTGACGCCGACGACGGGCGGCCCGTTCCAGGAGCTGGATCTGCGGGTGGAGGCGACCGACGATCGCGGTCTGCAGCGGGTCGTGGCCAACATCTACAAGGACGGCAAGTTGGTCAAGAGCACGCAGACGGCGGCGGAGGGAAAGCGGGCCGCCACTCACGCGGCGACCGTGACCCTGCCCGACGGTGCGTACACGATCCGATACAACGCGTCCGACCTCGCGGGCAACGTCGCGAAGACCGGAACGTTCGACGTGACGATCGACACGACGCCGCCGACCGCGACGATCAAGGACGGGGACTCGTTCACGGTGAAGACCGGTGAGACCTACGACCGGATCTCGTTCAAGCTCCACGATGCGGGCAAGATCGACAAGGTCGTGCTCAACGGCAAGACGAAGGATCTGACCGACAACGTGTGGTCGGACGTGAACTTCCTCACGCCGCCGACGTTCGGTGCGGTGAAGGGAGAGAACACGCTCGTCGTGTTCGACGTCGCGGGCAACACCCGGACGTACACCTTCACGCTCAACTAGATCCGTCGATGACGAACGCCCGGTCCGCCTTCGTGCTGGCCGGGCGTTCGTACGCCTGGAACCCGCACGTCGCCGGTAACATTCGCAACTGGACCCCTCAAATTGGAATGTGGTGGACGAGAAGCGCCAACGCGGCGC
>JBMDWQ010000255.1:0-3557 GCA_048594675.1 Microbacterium sp. | reverse complement strand
TCGGGCCAACGCCGGAGGGGCCCTCACCAGCTTCTGGCGAGGGCCCCTCCGTGTCTTGCGGTGGCGAGTGAGGGATTCGAACCCCCGAAGGCTATGCCGGCTGATTTACAGTCAGATCCCTTTGGCCGCTTGGGTAACTCGCCAGGTGCGCACCCGACCGGCTTGTACAGTCGATCGGAGGCGCGATCCACCATCTTACCGGGTCGAACGCCCCACGAAAAACCACCGTCGCTACGCGGCGACGGCCACCCGTTCCACGAACGACTCGACGCGGTGACGAGTGCCGTCGATCCGGCGGTCGACGCTGGCGCGCACCTCGCTGGGCGCGAGTGGCGCCGCCAATCGCACGTTCTCGTGGCAGGAGAGGTCGGCGCACACATACGTGCCCACGCTGTCTCCCCGCTCCCCTGCGTCACCGGCTCGGCGAGCGGTGAACAGGGCCACTTGGTCGCCCGGCTGCATCGTGTGACAGAGGTTGCAGAGCGCGGGCCTTCCCCGGCTCGATCCGTCGGTCGCTCGGAGCACGACGCCCGTGGGGGCGCCGTCGAGCTCGGCGATGACGTACCCGCGACCGCGGGTGCGGGGATCGCGCCAGGCGAGGAAGTCGAGGTGGTCCCAGTCCACGAGCAGGAAGTCGACGGGCAGGGCCACACGCTCGATCTCGTCGGTCGTCGCGTTGACGAGCGCGGCGCGCACCTGGTCTTCCGTGAGCGGCTGCATCCCTCCAGTCTAGGAAGCGGTCGCCGCCACGGGGGTCTCGGCGACGAGCCGTCCATCGACCCACGAGACCGGCATGGGGTCGGTCACCCCGCCCACGAACGCACCGTCCGGTCCGACGTTGCGGAAGGCGAACAGGAGCCACTGCCCGTCTTCGCGACGCCGCAGCAGCCGTCCGACGTAGAGGTCCTCCCCCGTCAGGGGCTCCGCACGGTCGACGTCGAAGGGCCCGAGCACACTCTCGGCGGGGATCACCCAGGTGCCGGCCCGCGCCCCGCGGCGGGCCGGCATCGAGTGGTCGGCGAGGCAGGAGAACAGCAGCACGGGGCGACCGTCCACGACCTCGACCTGTGTCACTTCGAGTTGTCCGAAGCCGTTCTCCGACGGGGCGCTCACCGGCTCGCGCAGCTCCCAGTGACGGAGGTCGGGCGACCACGCGTGCGCGACCACACCGCGCCCCTCCACAGGCCCCTCCGGCGCCCGAGCGGTCACGTACATGTGCCAGCCGTCTCCCTCCGGATCGGCGAAGACCCACGGATCGCGAAACGCCTCGTCGTGCCAGTCACCGCTGTCGAGCGTCTCGTACCAGGGCGCTGCCGCTTCCAGCACCGGGCCGGGCGCCTTCTGCCAGGTCACGAGGTCGGTGGAGGTGGCGTAACCGATCCGCTGGACGTTCTTCCCACCCTCTGCCCGGGTGGAGCCTGTGTAGAAGAGGAACCAGGTGCCGTCGGGGTGGCGGACGGTCGAGCCGGTCCACGTGGCGAGGTCGTCGAACTCCCCCGCTTCCCCGCGCACGAGGGCGTCGGCCACCCGCTCCCACTCCACGAGATCGGTGGAGACGGCATGCCCGATCGAGGCGCGGTAGTGGCGCGCCTCGGGATCGTGGAGCGCGCGAGAGGCGTACAGGAAGAAGAGGTGGTAGCGGTCGCCGTCGTCGGCGAACCAGTAGTCCCACACCCAGGAATCGGGAAGATCGAACACGGGGAACGTCCTTACTGCGGGCGATGCCCGCGGGAGAGATACGGCGTGAGGCGACGGCGCGGTGCCGCTCAGCCCTTCACGCCGCTCGCGGCGATCGAGCTGACGAACGCACGCTGGAAGATGAGGAAGACGATGAGCACGGGGATGGTGATCATCGACGTATAGGCCATGACTTCTCCCCAGGCCGTGTTGAGCTGGAAGAAGTACTGCATTCCCACCATGACCGGGCGGAGGTTCTCCCGCTGCACGACCATGAGGGGCCAGAGGTACTGGTTCCACGCGGGGAGGAAGGTGAGGATCGCGACCGTCGCGAACGCCGGGCCCGACAGCGGCACGATGATGCGGCGGTAGATCGTGAACCAGCTCGCGCCGTCGATGCGGGCCGCCTCGTCGAGCGACTTCGGAATGGTCGAGAAGTACTGCGTGAACAGGAAGATCGAGAACGCGTTCGCGATGAACGGCACGATCTGCACCTCGTAGGTGTTCAGCCACCCGAAGTCGTACTTGAGCACGCCACCCTCGAACACGAGGGTCGGCAGCTGCGACACCCAGTAGACCATTGGCACGGCGATCGTCTCGAAGGGCACGATGAGCGTGGCGATGATGAGGCCGAGGACGACGAGGCGCCCCTTCCACGCCAGTCGCGACAGCGCAAAGCCCGCCATCGAGTTCACGACCAGGCCGAGCCCGACGGTGAGCACCGTCACGAGCACCGAGTTGAACATGAACTGCGCGACCGGCACCCGGTCGAACACCCCGAAGTAGTTGTCGAGGCTGATGTCTCCCACCGGCAGGAACGCCATCGGCGAATCGAGGTCCTGCAGGATCTGGCTGTCGGGCTTGAGGCTCGACACGAACATGAAGACGAGGGGGAACAGGAAGATCACGGCGAGCACCGACATCGCGATGTAGGTCGCCGCGGTCCCCCAGCGGCGCCCCGCGGAGGCCGAGCGGACGGGCCGGCGCGATGCGTTCCGCGAATCGGAGCGGCGCGAGGCCGGCGGGGCGGGAACGGTGGCGGTCATCAGTCCTTCTCCCGGGTGAGGCGGCGCTGGATCAGCGCGATGAGGAGCACGGCGACGAAGAAGATGAGCGAGATCGCCGCCGCGTAGCCGATCTCCTGCTGGCCGTAGCCCTTGCGGACGGCGTGGTAGACGACGGTCGAGGTGGCTCCCTGCGGGCCGCCCTGGGTCATGACGTCGATCTGGACGAACAGGCCCAGCGCCGCGATCGTGATCGTCACGAGCACGAACACCATGGTGGGCCGAAGCCCCGGCCAGGTGACGTTGGTGAACTGGCGCCAGGGGCTCGCGCCGTCCATGCGCGCGGCCTCGTACAGCTCCTCGGGGATCGTCTGCAGTCCCGAGAGCCAGATGATCATGTGGAACCCGACGGCCTGCCAGATCGACATCACGATGATCGCGCCGAGCGCGGTCTGCGGATCATTGAGCCAGTCAGTGCCGCTCCACAGACCGAAGGTGACCGCGTCGATCATGGAGTTGATCAGTCCGTCGTCCTGGTAGAGGAACTTCCACAGGATGGAGACGACCACGATCGAGGTGACGACGGGGACGAAGAAGACGACGCGGAAGAACGTCGTCCCCCGCAGCTTCCGGTTCACCAGCACGGCGAGGGCAAGGCCGAGGCCCGCCTGGACCGGGACCACGACGAGGGCGAACAGCGCCGTGTTGCCGATCGACTGGACGAACACGGGGTCGGCCGTGAACGCGCGGATGAAGTTGTCGAACCCGACGAAGCGCGGCGGGTTCGGCGAGATCAGACGCGCATTGGTGAAGGAGAGCGTGAAGGCGAGGATCACGGGGATGACGAGGAACAGGAGCAGCAGGATCGCCGCGGGG
>JBMDWQ010000254.1:0-26009 GCA_048594675.1 Microbacterium sp. | reverse complement strand
TCGAGAAAGCGCAGCCGGGCGATGTTCGTGTCGAAGACGGTGACGTCGGCGCCCATGCCCGCCGCGATCACCGCGGCGTTCGCGCCGGCGACGCCGCCACCGATGACCGTCACCGTGGCGGGACGGGTGCCGGGCACGCCCGACATGAGCACGCCGATTCCGCCGGAGGATCGCATCAGGGTGTGCGCCCCCACGGTGGGAGCGAGGCGACCGGCCACCTCGCTCATCGGTGCGAGCAGAGGCAGGCCGCCTCCCGGAAGCTGCACCGTCTCGTAGGCGATCGCCGTGATCCCGCTCTCGCTGAGTCGCTCGGCCAGAGGGCGATCAGCCGCGAGGTGGAGATAGGTGAACAGCACCAGGTCGTCGCGAAAATAGTCGTACTCCGCCGCGATCGGCTCCTTCACCTTGAGTACCAACTCGGCTCGCGCCCAGACCTCCGCCGGGTCGTCGAGCAGTGTCGCCCCCGCCTCCGCGTACTCGGCATCGGTCATCGACGAACCGGCGCCGGCGCCGCGCTGCACGAACACCTCATGGCCGCTCACCGCCAGATCGTGCACGCCGGCCGGTGTCAGGGCGACGCGGTACTCGTTGTTCTTGATCTCGGCAGGGACGCTGATCCTCATGGGTTCCTCTCGCGCCCGCGTCAGGGGTGGTGATCGGGGCTCGTGGCAGGCCGGCGGCTCACGTCCCCGGCGTGGACGCCGTCGGGCGGATTGCGCCGACGTCGGCTCCGCCCCCGCTCACGCGAAGGGGGAGCACAGCCATCGTGGCGGCAACCTCGCTCGAGGTCAACGCTCCGTGCCTCTCCAACAGAGACAGGGCGATCGCCGTTGCGGCCCGCCCGTTCCCGTCGAGGACCTTCAGCGCTACCGTCGTCCCATCGGGGGCCACCATCACCATGACCCCTTCTGCGCCGCCCTTGGCGAACACGCCGAGCCGTTCGATCGCGATCGTGTCGGGGCGCCCGGGCCCGTCGATCGTCCACGGGTTCTCTCTCACGGCCCGCACGAGAGTGCCGGCGAGGCGGTGAAGGGCGAAGGGCGAACGCTCCGATGCGGTGCCGATGCGGTGGATCGCTCGGCCGAGCGCCGTCAGGGACATGCCGTAGACCGGCGCGCCGCACCCGTCGACGGCCGTCGCGCCGACCTTCGCTCCGGTGAGGCGCTCGATGACCTCGCGCAGGTGCACCTGCAGCGGGTGAGACGGGTCGAGATAGCCTCCGGTCTCCCATCCGTTGGTCACGCAGGTGAGGAGCATCGCGGCGTGTTTACCCGAGCAGTTCATGCGCACGCGCTGCGGCGCTCCGGCCGCCCGGACCAGACCGTCGCGCGCATCCGCGTCACCGGGCCACGCGGGCGGGCACTGCAGGGCGCTCTCCTCGAGACCCGCGCTGTCGAGGATGCTCTGGACGACCGCGACGTGGCGATCGGTGCCGGAGTGGCTGGCGGTGGCCAGCGCGAGTCGTTCGCCCTCGAGGGGAGCGCCCGCCGTCACGCAACCGAGCGCTTGCAGCGGCTTCATGCTCGACCGCGGCAGGATGGCGGCATCGACGTCGCCGAGGCTCTCCACGGCCACGCCGTCGGGGCTCAACACCAGGGCGGCGCCGCTGTGTCGCGATTCGATGAACCCGCTGCGTTCGACGACGGCGAGCTCGACAGCGGAGGACACGGAGAAGGTCTGCGGCACGCCCGTCAGCCTAACGCGCAGCTCCGTCCGCCTCCTCATGGCCACCGGGAGGTGGCGCCTCGTCGAGGGCGCGCTCGCCGCTGACTGCCGCTGCCACCACCGGGGCGGTGGCAGACTGGTCGGCGTGTGGGGTGAACATCGATATGCCGTGAAGGCCACCTGGACCGGAAATCGTGGGCCCGGAACGAGCGGATACCGCGACTACGACCGCGCCGTGACCTTGGCCGTCGACGGCAAGCCCGAGATCGCGGCCTCCAGCGACAAGCCGTTCCGTGGCGACGCCACCAGATGGAACCCCGAAGACCTCCTCCTGGCCGCCTTGTCCGAGTGTCACCTGCTCTCCTACCTCCACGCCTGCGTGCAGGCCGGCGTCGTGGTGGTCTCGTACGAGGACGACGCGAGCGGCACGATGGTGGAAGACGGCGCCGGCGGCGGCGCCTTCCGTGAGGTCGTCCTGCGTCCGAGGGTCGTCGTGGCCGAGGAGAGCATGCGGGCGGCGGCCGAGGCGGCGCATGCCCAGGCGAATGCCTGGTGCTTCATCGCCAACAGCGTGAACTTCCCGGTCCGTCACGAGCCGGTCATCAGCGTCGCCTGACGCCGAACGCCCACTCGCGCGCCGACGGTCAGCGCCGCTCGTGCGGAAGGACCTGCTTCAGGCGCTCCACCGGGTTCTGCGCGGGAGCCTCGTTGTATGACCCGGCGAGCTCCTGACCCGACAGCGCGTGGATCGCGGCCATGATCTCGTCGGTGGCCGCTCGGCGCGCACGGCCCGACGAGGCCGGGCCGTGGTGGGAGAGGTCCAGCGGCTCTCCGTACCGGATCGTGACGCGCGGGCGGAACCGCGGCCATTTGGCGCCGACGGGCATCGCCTCGTTCGTCCCGATGAGGCCCACTGGCACGACCCGCGCCCCTGACTCGAGCGCGAGGAACGCGACGCCGGTGCGGCCCTTGTAGAGGCGGCCGTCGAGGGAACGAGTCCCCTCCGGGTACAGGGCGATGGCGCGTCCGGACTCCAGGATGCGTCGTTGCTGGTCGAGAGCATCGAGAGCCGCTTGCCCGGCGCCCCGTTGCACCGGAGTCGCACCGATCGCGGTGAAGAACTGGCGGCTGATCCAGCCGGCGATGCCCTTGCCGTCGAAGTACGACGACTTCGCGAGGAAGTACACGGGTCGTGGCGCGAACATCGGGATGACGAACGAGTCGATGAACGACAGGTGGTTGCTCGCCAGGATCACCGGACCCTTGCGAGGCATGTGCTGAGCGCCTTCGATGCGAGGCCGGTAGATCAGCCGGGCCAGCGGAGCGACGACCCACCGCCCGATGACGTAGGTGAAGCCCACTCCCGAGACGTCGTCACTGGATGCCTCCACCGAAGTCGGTTCCGGCGTCTGGTGTTCGGTCACCAGAAGAGGGTACTCCCGATCGCATTCCAGGCGTGGTATGACGCTTTCACAGCGGGGACAGAAGAAGATACGCCAGGATAGGAGGGTTCTGCCCCGGCCGGGGTGCTTCCCTTCACTCGTGAGGTCTCTTCGTGCGTCTTCGCCCGCTCGCCACCGTGTCCATCGCCGCTGCATCGGCGCTTCTGCTGGCCGGTTGCGCCGGGCTCGGCGGGAAGGCGCCCACGCCGACGGCGAGCCCGACGGCGACGGCGGCCGTGGACCTGTGCGACGCGATGGCGGCACCGGGCGACGCATCGGAGGCCGTATCCGTCACGGGCAAGTTCGGCGCCGAGCCCGACAAGGTCGAGTTCGCCTCGCCGCTCACGGTCGACGACGTCCAGGTCAGCGTGCTGGAGAAGGGCAAGGGCGATCCGCTCGTCGCGGGCGACTACATCTCGTTCGCCTTCAACGCGTTCAGTGCCGAGACGGGCAAGCCCCTCGGAACTGCCGGATACAAGCCCGGTGAGATGCTGCCGACGCAGATCTCGGCGGCCACCGGTCTCGGGCAGCTGCTTGGCTGTAGCGCTCCGGGAACGCGGATCGTGGCGACCTTCCCCGCGACCCCGGCGACCGAGTCGACGCCAGAGGCTGCTGCCGAGGTGTACGTGATCGATCTCCTCTCCGTCGTTCCCACTGCCGCCTCCGGCGATCCGCAGGAGCCGGTGCCCGGCATGCCCACCGTCACGACGGGCGACGACGGCGCGCCGAAGATCTCCATCCCCGACGCCGACCCGCCCACCAAGACCGAGGTGGCGACCCTGAAGAAGGGTGACGGCCCCGAGGTGCGCTCCGGCGACACCGTGCTGATCCAGTTCCGGGGCATGCGGTGGTCGACCGGCAAGCTCTTCGACGGTGGCGACACCTGGGCCAGCGGCACTCCGTACTCCGCACAGACCACCGGTTTCGTCAAGGGCTTCCAGAAGGCGCTCGACGGTCACACGGTCGGGTCGCAGGTGCTCGTGGTGATTCCGCCCGCCGACGGCTACGGCGAGGGCAAGATCAACGACGCCGACCTGAAGGGCGAGACGCTCGTCTTCGTCGTCGACATCCTCGGGGTGCAGCACGCCGCTGCCGCTCAGTGAGCCGGTGACCGCAGGGTCCTAGGGTGGGAACATGCGGCGCGTCCTGATCCTCGGTTCCACCGGCTCGATCGGGACGCAGGCGCTCGATGTCATCCGCGCGAACCGTGACCGGTTCCATGTCGTGGGGCTCGCGGCCGGCAGCGATCGTGTCGCCCTCGCCCGGCAAGCCGCCGAGTTCGGTGTCTCGGCGACTGCCCTCGGGGCCGCCGAGGCCGAGGCGCTCGTGCGCGACGTGGACGCCGACGTGGTCCTCAACGGCATCACGGGATCGGTGGGCCTCGGGCCCACGCTCGCCGCTCTGGAGGCCGGTCGAACCTTGGCGCTGGCGAACAAGGAGTCCCTCATCGTCGGCGGAGACCTCGTGACCGCCGTTGCCGCGCCCGGGCAGATCGTCCCGGTCGACTCGGAGCATTCCGCCATCGCCCAGGCGCTGCAGGCGGGCGCCCCCAGCGAGGTGCGCCGACTCGTGCTCACCGCTTCGGGCGGACCCTTCCGAGGCCGGAACCGAGAAGAGCTGTCGGCCGTGACGCCGGCCGAGGCGCTCGCTCATCCCACTTGGGACATGGGCCGTGTCGTCACGACCAACTCGGCGACGCTCGTGAACAAGGGGCTCGAGGTGATCGAGGCGCATCTGCTGTTCGGTGTGCCGTACGACGCGATCGACGTCGTCGTCCATCCGCAGTCGATCGTGCACTCGATGGTCGAGTTCGTGGACGGGTCGACCATCGCGCAGGCCTCTCCGCCGGACATGCGGCTACCGATTTCTCTCGGGCTGGACTGGCCCCACCGTGTGGCGGGCGTGGGTGTTCCGCTGGACTGGACCCGGGCGACGTCCTGGACCTTCGAGCCCCTGGACGACGACGCCTTCCCCGCCGTCCGCCTCGCCAAGCAGGTCGGCCGAGCAGGCGGCACCTATCCCGCCGTGTTCAACGCCGCCAACGAGCAGGCCGTCGACGCTTTTCACGACGGCGAACTCGACTTCCTCGGGATCCTCGACACGGTGGCCCACGTCGTGGATGCCCACACTCCGCCCCCGACGTTGACCCGGCAGACGCTGACGGAGGCGGAACGCTGGGCGAGGGCCGAAGCAGATCGCCGGATCAGTAGGTCGTGAGGCCGTAAGCCCGGAACTGCGCACGCACGCGCTCGGTGAGCTCCGGCGACGGAGCGGGCGTGTCGGTCAGCTCATACGCCCGCCCGACGGCATCCCACTTGTCGCGGCCCATCTGGTGGAAGGGCAGCACCTCCACGCGGGACACCGCCCCCGCGCGCCGCGTGTTCAGCTCCGCCGCGTACTCGGCGACGCGGTCGATCGAGGCGGCGTCATCGGTGAGGTCCGGGACGAGGACGTACCGGATCCAGATCTCCGGGCCGTCGGGGCGGTCCGCCAGTCGCCGCCCGAAGCGGAGCGTCGGCTCGAGGTCGCGGCCGGTGACTCGGCGATAGGTGGCGGGGTCGCCGCTCTTGACGTCGAGCAGCACCAGGTCGGTGTCATCGAGCATCGCGTCGGTCGCGTTCTGGCCGAGGTAGCCGGAGGTGTCCAGGGCCGTGTGGATCCCGAGTTCCTTCGCGCCTCGCAGGATGCGGGCGGCAAACGCCGGCTGCATCAGGACCTCGCCGCCCGAGAGCGTGATGCCGCCGCCCGTGGCGCGGAAGACGCCGACGTAGCGGCCGATCCGCGCGAGCAGCTCGTCGCTGGTGACCGGCTTGCCGTCCTTCATCGCGAGGGTGTCGGGGTTGTGGCAGTAGAGGCACCGCAACGGGCACCCACTGAGGAACGTCGTGAGCCGGGTGCCGGGGCCGTCGACGGCGGTGACCAGCTCCCAGGAGTGGACGGAACCGAGCCGGCCCTCGCGCATCGCGGTGAGCCGGTCGTGGTGGTCGAGGGTCTCGACGTGCAGCCCGTCGAGACCCGCACCGGCGCGGCGTGCCGCGGGCGCCTGGAGGGGGACCTCCGGGCGCACCGCGTCGTCCGGCAGCGCCGCGTCGTGCATCGGCGCCGGTTCCTCGGAGCGACGGAGCATCGTCGCAGCCATGTCTTCAGCTCTCCTTCGCGGGACGGGTGTCGTCACATCGAGCCGTGGAAGGTGCGCGACAGCACGTCGAGCTGCTGCTCGCGCGTGAGTCGCACGAAGTTCACCGCGTAGCCCGAGACCCGGATGGTGAGCTGCGGGTAGTTCTCCGGGTGCTCCATGGCGTCTTCGAGCGTCTCGCGGTTCAGCACGTTGACGTTCATGTGGTAGCCCTCCGAGCCGACGTAGGCGTCCAGGAGGCCGGCGAGGTTGTGCACCTGCTCCTCCTTGGTGCGACCGAGTCCTGCAGGGACGACCGTGTTGGTCAGCGAGATCCCGTCCTGCGACTGCGAGTACGGGAGCTTGGCCACCGACAGTGCCGAAGCGAGCATCCCGTGCGTGTCGCGTCCGTTCATCGGGTTCGCTCCCGGGGCGAACGGCTCTCCCGCGCGACGGCCGTCGGGCGTGTTCCCGGTCGCCTTCCCGTAGACGACGTTCGAGGTGATCGTGAGCACCGACTGCGTCGGAAGGGCGTTCCGGTACATCGGGTGACGGCGGATCTTCGCCATGAACCGCTCGACGAGGTCGACGGCGATGTCGTCGGCGCGGTCGTCGTCGTTGCCGTACGTCGGGAACTCGCCTTCGGTGACGTAGTCGACGACGATACCGCGTTCATCGCGAACCGGAGTCACGGTGGCGTACTTGATCGCGGCGAGCGAGTCGGTGGCCACCGACAGGCCTGCGATCCCGCATGCCATCGTCCGCAGCACGTCCTTGTCGTGGAGGGCCATCTCCAGGCGCTCGTACGCGTACTTGTCGTGCGACCAGTGGATGCAGTTCAGCGCTTCGACGTAGGTCTCGGCCAGCCAGTCCATCGTCTTGTCGAATCGGGCCATGACGTCGTCGAAGTCGAGGGGGCCGTCTCCGACCGGGGAAGCGAGGGGAGAGACCTGCTTGCCGGAGACCTCGTCCCGTCCGCCGTTGATGGCGTAGAGGAGGGTCTTGGCGAGGTTGACGCGTGCCCCGAAGAACTGCATCTGCTTGCCGACGCGCATGGGGCTGACGCAGCAGGCGATCGCGGCGTCGTCTCCCCACGCCGGCCGGATGATCTCGTCCGACTCGTACTGGACGGCGGAGGTGTCGATCGAGACCTGCGCACAGTAGTCCTTGAACCCCTGCGGCAGAGCCGGGCTCCAGAAGACCGTCATGTTCGGCTCGGGGGCCGGTCCGAGGTTGTACAGCGTCTGCAGGTAGCGGAAGGAGTTCTTCGTCACGAGCGGGCGCCCGTCTTCGCCGACGCCGCCGATCGTCTCGGTGACCCAGGTGGGGTCTCCCGAGAAGAGCGAGTCGTACTCCGGCGTGCGCAGGAACCGGACGATGCGCAGCTTGATGACGAAGTCGTCGATGATCTCCTGCGCCTGTTCCTCCGTCAGCACGCCGTCGGCGAGGTCGCGTTCGATGAACACGTCGAGGAAGGTCGAGGTCCGGCCCAGCGACATCGCGGCGCCGTTCTGCTCCTTCACGGCGCCGAGGTAGGCGAAGTAGAGCCACTGCACGGCCTCTCGGGCGCTCGTGGCGGGTCCGGAGATGTCGAAGCCGTACGAAGCCGCCATCTCCTTGAGCTCGGCGAGGGCGCGGATCTGCTCGGCGTGCTCCTCGCGCTGGCGAACGACCTCTTCCGTGAACGGCATCGTGTCCAGGCCCAGCTTGTCGACCTTCTTGGCCGCGATGAGGGCGTCGACGCCGTAGAGCGCGACGCGGCGGTAGTCGCCGATGATGCGTCCGCGGCCGTAGGCATCGGGGAGTCCCGTGATGATGTGGGAGCTGCGGGCTGCGCGGACGTTGGGGGAGTAGACGTCGAAGACGCCCTGGTTGTGGGTCTTGCGGTAGTCCGAGTACACCTTCTTGAGCGTCTCGTCGACCTCGTACCCGTAGGTCTCCAGGGCACCCTCGACCATCCGCCATCCGCCGTTGGGCATGATGGCGCGCTTGAGCGGCGCATCGGTCTGGAGCCCGACGATCACCTCGTCCTCGCGGGCGATGTAGCCCGGTGCGTGGGCGGTGATGCCGGCAGGGGTGTGCGGGTCGACGTCGTAGATGCCGCGCTCGCGTTCCTCGGGGAACATCGCTGCGAGAGTGTTCCAGATCCGCGTCGTGCGCGCGGTGGGTCCGGCGAGGAAGCTTGCGTCTCCCTCGTAGGGCGTGTAGTTGCGCTGGATGAAGTCGCGGACATCGATGCTGTCCTGCCACGGGCCGGCGGCGAAGCCGTTCCATGCGGCGGGGAGGGCGTCCTGTGCGGCGGGAGTGACGGTGGTCATGATCGCATTCCTTGCTTCCTCGTGGGACCGGATGGACGGAACGACTCGCCCAGAGGCTCCGGATGTCTCCACGATAGCCCTTGTGGTCAGACCACAACAGAACGATTGTGGACTTCCGTGGAGAACGCAACGAAAGTGTGGAGTTGCTTGTGGTCAGTCCACAACGTTCGCGACCGGCCACCCGGCGTCTGCGAGGGCCGCGACCGCGAGCGCGGGCGCGTCGAACGGACGCTTGACCCCCGCGATCTCGCGGTAGCGCTGATGCCCGGGACCCGCCCACAGCAAGGCGTCGCCGGCGCGGAGCAAGGACACCGCGAACGCGATCGCCTCTTCGGGGGAGGCGCACTCGTGGATCTCGGCGTCCGGACGCGCCGCGCGCGCCCCGGCGATCACCGCCGCGCGGATCGCGGCGGGATCTTCGGATCGGGGGTGCTGATCGGTCACGACGAGCACGTCGCTGCCCCGGACGGCGGCAGCGCCCATCTCCGGACGCTTCGTCGTGTCTCGATCACCGTTTGCCGCGGTCAGCATGACCACACGCCCCGGAGTGACGTGGCGGACGGCGGCCAGCGTCTTCACGAAGGCATCGGGCGAGTGGGCGAAGTCGATGTAGACGGCGGGGCCGTCGTCACCGGAGACGCGCTGGATCCGTCCCGGTAGATCGGCGGGCACGCGTGCTTCCGACAGCAAGGCCGTCACCTGGTCCCAGGCGTAGCCGGCCTCTACCAGCATCACGATCGCGAGCCCCGCATTGGCAGCCATATGGCCGCCGATGACGGGGACCGTCGTCACCAGCTCGCGTCCGTCGCGATGCGACAGGCGGAAGCGCGTGCCGTCCTGGCGCTCCTCGACGATCGCCACGGTCCAGTCTGCTTCTGCCGCGACATCGGCCAGCGCGGGGGTGAGGACGGTCGTGACGGGCACTTCGGCGCGCCGGGCCACCTCACGCCCTTCGGGGCTGTCGACGCAGATCACGGCGCGGCGGGATCGGTGCGGGCGGAAGAGGTCGAGCTTGGCCTCGAGATACGTGGCCATGTCGCCGTAGTCGTCCAAGTGGTCGTGGGTCAGGTTGGTGAAGCCCGCCACATCGAACAGGAGACCGTCGACGCGGTGGCGCGACAGCGCCTGGGCGCTGACTTCGAGCATGGCCGCGTGCACGCCGCGCCCTCGCATGAGGGCCAGGAGGGCATGCATCTCGGACGCTTCGGGTGTGGTCAACCGGGACGGGATCACCTGACCGGCGATGTGACGTTCCGCGGTGGACGAGAGGCCGGTCACGACCCCGAGCGCCGCGAGGATGCCCTCGACGAGGTGGGAGACGCTCGTCTTCCCGTTCGTTCCGGTGATCGCGAGCAAGAGCGGCATGTCCCGGTCGGTGCCGTAGACCCACGCCGAGAGTTCGCCGAGACGTGCCCTCGGGTCGTCGACCACGAGCACCGGCACACCGGTGGCCGCAGCCGGTGCGGCACCCGCCTCGTCGGTCACGATCGCCACGGCGCCGCGCTCGACGGCCTCCGGGGCGAACTCGGCGCCGTGACGGTGCGCTCCCGCGATCGCGACGAACACCTCACCCGGACGCAGATCGCCGGTGGCCAGGGTGATGCCGCGGACGCTCACGCCGGACGGGTCACCGATGACGCGGTCGGCGAAGCGGTCGGCGAGATCGGCGAGCGATCGCGACGGAGCGTGCTCGGGACGAAGGACCGGCGGCGTAGGGGCGATGTCGGACATGGCCCGTCCATCCTCTCATCCGGGGCACGTTCCTCCCCGGTGGCGCACGTAGGCCTCACGGTCGACGAAGAGCGGCGGCACAGTCGGTGCCGGGGGACACGGAGGGGAGCGCGTCGAGCGCATCCCCTCCGTGCGGTGTTCAGGACGCCCGGCGTCGCAACAGGGTCACACCGAGAGCGGCCAGGGCGGCGACGAGCGCGCCGCCGGCGAGCCAGCGGGCCACGGGATCGGCGGCGTCGGACGCTGCCGATGCCTCGGCCTTCGGGGTGGAGCCGGTGGCATCGTGGTCTCCGCCGTCGCCGTGTCCGTCACCGGTCGAGGCTGCCGCGGGCCCGACCGCGACCACCGGTGCCGGGGCTTCCAGGTCGTGGGCCTCCTGTCCCTCGTCGGCGACCTGATTCCAGTTCGTCTCGCCGGTCTCGCAGGTCTGGAGCACCGGGAAGGCGACGTCGGTGTCGGCGACGGAGGAGGAGAAGATCGCGTCGAGCGCCACCGAGGCGCTCACGCCGTCCTCCACCGGAGTGAGAGCGGTGAAGGTGACCTGCGTCGGGATCCCGTCGGTGCCGACCTCGCGGGAGATGGTCCACGCGCCGTCGAGCACGGGAGTGATCCCGTCCACGCCCTCCGGGATGTCGATGGTGACGGCGGTCGTCGGCGAGCCGTCACAGCCGTGGCTGAAGCTGAAAGCGAGTCGCGTGGAGGAGTTGGCCGCCGCCTCCTCCGGTGTGACGTGGACGTGGGCGGATGCGGCAAGGGGTGCGGCGACGACGAGCGCGGCGGCAAGGCCCACGCCGCCGACGGCCAGCCGCGCGCGACGGCGCGAGGAAACGGATCGAGTCATGAGGGTGCTTTCTGTGTGAAGAGGTCGATACGCCGCGGGCGGAGAAGCCGGCGACGAGACCGGTCGAGACCGGACGGGATCAGAACGCCGCGGCGGGCGGACCTCTTCGGGAGAGCACGGACAGGAAGACCGGCGCGGGGTCGGTGGCAGGGTGCGCGGGAGCGACCAAGCGCGGACGCGGCGGCGACACGATCGGTGAGAGGACGCGCGCCACCGCCGAGCGGAGACCGCGGGCGATGCGACGCACCGCGGCTTCGCCGGTCAGCAGCAGGACGATCGTCAGCACTCCGGCGACGGTGTGAGCGACGAGCATCCCCGGGGTCAGATGGGCGTGAATCGCCGCCTCGCCATTCGGTGTCGAGAGGGCGACGAGTGCTGCCATCGAGGCATGGTGGTGTCTGCCGCCGATCTGGACGGTTCCGGCGCCGTCCAGGAGAACGAACGCGACATGCAGCACGGCCTGGGTCAGCAGGACGCTCGCCATCGTTCCCGCCGCGCCCATCCGCCGACCCGCGAGCCATACGCTGCAGGGCAGGACGAGGAGCGCGACGCCGACCACCATCCACCACGCCGGCGCACCGCCTCCGGCCAGGGTGTGCGCGGTCGCGGCGAGCACGGTGGCGATGACCGCGGCCGCGGCACCGCGCAGAGCGCGCTCGCGCCGCGTCGCCCGCCCCCGTTCGTGCATACTCCGAGCCTATCGGGCGCCGGCGCGGCCAATTCAAAGGTCGTCCGAGTAGCCTGAGCGATCGTGACCGTCATCGCATTCGTCATCGGGGTCGTCATCCTCGTGCTCGGACTGGGCGTCTCGATCGCTCTCCACGAGATCGGGCACCTCCTTCCGGCGAAGCTGTTCCGCGTGCGTGTGGGACAGTACATGGTGGGTCTTGGCCCGACGCTCTGGTCACGGCGCATCGGAGAGACGACCTACGGGGTCAAGGCGCTTCCGCTCGGCGGCTTCATCTCGATGTCCGGCATGTACCCGCCGTCGCCGCGCGAGACGCGCCTGGGCGGCGGCTTCTTCGCGACGATGGTCCAGGACGCCCGCGCCGCCAACGACGAGACGCTGGTGGGCCGTGGCGACCGCCGTGCCTTCTACGAGCTCCCGGTGTGGCGACGGATCGTCGTGATGCTCGGTGGGCCGGTCATGAATCTGCTCCTCGCGATCGTCTTCATGACGATCGTGCTGTCGGGGATCGGCGTGCAGACCCCCACCACGACCATCGCCGCGGTCGATGCCTGCGTCCTCCCCGCGACCGAGAACCGTGGTGCGTGCGAGCCGGGGGATCCGCAGTCTCCCGCCGCTGCAGCCGGCATCCGTCCAGGCGATCGGATCGTGTCGGTGGGCGGGACGGCGGTGGCCGACTTCGAGGCGGCGACGAAGATCATCCAGGCCTCGCCGGGCCAGCGGCTGGATGTGGTCATCGAGCGAGACGGGGAGCGCCGAACCCTCGAGGTGACGCCGCTGCTGGCGGAGCGCTCCATCACCCAGGCCGACGGAACGACCACGACCGCCGAGGTCGGGTTCGTCGGCATGACCGCGACCGTCGCGCCCGTGCCCCAGCCCATCTGGGAGGGGGCGGCGACGACGTTCGAGCGCACCGGACAGGTCGTGGGCATCATCGGTCAGTTGCCGGCGCGGGTGTACCAGACGGCGGTCGACACCTTCAGTGGCGCCGGGAGGGATCCGAACGGTCCGCTCTCGGTCGTCGGAGCGGGGCGCCTGGCGGGAGAGGTCGCCGTCGTCGATGCGCCGATCCTCAACCGGGCCGCAGCGATCCTCGAGCTCCTCGCCGCCCTGAACATCGCTCTGTTCGTCTTCAACCTCGTGCCGCTGCTGCCGCTGGACGGCGGGCACGTCGTCGTCGCGCTGTGGGACGGGATCAAGCGCGCGTGGGCGCGCGTCTTCCGCCGTCCGCCGCCTCGGCCCGTCGACGCGACGCGGCTCGTGCCGCTCACCCTGATCGTGGTCGTCGCTCTCATCGTGATGGGCGGCGTGTTGATCCTCGCCGACATCGTCAACCCGGTGAAACTGCTCGGCTGACCGGTCGCGCGCCGATACGGATGAGCCTCCTCAGACCACCGAGTGGGCGAAGGCGAAGCCGATGAGTCGCTCGAGGGTCGCCAAGCCGTCCCGCGAGAGGATCGACTCCAGATGGCCCTGGACCGAGGAGAAGCCCGGTCCGCGGAGGGCATAGACATCACCGCTCTCCGAGTCGGCGGCCACGTCGGCCTCGGCGAACCGCGACGTCCCCGCGGGGACACGGGCGGTGAAGGTGTTGTAGAACCCGATCGAGGCCGGCTGCCCGAACACGTCGACCGACTTCTGCAGACCCTGGTGCGGGCTGTCGAGCGGCTCGAGCGCGAGACCCAGATGGTCGGCCAGGATCTGATGGCTGAGACAGACGGCGAGAAGCGGACGACCTGCCTCGCGGCGCGCGGCGACGATCTCGCGCATGCGTCGAATGCGCGGGTTCCCGGCGTCTCGCGGATCGCCCGGGCCCGGCCCGGAGACGAGCAGGTCGGTCTCGATCGTCGTGTCGGCGGCGTCCCACGGCGTGATCGTGACCGCGAAGCCGAGGTGGCGGAGCTGGTGGGCCAGCATCGTCGTGAAGCGGTCCTCGGCATCGACCACGGTCGCCGTGCGCCCCTCGAAGGGGCCGGCGTCCTCGCGGCCCTGCGGTTGGAGCCAGAACGGCGCGAGCCGCTCGTTGCGCGCAGCCAGGAGGGCGGCGATCTCGGGGTCGTCGACCAGACGCCGGGGCTGGGGGGCCGGAGCGTCTTCATCGAGTGCAGCGGCGTGTAGGAGAGCGGCCTCCGCCGCGTGGTCGCGCTCGACCGCGCCGAGGGCGCCCAGCACCCCGGCCGCCTTGCCGTGGGTCTCGCTCACCTCACCATCGGGGTCCGAGTGGCGGACGAGAGTGGCTCCGACCGGCACGCGTAGACGGCCATCAGCCAGATAGGCCGTCCGGATCAGGATCGGTGCGTCGAGGTCGTGGCCTCCCGAGTGGGCATCCGGGGTGAACAGCGCCGCGACGCCCGAATAGTAGCCGCGCGGTGAACGCTCGTGGCGCGTGATGACGGTGCAGGCGTTCTGCATCGGCGAGCCGGTCACGGTGGGCGCGAACATGGTCTCACGCAGGATGTCGCGGGGGTCCATCGCGCTCGTGCCCCGCAGCATGTACTCGGTGTGGGTGAGCCGCGACATCTCCTTGAGATGCGGTCCGGTGATGCGTCCGCCGTCGCTGCACACGGCGGACATCATCTTCAGCTCCTCGTCGACCACCATGAACAGCTCCTCGGTCTCCTTGGTCGAGGAAAGGAACTGCGCGAGGGTCTCCCGACTGGCGCCGCCGGCGGGGTGGCGGAACGTGCCGGAGATCGGGTTCATCGTCACCACGCCGCCCCGGGCGCTCACGTGGGCTTCGGGACTTGCTCCCACCGCGATGTGTCCGTCGGTGACGACGAGGAACGTCCAGTACGCGCCGCGTTCGTGTTCGAGGAGGGCGCGGAACCAGGTGAGGCCGGCGGTGACGGGGTCCACCGACACCTCGGCCGTGAAGTCGCGCCGGATGACGAAGTTCGCGCCTTCGCCTCGCCCGATCTCATCGCGGATCACCCGGCGGACGATGTCGGCGTACTCCGCGTCGGAGATGTCGAAGCCCGCGTCCGTCAGCGGAACCGGTGCGGACGGAAGCGCGGCGACGACCTCGTCGCGCGGGGAGCGGTAGCGCTCTTCGACGACCAGGCATCGCAGCGGCGCCTTGTCGTCGTGGCATTCGAAGCCGCGTTCCACGACCTGCCGGAACGGCACGAGTGCCAGGACTTCACGGGGCGTCCCTGCCTCATCGGTGAGGGGGATGTCGCCGAGGAGGGCGACATCGACGACGGTCCCCGTGAGCAGTTCCACGGACGCGGGGTCGCGGCTGAGGAGAGCGAAGGGTGCGCCGTGCGCGACGGCGGACCGGAGCGCATCGAACGCGGGACGGAGCGGATCGGCGTCGGACATCGGAGGAGCCTTCCGGGTATGGCGGGCGATCGCCTGAGACAGAAAAACCGCCCGGGACAGGGGCGGTCAGGTCTGAGTTCGCGAACACACCGCCTAGAAGGCGGGCCACCACGTGCGGTTCGAGAGCATGCGCTCACGATAGCAGGATCGGGCGGTGCCGCCGCTTCGTCCCCAGCGTCTTCGGAGCGCGGTGGGGCTCAGCCGGCGTACAGGGCCCGATGCCACCGCTCGGCGTAGGCTGGAGGGGTGCCAGCAGTCAATCTCGGGATGCCGCGCGTGCCCGACGTCCTCGCCCCGCGTCGCAAGAGCCGCCAGATCCGCGTCGGCAAAGTGCTCGTCGGCGGTGACGCTCCGATCAGCGTGCAGTCGATGACGACCACGCCCACCACCGACATCAACGCCACGCTCCAGCAGATCGCGGAGCTGACGGCCTCCGGCTGCGAGATCGTCCGGGTGGCGGTCCCTTCTCAGGACGACGCGGACGTGCTGCACATCATCGCCAAGAAGAGCCAGATCCCCGTCATCGCCGACATCCATTTCCAGCCGAAGTACGTTTTCCAGGCCATCGACGCGGGCTGCGCCGCGGTGCGGGTCAACCCCGGCAACATCCGCAAGTTCGACGATCAGGTCGGTGCGATCGCCCAGGCGGCCAAGGCGGCCGGAGTGTCGCTGCGGATCGGCGTGAACGCCGGTTCACTCGATCGGCGCCTGCTCGAGAAGTACGGCAAGGCGACTCCGGAGGCGCTCATGGAGAGCGCCGTCTGGGAGGCGTCGCTGTTCGAGGAGCACGACTTCCACGACTTCAAGATCTCGGTCAAGCACAATGATCCGATCGTCATGGTGAAGGCGTATCGGCTGCTGGCCGAGCGCGGCGACTGGCCGCTCCACCTGGGCGTGACCGAGGCCGGGCCGGCGTTCCAGGGCACGATCAAGTCGGCGACGGCGTTCGGGATCCTGCTCTCCGAGGGCATCGGTGACACGATCCGGGTGTCCCTGTCCGCGCCGCCGGCCGAAGAGGTCAAGGTCGGGCACCAGATCCTGCAGTCGCTGAACCTTCGCGAGCGCAAACTCGAGATCGTCTCCTGCCCCTCGTGCGGGCGCGCCCAGGTCGATGTCTACACGCTGGCCGACAACGTCACCGAGGGACTGAAAGACATGACCGTGCCGCTGCGGGTCGCGGTCATGGGCTGCGTCGTCAACGGACCGGGGGAGGCGCGCGAGGCCGACCTGGGAGTTGCCAGCGGCAACGGCAAGGGGCAGATCTTCGTCAAGGGCGAGGTCATTAAGACGGTTCCCGAGGCCGACATCGTGGCGACGCTGATCGAAGAGGCCAACCGCATCGCAGCCGAGATGGGTCCGGATGCCCCGCTCGGGACCGCGCAGGTCGTCACGTCCTAGTCCCGGACGCCCACTGTCCGGAATGCGCTCACACGGAAGCGCGATCGGTACGAGGGGCGGAGTCGAGCGCCGCGTTCAGGTCGGCGATGAGGTCGTCGACGTGCTCGAGTCCGATCGACAGCCGCAGGATGTCGGCGGAAGGCCGAGCCTCGGGCGTCACAGGGCGATGGGTCAGCGCCGCCGGGTGCTGGATGAGCGAGTCGACTCCACCCAGCGACACGGCGTGCGTGAACAGTCTCGTGGCCTGGGCGACGTGGGAGGCGGCCGCGTACCCACCGCACAGGCGGATGGCGATCATGGCCCCGCCGCCGCGGAGCTGGGAGCCCACGAGCGGGCTGCCCGACCGTCCCGGATAGAACACCTCGGCGATGTCGTCTCGGCCGGCGAGCACGTCGGCGAGTCGGGCCGCGCGTTCCTGTTGCGCCGTGATCCGCAGCGGAAGGGTCGGAAGCCCGCGGTGGAGCAGATAGGCCGCCCAGGGGTGCAGGATCGCTCCGGTGATCGCGCGGATCGGGCGCAGGCGCCCCGTGATCTCGTCGGAGCAGGCGATGACACCCCCGACGACATCGCCGTGCCCCCCGAGGTACTTCGTGGCGCTGTGGAGGGACATCGCTGCGCCGTGGGCGAGCGGATTCTGGAGGACGGGGGTCGCGAAGGTGTTGTCGACGAGCACGGGCACCTCACCGGCTGATCGCACGACGCGCGCGATGTCGACGAGCTCGAGCGTCGGATTGGCCGGCGTCTCCACGATCACGAGGCCCGTGTCGGCGCGGACGGCAGCCTCGACCTCCTCCGCCTCGCAGAAGGTGACCTCGGTGCCGAGCACACCGCTCGCGAGGAGATGATCGGTGCCGCCGTAGAGCGGCCGCACGGCGATCACGTGCCGTCTCCCGCGCGCGGTGGTGTGCGCAAGGATCGCCGCGGTGAGGGCGGCCATGCCGGACGAGAAGGCGACGGCTTGGTCGGCGCCCTCGAGGCGTGCCAGCGCCGTCTCGAACCGCGCCACGGTCGGGTTCCACAGTCTCGCGTAGACGTTGCTGCCTCCGTGCGGAGGGGGCGACCCCGCGGCCAGCGCCTCGTAGGAGTCCCCGCCGCGGGCCACATCGGGCAGGGGGTAGGTGGAGGAGAGGTCCAGCGGGGTGGTGTGTACGCCGAGCTCGGCGAAGTCGTCTCTCGCGGCGTGGACGGCGATGGTCTCCAGGTGATCTCCGAGCGTCATGGCCATGATCTTGCTCCATTGCTCGACGCGACCAGGCAGCAATGAGTGAAAACACAGAAGAGAGCTGCGATCCTGGGGTCATCAACAAGCCAGAGGCTCACGGAGGCTCCCACATTGCCCGATCAGCGATCGACCGCGCTCGATGCTCTCGACCTTCGGCTGTTGGCCGCTGTCGTGTCTGCGCCGACCGCCTCCAACAAGGCGCTCGCGGCGGGTCTCGGTGTCGCCGAGTCGACCTGCGCCTATCGGCTGCGTGCGCTTCGCGCCCGTGGCGTCCTCTCTCTCCCGCAGGTCGAGGTCTCGCCGCCGGCCGTCGGTCTTCCGCTCCAAGCCGTGATCCGGGTGCGACTCGGTCGGCATGACGCCGAGGGAGTCGTGCGCTTGTTCGACGACCTGGTGCGCACGCCGGGCGCGCTGGAGGTGTTCCACCTGGCGGGAGCCGACGACTTCCTCGTGCACGTCGCCGTCAGAGACGCCGCGGCGCTGCGCGATGTCGTGCTGCAGCACATCACCGTGCATCCGATCGTGCGCACGACGGAGACGAACCTGGTGTTCGAACGCCGTGGCGGCGTTGGGGTGGTGCCGCGTCTGACGCAAGCCGCATCGGAGGGATGACGGCGTCGCCTCACTGCAGACAGAACTCGTTGCCTTCGGGGTCCCGCATCTGGACGTAGAGCTCGGGCCAAGGACCCCACGTCTGATCGACGATCCTCACGACACTCGCGCCGGCGGCGACCAGGCGGGCGGACTCCGCTCTCAATGCGGATCGGCGATCACCCGTGCCGTCGTCCGGCGCCGTGACGTCCAGATGCACTCGGTTGCGTCCTTGCTTTGGACCGTCGGCGTGGTGGAAGAACAGGCGGGGGCCTCGTCCTTCCGGATCCTCCGCCAGGCCGCGCGAGGTCAGGTCCTCCGGTTGCAGGCCTCCCTCAAGGAGGTGGGCGCGCAACTCGTCGTCGAACTCCGCGTAGGGATAGCCGAAAACGTCGGACCAGAACCGAGCGAGGGACGGAGGGTCATCCGCGTAGAAGGTGATGTTGCCGAGAGCGGCCATGTTGTCCTCCGATCCGCACCCAAGTCCGGGCACGCGCTCGTAGCCGACAGTACTCCTGGCCGCGCGAGGGGCTATCCGGTACGCGAGCAGCTGATGCTCGCCGATCCGGGATCTGGGCGACGGCAACGCCGCGGTCTTCGCCAGCGACGGGGTCCATGGAGCCGACGTTATCGGCGATGGGCGCGCCGTAAAGGTCTTCGTGGTCGCAAGAGCAACTCGGAAGACGAGGCTGAAATATGAGCTTTTTCAACGCGGCCGAATCGCCCCATTGGGCCGCAGGAATGAATGTAATGATTCCGTTACGTTGCGCGCCTGGAACAGATAAGACGCACTATGAAACGATTCGTTCATGAGTCGTTTCCTGCGCGCGAGCTTCATCGCCGTCGTGGCTTTCTCCCTCGCGGCCTGCGCTGAGTCAGCACCTCCCGCTGCCAGCCCCACGCCGGATGCCTCTGGGCCTGCCGTCCCGACTCCGACAGCGACCGCCGCCACCGTGGCCAGCCCGACGCTGCCGGGGGATGGTGAGTGCTCATCGGTGCTGACCGACGCGCAGCTCGACGAGATGCTCGGCGAAGGCTGGATGACTTACGACGAGCAGCTGACGACATGGGACGCCGATCGGCTGCTGCTGCCTCGGGTGTCATCGGCGGGGACGGTCGGCGGTTGGGCGTGCGACTGGGTGGCGGACCAGGCCGTCGGTGCTGGCTCGCCCCAGAGTCTCGGTGTTCTGGTCCTGCCCGCGCAGGCGGCCCCGGCGGCCGCGGACGACTTCGTCGAGGCGCGGTGCGATCCGGCGTATGACGCCGTCAACTGCCGCCTTGCAAAGAGCGACGGCGGGGTATGGATCATGGCGCGTGCGGGCTACCAGTACGAGGAACCGCCGGTCGAGTTCCTGGAGAGCGTGATTGATTCGGTAGTCGAATCTCTTGACGACGCGTCGGCCTGGCGGGGTCTTGACGAGACCGCTGAATGGTGGGGCGCCCCGTCGTGCGACGCGTTGGCCGAAAAGATGCGCCTCGAGGAGATCATCGGCGAAGGATTCGGCGCGGGCTACTGGGAGGGAAGTGAGCAGCCGGAGCAGGCAATTCTTGCGGGGGCAGGAGTCGAGTTCACCTGCCCCTGGTTCACCGGGTCTACCCTGCCACCCGACGGCGAACATTACATCGTCTCGGCGGTGATCATGCCCGGTGGTGCATGGAAGTGGAGTGCTATAGCCGCCATGAAGGGCGCGGAGTCCATTTCCGTACCCGGTGCGACCGAGGCCCTCGCGTTCGAGCGCGGCAAAGACGCCACTCATGTGTATGTGACCGACGGTGTCAATCTGCTCGAGATCGGTGGCGCGCCCAGTGATGTCCTCAGCTCGATTGCGCAGCGCGCGCTGACGGCGCTCGAGTGATCGTCGCCCGGTTCACTGCCAGAGGGAGTGGTAGGCGTTGATCGCGGGCTGTCCGCCCAGGTGCGCGTAGAGGACGGTGGAGTTTCGCGGGATGTCGCCTGACGCGACGAGATCGATCAGTCCCGCCAGCGACTTGCCCTCGTAGACCGGGTCGGTGATCATGGCCTCCAGCTGGGCGCCGAGCGCCATCGCCGTCATCGTCGAATCGATGGGCACGCCGTAGAGGTCTCCGGCCCATCCCTCGAGCACCTGGATCTCGTCGTCGCGGAGGTCGCGGCCCAGTTCGATGAGCCCCGCGGTGTGGCGGGCGATGCGCTCCACCTGTGCCTGGGTCTGACGAAGCGTCGCCGACGCGTCGATGCCGATGACGCGCCGGCGCACCCCAGTGAGCTCCTCCAGCGCGGCGAAGCCGGCGATCATGCCGGCGTGGGTCGAGCCGGTCACCGTGCACACGATCACGGTGTCGAAGAAGATGCCGAGGCTCTTCTCCTGCTCGGCGACCTCGAACGCCCAGTTCGCGAAGCCCAACCCGCCCAGTCGGTGTTCGGAGGCGCCCGCGGGAATGGGATACGGAGTCCCCCCGGCAGCCTCCACCTCGGCGAGGGCCTGTCGCCACGAGTCGCGGATGCCGATGTCGAAGCCGGCATCGTCGAGCCGCGTGTCCGCGCCCATCATGCGCGAGAGAAGGATGTTGCCGACGCGGTCATTGGTGGGGTCGTCCCACGGCACCCACTTCTCCTGCACGAGACGCGCCTTCAGGCCGAGGTGTGCGGCGACGGCAGCGACCTGGCGTGTGTGGTTGGACTGATAGCCGCCGATCGAGACGAGCGTGTCGGCTCCGCTGTCCAGAATGTCGGGGACGATGTACTCCAGCTTCCGCACCTTGTTGCCGCCGAAGGCGAGGCCGCTGGCGACGTCCTCGCGCTTGGCCCACACCTGCGCGCCCCCGAGGTGCTGCGTCAGACGCTTCAGGTGTTGCAGGGGGCTCGGCCCGAAGGTGAGCGGATAGCGGGGGAAGTCGGCGAGGATCATGCGGTTCCTTGCGATGGAGGGGAGGCGTGATACGCAATATATCGCACGAAGAGGACGCGGGCGAGTGGCGCGGCGCGAGGCGGGCCTGGGTCGCGGCGGGTCAGTGGAGCGCACCCCCGACGAGCGCCGGTGTTGCGCCGGGCTCGAGCGAGGTCATGACGGCCAGGCGAACAGCCTCTGCAATCGCGTCTGCAGGCAATCCCGGCTGGCCCTCGGGCGCGTGGTCGCTCGACCAGGGCACGTGCACGAACCCCACACGAGCACGCGGGGACGCCTCGTGGAGTGCGGTGAAGAAGACGTGATTGCACACGAATGTTCCGGCGGAGTGCGATACCTCCGCCGGGATCCCCGCCGCGGCGATGGCGGCGGCGACCGCTTTCACCGGCACGGTCGAGAAAGCCGCTGCGGGCGCACCCGACACGCTCGGCGCATCGACGGGCTGGTGGCCTGCGTTGTCCGGGATGCGTGCGTCCAGTAGGTTCACAGCGACGCGCTCGACGCCCACCGTTGCCCGGCCGCCAGCCAGGCCTGTGGCGAGCACTACGTCTGGCCGGTGCGCTGCGAGCAGCTCGCGAAGGCGTGCGGCAGCTCCCTCGAACGTCACCGGGAGGACGTCCGCGACCAGGCGTGCAGGCCCCTCCCACTGCGCGGCTACCCGCCGTACGGCTTCGCCACTGGGGTTGACGGCGTCACCTCCGAACGGCTCGAACCCGGTGAGGAGTACTGTCGTCATCGCATCCCGCTTCCACGGTTCGACTCGACCGGCGCGAACTCCGTCGTCCCCGTGGTCACATCGGCCTTGGTGAGCCGCAGTCGAACGGTCGAACCCGGCTCGGCTGAGAGCCCGACGACCTTGGAGTCCACCGGCGGCTGCGCCAGCTGCACGCGGGCGCCGTCGGTGCGGCTTCCCACCACGACAGCGGTGAACTCCGCCCCTTCGTGGCCGTGCAACACGGCGGCCTCCACACGATCGAGCACTCCGGCCGTCAACTGACTCGAGCGCTGAGCGCTTCGGCTCATGAGAGCCGGGAGCTCGTGGAGGCTCTCCGTGGCCCATCGGGGCGCCTCTCTGCCGTTGGCGAGAGCTTCACAGATCACGAGTACCCACCGGTCGACTAGTCTCCGCAACGGCGCCGTGGCGTGCGCATAGGGAGCGCCGATCGCGGCCTGGATCGTCTCCGCGGGAGTCTCGCCGCAGAACGCGACGTAGCCGGCGCCGCGGAACAACCCTCCGGCGTACTCCTTGATCGCCCGCGCGGCCGGCGAGCGATCCAACGACTGCAGGTATTCGCCGTACGGCACCTCCGGCAGCCAGGGGATTCCGAGCGCCACCGTGCGGCTACGAAACTCGGAGAGATCATCGGCTGCGGCAGGCGGCATGGTGCGAAGGATGCCGACGCCGCCTCGCAGCATGATCTCTGCGGCAGCCATGCCCGTCAGGAGGGAGGCCTGCGCGTTCCAGTCCTCCAGTGCCACGCCCTCGCGGCGCTCCAGGCGATAGCCGTTCTCCTCGACCACCACCCGCGTCTCCGGCAGGTTCAGGCTCGCTCCGCCCCGCTCCCGCTCGCGCGATGCGCGTTCCCGTCCGAACCATGGCATGGCGGCGAGCGGTTCGGGTGCGGACCCCGTGTCGATCGCACGCTGGGCGCTTTCGTAATCCCACTGGCGGCGCGAACGTATGACCGCCCGAATCAGCTCGGTGCGGACGGGAACAGCGTGGTCGTCCAGTTCGAACCGCCAGACGAACGCCCGCCGGTCTTGGTCGGGCAACAGTGACGCCACGTCCTCACCGAGGACACGAGGGTGCAGCGGCACCCGCCCATCGGGCGCGTAGAGCGTCTGTCCGCGGCGGCGCGCCTCGAGGTCGACTGCGCCGCCGGGCACGACGTAAGCGGGCACGTCGGCGATCGCATAGTGCAGCACGCCGCCGGTCGGTGTGCGGGACAGATGCACGGCCTGATCCAGATCGGTCGAGCCGGGCGGGTCTACCGTCACGAACTCGATCCCGCGGAGATCCGCAAGACCCGCTGACGCGGGGTCGGTGGGTATGCTGTCGCGAGCAGCGAGGGCCTCTGCGTCCACTTCCGCAGCGAACGCAGGCGGGAGGTCGAGGCTCTCTCGGAGCGCCGCCAGCGACTCTGCGAGCTCTTCGCGGATCTCGCTCGGCACCAGGCGCGATCGACGGGAGGACACGCGGCCAGTGTAGGCCCGCGTTGACTGAGTACGGTGTGTGTTGTGCACACGCTCTCTCGCTCCCGTCTTGCTCGTGTCGGCCCGGTCGCCCTCGCGCTGGCGGCGGCGCTGTTGCTCTCCGGCTGCCAGGCCGACGTCGGCGATCCCGACCCCACGCCGCCACCAGCGGAGCCCTCGTCGACGAGCCCTTCGGAGTCGCCGGCGGCATTGCGGAGCGAGCCGCAGCCGCTCTTGGCCGATGGATGCGACGGACTGTTCTCGGACGCAGAGGTGAGCCGGACGACAGGCGGTGCCGAACCCCGAGAGACCGGTCAGTTCTGGCAGGTTGCGATCGAGACGATCGGCGGGCTCTCCTGCCCGTTCCACAGCGACTCCATGGCGGGAGAGATCGTGCTCTTGCCCGCGAATCGGGCGTCCGGTACGGACCAGGCCATCGGCGCACCGGGGTGCGGGATCGACTATGACGAGGCGGTGTGCGTGGCCTCGCAGACCTCAGGGAAGGTCTGGGTGCTGGTGGCGATGCTCGTCGCCGGCGACGAGGTGCCCGAGGACGTGCCGGCCCCGCAGACCGCTGTTCTGCAGGCCGTTGCCGCGACGGTGCGAGACGTGGTTCCGGCAGGCGTGGACGCCGAGGAGGTCGTTCTGGATTGCGAATCGCTCGCCGAGCGTCTCGGGGTCACCGATGTCCTCGAGAACGATGTGATCTACCCGACGCGCATAGAGGAGGGGTCCGGGCCACTCGAACGCCGGATCGCCGACCATACTGGCGCCTCCGTGCGCTGCGACTGGTCCGAGCTGGACAGTTTCCGAGAGCTGGGGGTGCTCGTGATCCCGGGCGGAGCGTGGGCACGCGACGCTCAGGCGGCGGCGATGCCGGGATCGCGAGATGCGGCCGTGGCAGGCGTACCCGCGACGCTGTGGGAGAGCCCGTCGGGCGAGACCGGGGTTCTGATCGCCGACGATGGCGATCTGGTGTGGGTCTGGGATCGCGGTGTTCGAGAATCAGACCTGCTGTCGGTCGCCGGGGTCTTCTTGGGAGCGTGAGAGTCGCCGTGTAGGCACGACGCCCCGCACTAAGCTTGACCCTCGTGGTCACGCGTCTCTCCAACTTCTTCCTCCGCACCCTCCGCGAAGACCCCTCCGATGCCGAGGTGACCAGCCACCGGCTGCTCGTGCGCGCGGGGTACATCCGCCGCGCCGCGCCGGGCATCTTCACCTGGCTTCCGCTCGGTCTGCGGGTGAAGGCGAGGATCGAGGCGATCATCCGCGAGGAGATGTCCCGGGCGGGCGCCTTCGAGGTGCATTTCCCGGCGCTGCTCCCGCGCGACCCGTACGAGGCGTCGGGACGATGGACCTCCTACGGTGAGGGCATCTTCCGGCTGCAGGATCGCAAGGGCGCCGACTATCTCCTCGCGCCGACCCACGAGGAGATGTTCACCCTCCTCGTCAAGGACCTGTACTCGTCGTACAAGGACCTTCCCCTGGCCATCTATCCGATCCAGGACAAGTACCGCGACGAGGCGAGGCCGCGCGCCGGACTCCTGCGCGGTCGCGAGTTCACGATGAAGGACGCCTACTCGTTCGACTACACCGACGAAGGGCTCGAGAAGTCCTACCAGGCGCAGCGCGATGCCTACGAGCGCATCTTCCAGCGCCTTGGCCTGGAGTACGCCATCGTCGCCGCCGACAACGGCCTGATGGGTGGCGCCCGTAGCGAAGAGTTCCTCCACCCGACACCCGTGGGCGAGGACACCTTCGTGCGTTCGGCGGCGGGCTACGCCGCCAACGTCGAAGCCTTCGTCACCGTGGCGCCCGAGCCGCGGTCGATCGAAGGGCTGCCGGCTCCCGTGATCTTCGACTCGCCCGACACGCCGACGATCGAGACGCTCGTCCGGCATGCCGCCGTGGTGCTGGACGGCGAGGTGACCGCGGCCGACACGCTCAAGAACGTCGTCCTCGCCCTGACTCATCTCGACGGCACTCGCGAACTCGTCGTCGTCGGGATCCCCGGCGATCGCGATGTCGACGACAAGCGCGCAGAGGTCGCTTTCGCTCCCGCGGCCGTCGAGCCCGCGACACCCGAGGACTTCGCCCGGCACCCCCTGCTGGTGAAGGGCTACATCGGTCCGTGGTCGGAGGAGGGGGCGATCCTCGGCGAGGAGTCGGCCACCGGCATCCGCTACCTCCTCGACCCGCGGGTCGTCGAGGGGACGTCGTGGATAACGGGTGCCAACATCGATCAGAAGCACGTCCACTCTCTGGTCGCCGGCCGCGACTTCGCGGGCGACGGGTTCGTGGAGGTCGCCAACGTGCGCGCGGGTGACCCCGCGCCCGACGGCTCCGGACCCGTCGAGCTCGCGCGCGGCATGGAGATCGGTCATGTCTTCCAGCTCGGTCGCTACTTCGCCGAGACGCTCGGACTGAAGGTGCTCGACGAGAACGGCAAGCAGGTGACGGTCACGATGGGCTCCTACGGCATCGGCGTCACGCGGATCCTCGCGATCCTCGCCGAGCTGAACAACGACGACAAGGGCCTGATCTGGCCTGCGTCGGTCGCTCCGTTCGACGTGCAGGTCGTCGCGACGGGACGAGACGC
>JBMDWQ010000253.1:0-17056 GCA_048594675.1 Microbacterium sp. | reverse complement strand
GGGGATGAAGCCCTGCCAGTCGTAATCGGAGTCCCATCCCGGCTGCGGCATCGACCCGTCGCCCTTGCCGCGGATCGGCAGGCGGCCGGGGGTCTGATACCCGATGTTGCCCGCCACGTCCGCGTAGATGAGGTTCTGCGCAGGGACGTCGAACAGCGCCGCGGCCGCGCGGAACTGCGGGATGTCGCGCGCCGTGTTCAGAGCGAAGATCGCCTGGGCCGTCGTCCCGGGCTGCAGCGCCGTCCACTGGAACGACACCGCGTACTCACCCTCGGGTTCGTTCCCGGGCTCGTCGTCGGGTGACGTGATGGCGCCGGTCTCCCCGGTGCGCGGCTCGGTGGCGATCGCGGTGAAGTCGTCGGTGAGCCCCGAGACGATCGGACCGTGCACCGTGGAGCGGATCTCCAGCTCCACGGGGCTTCCGCCGGCGACACGCAGCGTCTCGGTGCGGACCTCGAGCGGGACCAGCTCGCCGTCGCGCCAGTACGAGTCGCCCTGGATCTTCTCGAGATACAGGTCGGTCACGTCGGTGGTGAGGTTGGTGAACCCCCACGCGATGTCGGCGTTGTGGCCGATGATGACCCCCGGCATGCCCGAGAAGCTGAAGCCGCTGACATCGAACGGGCACTCCTCCGACACCGTCTCGCAGCGGAGGCCGATCTGGTGCCACACGCTCGGGAGCGACGCCCCGAGGTGGGGATCGTTGGAGAGGAGGGGCGAGCCGCTCTCGGTGAGCGCGCCCGAGACGACCCACGAGTTCGACCCGATCCCCTCCCCGGCATCGCCGAGCAGCGTGCCGACGGCCTGGAACACGTCACCCACCTCGGTCCAGGAGATCCGAGCGCCGGCGGTCGCTGCCTCGGCGTCGTCCGCGTCGTCGGGAGGGAGGATCGTGGGAACGATCACGGGATTCGTGTCGAAGGGGTAGTCGGGGTAGAGCTCGGCGATCCGGTCGGAGTCCATGCTCTGCGCCAGCACGGCCCGCGCCGTCTCGTCTTCGATGTTCGTGCGCAGATCCCAGGCCATCGCCTTGAGCCAGGCGACCGAGTCCACGGGCGTCCAGGGTTCGATCTCGTACCCGCCGTTCTGGAGGGCGAGCACGGCGTACTCCAGCGACGCGGCGCTGCCCCGGTGATCGGCGAGGTAGGCGTTGACCCCGTCGGCGTAGGCCTCGTAGTAGGCGCGCGTGGCCTCGTCGAGCGCCTCCACCTCCTGCGCGGCGATCTCGTGCCAGCCGAGCGTGCGGAGGAAACGGTCGGTGCCGAGCTGCGACTCGCCGAACAGCTCCGAGAGCCGGCCTGCGGTCACGTGGCGACGGAAATCCATCTCCCAGAAGCGATCCTGCGCGTGCACGTATCCCTGGGCGAAGAACAGGTCGTGGCTGTTCTCGGCCACGACCGTCGGGATGCCCAGGTCGTCGCGCAGCACCGACACCTCCCGATTGAGGCCGGTCACGGAGATGACGCCGTCACGCTGGGGAAACGAGCGCTGCACGTTCCACAGTACGACTCCGGCGGCGATGAGGGCGAGGGAGGTCAGCGCGGCGACCGTCGAGAACGCGATGATGCCGATGCGTCGTCCGATCGAACGCTTCGGGCGGGAGGGTTCGGCGACGGCGGTCTCGTCGGGCGCAGCGGTGTGTGAGGTGGGTGACATCGTCGTCGGGTACTCCTCCGGGACGTTGGCTTCTGCCGCCTCGGGTGAGCGGCGACGGTCACGTGCCCCAGGTGCGCGACCGTTCCTGGCATCGTACCCGGCCGTTCGCCGGTGGCGTCGGCGTCGTCCTCACCCGATGATGCTGGGCTCCAGATCCCGCAGCGTGCGGCGATGGGTCATCCGGGTCACCCCGAGGGCAGCCACCGCCAGCGCGATGAGCATCCAGATCAGGAGAACCCCGACATCGGCCCACACCCGAGCTGTGGAGCCGCCGTACATCAGCTGCCGCATGGCGTCGACGACGTAACCCATCGGAAGCACGTGGTGGAGGGCGGCCAGCGGAGCCGGGAGCGTCTGCCAGGGGAAGGTGCCGCCGGCGGTCACCAGCTGCAGCACCATGAGCACGAGTCCCAGGAACTGTCCCACCGCTCCCAGCCAGACGTTGAGGGCCAAGACGATCGCGGCGTAGGTGAACGAGGCGAGGACCAGGATGCCCAGCGTGCCCAACGGTTGGGCGAAGCCGAATCTGAGCGCCAGCGAGAGCACGCCGAACAGGGCGACCATCCCGACGCCGCCGAGGAGGGCAGGGGTGAGCCAGCCCGCGAGAGTCACGCGCACGGGGGAGCGCAGGGCCGTCACGGCGCGGCGGGAGATCGGCTTGACGATGAGGAACAGGGCGTAGATGCCGATCCAGCCGGCCAGCGCGGCGAAGAAGGGCGCGAGACCCGCCCCGTAGTCCCCGGCGCGGGCGACGTTGCCGGTGTCGATGGCGATGGGGTCGGCGATCGTGCGCGCCTGCGCTGCGCGGAGCGACTTCGAGGAGTCGGGGATCGCCGCGACACCCTTGTCCAGTCCGTCGCGCAGCTCCTCTGCGCCGCTGTGGAGTGAGGCGAGCCCATCGCGGAGCTTCGCAGACCCGTCGTCGAGGCGCGCGGCGCCCGCGGCGGCCGAGTCGGCCCCCTTCGCGAGCTTCGTCGATGCGCTCGACAGCTGCGCGGCGCCCGTCGCGGTGCGCCGCGCACCATCGGAGAGCCGCGCGGCTCCCGCGGAGACCTGCTCGGCTCCCGACGCCAACCGGTCGACCTGGGCCACGGCATCGGCGACGCGGTCGCCACCCCGCCGCACTGCGTCGGCGAGCGGATCGAGTCGCGAGAGCACGGCCGAGATCTCCTCCGACGACAGCCCCTGCCGCTCCAGGGCATCGCGCAGGTCGGCGCGAGCCTCGGGCAACAGCGCGACGGCACGCGCCGCGGCGTCTCCCGCGAGATCGGCATACCCCGCGAGAGTCGCCGTGCCATCGGCCACCTGTGACGCCCCGTCCGCCACCTTCGTCGCCCCGTCGGCGACGGATGCCGTCCCCGAAGCGAGCGTGCCGGCGCCGTCGGCGAGCTTCCCGGCGCCGTCTGCGAGCGTCGAGGCTCCCTGGGCGAGCTCGTGTGCGCCGTCGTTCAGGGTCGTCGCGCCCTTCAGGGCGCTCCCGGCGCCGTCGACCAGGCGCGCTGCTCCGTCGGCGGCCGAGACGAGCTTCACGCGGATGTCGGCGATCCCGTCCAGCAAACGGCCGGAGGCCTCCTTCGCCACGGATTCGGCGATCGTGCGGCGGATCTTCTCCACGGCCTGGGTGCCGATCGTCGAGGCGAGGTAGTTGTTGGCGTCGTTGGTCGCCAGAGCGATCGTCGCCTGGTGGGGATCGTCGCCCGACGCGCTCGTGAGCGCCTCGGAGAAGTCGGCGGGAAGGGTCACGGTGAAGTCGACCAGACCCTCGCGCAGGGCCTGCGCGGCGGCATCGGCGCTCAGCACCTTCCAGTCGAAGGTGCGCCCCTCCAGGAGTTGGGCCGTCACGTCGGATCCGTAGGCGGCGGCCGGTTGGTCGCCCGAGGCCGCGGTCCCTTCATCGAGATTGACCAGCCCGACCGGCACCTCCTCGAGTTTGGCGTAGGGGTCCTGGTTCGCCCACAGATACAGCCCGCCGTAGAGCACGGGCACGAGCAGGAGCGCGATGAGGGCGAGGGTCGACATGCGGGTCGAGGTCAGGCGGCGGAACTCGGCCGCGATCATGGCGGGAATCTTCATCGGGGGACATCCTTTCGCCGCCGGAGACCCGGACTGACCGCGCGCACACGGGGGCCGCGGCGACGCGGCTGGGGGAGGGAGGGGCTGTCGGCGATGACGCGGGCCGCGGCCTGCCCCGCGATCACCAGCACGGCGAACCCGCGCTGGGCGAACTCCTCCGCCAGCAGCCACCAGTCCCAGGGGTCGCCCCCGTGACGATCGGGCGACACGAGCACGAGAGCCTCCACTCCTGGACGCAGGGCCGCGAGCTCGAGGAGAATCCGAAAGCGATCACGCGGTGCGACGTCCGCGAACGGGGTGCGTGACAGGTGGCGCAGCCCGTGATCATCGAGCCAGCGGCGCGCTGAGAGCGGATCCGACAGGCGCCCGGCGAACATGAGCTCCTCGCCCACGACGCCGGCCACGACGATGTTGGGCGCCGGTTCGCTCACATCGGGGGCGTCGATCAGCGCGCTGCGCCGGCGGAGGTCGCGCGAGCGAGGTGTTCCGTCGACGAGGACGGTGCCGTCGTCAGGCTTCATCCGCCCCGAGGCGATGAGCCCGAGCACCGTCGGGCGTTGCTCCGTCTCGGCCATGGCGAGGGTGGCGCGCGCGGAACGGTACGTGAGGGTCGTGGGGGGAAGGGCGATGCCGCGTCGCCCCTTCGACACATCCGTCAGCTGGATCAGCACGGGGATTCCCCTTCCAGTCGCGCCACTAGGGCGTCGCCGTCGCGCCAGGACAGGCCGGCGATCGACAGCACCGCCCGCACGGCGAGGGATCGCGCCTGCGGAGATGCCGCGTCGACACGCGTGACCATCGTCCGGGCGGTCTCTTCGATGAGGCGCGACAGGGTGGGGGCGGGAACGTCGGTGCGGAGCGTGTCGGCCTCTTGCCCCTGCCGCACGATCGCGGCCACGCGGCGACGGAGGGGGGCGAGCGCCGTGGCGGTGTCCTCGAGGTGGCCGTCGTCGAGCGCGATGGCAGCGGCGACCTGTACGTGCGCGGCCTCGCTCCACAGGCGATGCGTCAGGCGCGCCAGGGCGAGGGGGGCATCGTCGTCGGTCTCGATCTCCTCGGCGAGGGCGTTGAAACGCCGAGCCCCGGCGAACAGCATCTCTCGGAGCAGCGCCTCGCGGTCGTCGAAGTGTCCGTAGAGTGCGCGGCGGCTGAGTCCGGCGGCGCGGGCGATCGTGTCGATCGAGGCGTGCGGATCCTGGGCGATGATGATGGCCGCCGCCGAGAGGATGCCTTCGCGGTTCGCTGCGGCATCCCTTCTCGGGCGACGCACCGGCGCGGTCATGGTCACTGCATCAGTGTACGAACCTGCACAACACTGTGCACATTATCTCGGCGAACTCCCAGCCACTCCCGCTCCGCCATCCACCCCGCTCCGGTGGCGCATCTGGTGGCTTCGCGCACGACGAAGCAACAGTGCGTGCCACCTGAGCGTGCCGGGCAGGCGCGCAGGAGAAGGGCAGGAGGGGGAGGAAGAAGAGGGTGGGGAGGGGGTCAGTCGGCGCCGAAGTCGAACGAGGCGGACTCGGATGCCTCGTCCAGCGCCTCAGCGAGCTCCTCGCGCGCGGAGTCGAACGGCTGCGCGTGCCCCGTGATCCCCGCGGCGCCGCCCGTCGCCAGCTCGCCCACCAGGTCGGCCGTCGCGCCGCCGATGAGCCCGAGCCCGGCGTACTGCTCCAGTCGCGAGCGCGAGTCGGCGATGTCGAGGTTGCGCATCGTCAGCTGCCCGATGCGGTCGATGGGACCGAACGCGGCGTCGCCCACCCGTTCCATCGACAGCTTCTCAGGTGCGTAGGAGAGGTTCGGCGAGACGGTGTCGAGGATCGTGTAGTCCTCGCCGCGTCGAAGGCGAAGGGTGACCGTTCCGCTGATCGCCGATCCGACCCAGCGCTGGATCGATTCCCGCAGCATGAACGACTGCGGCTCCAGCCACCGTCCCTCGTACATGAGCCGACCGAGGCGGCGGCCCTGCTCGTGGTAGGTCGCGAGGGTGTCCTCGTTGAGGATCCCGTTGACCAGGCGCTCGTAGGCGATGAACAGCAGCGCCATGCCGGGTGCCTCGTAGATGCCGCGCGACTTCGCCTCGATGATGCGGTTCTCGATCTGGTCGCTCATCCCGAGGCCGTGGCGGCCGCCGATGGCGTTCGCCTCCTGCACGAGCGCCACCGCATCCGTGTACTCCACGCCGTTGATCGCCACGGGGCGACCGGCCTCGAACGTCACCGAGACGTCTTCCGTCGCGATCTCCACCGACGGGTCCCAGAACCGCACGCCCATGATCGGCTCGACCACCTCGAGCGAGACGTCGAGGTGCTCCAGCGTCTTGGCCTCGTGCGTCGCGCCCCAGATGTTGGCGTCGGTCGAGTAGGCCTTCTCCACGGAGTCGCGGTACGGGAAGTCGTGGGCGACCAGCCATTCGCTCATCTCGGTGCGTCCGCCGAGCTCGGTGACGAAGTCGGCGTCGAGCCACGGCTTGTAGATGCGCAGGGCCGGGTTGGCCAGCAGGCCGTAGCGGTAGAAGCGCTCGATGTCGTTGCCCTTGTAGGTCGAGCCGTCGCCCCAGATGTCGACGCCATCCTCCTTCATGGCGCGCACGAGCAGCGTGCCGGTGACCGCGCGGCCGATGGGCGTCGTGTTGAAGTAGGTGCGACCCGCGGAACGGATGTGGAAGGCGCCGCACGAGAGGGCGACCAGCCCCTCCTCCACAAGCAGAGGCTTGCAGTCGATGAGCCGCGAGGCCTCCGCGCCGTACTGCAGTGCACGGCCGGGGATCGAGGCGATGTCGTCTTCGTCGTACTGGCCGAGGTCGCCGGTGTAGGTATAGGGGACGGCTCCCTTGTCGCGCATCCACGCGACCGCGACGGAGGTGTCAAGGCCCCCCGAGAAGGCGATGCCGACGCGCTCGCCGACGGGCAGGGACTGGAGGACCTTCGACATGCCGACAAGTCTAGAGTGCCGCTCCTTCCCGCTTCCGCGGCATGACGAGCCGCATTCCGCGCAGCCGATCCTCGTATCGCGCAGCGCCGCCGCTGATTCGCGCAGCCGGGCGTCGTTTTCGTGACCTCGCTCGTAATGTCCGATGCGGTCGCGGGACAGGGGGGTCCCGCGCACGACAGGGGAGTGAACGATGAAGAGCGAACTGACGCGCCGTGCCGCGTTACAGGTGGGGGCAGGAATGATCCTCGCGGGGCTCGCGGCGAGCTCGCTGCTGCCCGACGCCTCCGCAGCGGCGACTCCGCGGGGGACTGCACCCTCGACACCGACACAGGCATCGACAGGCCTGGGGGCGGCGCCGTCCGCCGTTGCCGCGAACGAACTGATGGCGCCACCGCCGATGGCGACTCGCACATTCGGCACGCTCCGCGCGACCGACTGGACGAGCCCGCCCATTCGCCTCGTGTACAAGGGCAAGCAGTTCCGGCGCTATCCCGACGCGTCGAAGAAGAACGCCCCGGAGAAGGACTGGGTGCACGTCTACGTCGCCATCTGGAAGAAGAGCAAGACCGAGGTGCTCATCCGTGGCACCTTCTCGAAGGCGGCCGCGAGAGCGAAGGCGCGCACGCACGTGCTGGCGCTGGGGCGCGTTCCGCATTTCCTGCGGCGCGAGGTCAAGGAGATGCGCATCTATAGCGGCAGTCATGCGGCGACGTCCTTGAACCGTGTCATCAGCATCTATGAGAGCGCGAACTATCCGAAGCACCGGTGGCCCAATGTGTATCTGCATGAGGCCGCGCATTGCTTCAACGAGAAGCTGCGCGCGAACAAGCGACTGCTCAGGAAATGGAACGATGCGGTGGCGGCGGACCGGCGCCAGCCCCACGCTCAGCGCGGAGGTTTCATCTCGGACTACGCCCGTGAGCACCCTAAAGGCGAGGACTTCGGTGAGAGTGTGATCTCCTGGTTGGCCCTGCGCTTGCACCCCGAGCGGCTGGAGGAGCAGTCGCCCGGTGCGTGGCGGTTCATCCGGGCTCAGATCCCGAACCGCATGGCGTTCTTCCGCGCGCGCGGGTGGGACACCGCTCCCTGGAGGTGATGCGGCGCGGTCACCGCCGTGCGCGCAGTCGCCCCACGCCGACCACCGCGGCGGCCGTGGCCGCGATGCCGATCGCGATCACCACCACATAGAGTGCGACACTCGTCACGCCTCCGGGTCGGTTCGGATCCAGGAACGGATAGGGATACCACCACGGGTTGCCGGTCGACGGCGAGATGACCAGGGGTCCGCGCACCATCGTGTAGACGACCCAGACCAGGGGATAGCCGAGGGCGATCGCCGCCGTGGACCACGGGAGCGCTCGCCGCTTCGGGGCGAACAGCAGGTCGATCAGCAGCAGGCCAGGGACGACGACGTGGAGCACCTCGTTCGACCACGGCACGGTCACCCCTTGCGGCAGCGCGATCCCTCGGAGCAGCAGGTTGTAGACCACGCCCGTGACGATCATGTAGGTCGTGACGCACACGAGGAGTGTCGCCAGCCACCGGGGCTCGACGCTCTCCCGGCGCCCTGACGTCCAGGCCCACACAGCGGCCACCGCCATCACGATCGCCGCCGCGAGGTTCGACTGGATGGTGAAGAAGCTCAAGAAGTTCGTCACGACGGTGCCGACGGCAGAACCCCAGTCGGTGGTGCTCTCCTGCGCGTTGCGTACCGATCGTTCGAGCTGGGCCACGATCGCCACGACACCGAGCGCGGCGGTCGCGACGCGGACGAACGGCCACATACGCGCGGGGGTACGGGATGCCGTCATGCCGTCACCATAGCGGCGGCCGAGTCGCCGTTACAGCAGTGAGGCCAGGCGCTTCTTGCGCAGGTTCTCCTTCACGACCCACGCGACGTCGGCGTCGGTGGAGTCGAGGGCCCGGAAGGCGGGGATCCCTAGAGCGGGGTCGGCGGCGACCGCGACGCTCCAGCAGTACCCGAGGGCTTGGCGCAGCGTGCGTACGGGCGGTGCCGTGCGGCGGTCTGCGGGCAGTGCGGCGAGGTGATCGGTCGCCCGGCGGCACGCATGCAAGGCCGCGGCGGCCATCGGGGGCGTCCGGAGCAGCCGCGGCTCGCAGATCGTCGCGATCGCCGCGCGCTGCACGAGCGGGTCGGGGTCGTCCACCCAGTCGCGCACGAGCGCAGCGACGGCCGTGGGGTCCTCGTCGGCGCGCAGCTGCAGCCCGAGTGCCACACCCTCCCGCACCCGCCAGCGGTCGTCGGCCGCCAGCGTGCGCGCCGCCCGTTCGCGCGTCGGGTCGGCGGATCGGCGCGCTTGCGCGGCGGCGGCGCACATGACGGCAAACTCGCCGCCGTCGGCCAGGAGCTCGGCGATCGCCTCCTCCGATGCGCGCCGGGCCGCGGCGATCGCGAGCGGCAGGTTGGCGCGGGGGCCGGGAAGGCCCGACCTCTCGGAGAGATACGCCGGCCACTGCTCCGGCGGGAGGGTGTCGAGGTCGTCTGCGCCGTCCGAGCGTCCCATGGTCTGACCATACACCCGGCCATCGGCGCCGACCAGAGACGAGCGGCCTCTCGGTAGAATGGGGACTCACCGTCCGTTCACGGGGGAGCACCCATGCCAGGCATCGTCATCGTCGGAGTCCAGTGGGGAGACGAGGGCAAGGGAAAGGCCACCGATCTTCTCGGTGAGCGCACCGACTGGGTCGTCAAGTTCAACGGCGGCAACAACGCCGGTCACACCGTCGTCATCGGCGACGAGAAGTACGCGTTGCACCTGCTTCCCTCCGGGATCCTCTCCGAGGGGGTCAACGCCGTGATCGGCAATGGCGTGGTCGTCGACCTCGAAGTGCTCTTCGCCGAGCTCGCGGCCCTGTCCGCGCGCGGCGTCGACATCTCCCGCCTCAAGGTCAGCGCGAATGCGCACGTGATCACGCAGTACCACCGCACGCTCGACAAGGTGACCGAGCGCTTCCTCGGTAAGCGCATGATCGGCACGACGGGGCGCGGCATCGGCCCCAGCTACGCCGACAAGATCAACCGGGTGGGCATCCGCATCCAGGACCTCTTCGACGAGAACATCCTCCGACAGAAGGTCGAGGGGGCTCTCGACCAGAAGAACCACCTGCTCGTGAAGGTCTTCAACCGGCGTGCCATCTCCGTCGACGAGGTCGTGGAAGACCTCCTGTCGTACGCCGACCGCCTCCGTCCCATGGTGTGCGACACCGCGCTCCTCCTGAACGACGCGCTGGACGCCGGCGATGTCGTGGTGTTCGAGGGTGGACAGGCGACCATGCTCGACGTCGACCACGGCACCTACCCGTTCGTGACGTCCTCGTCCGCGACCGCCGGAGGGGCGGCGACCGGTTCGGGCGTGGGGCCGAACCGCCTCGACCGGATCGTGGGCATCGTGAAGGCGTACACGACGCGCGTCGGATCCGGCCCGTTCCCCACCGAGCTCTTCGACGAGCAGGGCGACTGGCTCCGCACGCGCGGCTTCGAGTTCGGCACGACCACCGGCCGTCCGCGTCGCGTGGGCTGGTACGACGCCCCGATCACACGCTACGCGACCCGGATCAACGGCATCACCGACCTCGTCCTCACCAAGCTCGACATCCTCACCGGTCTCGACCAGATCCCGGTCTGTGTCGCCTACGACGTCGACGGCGAGCGGTTCGATGAGGTGCCGGTCAACCAGAGCGACTTCCACCATGCGACCCCGATCCTGGAGTACTTCCCGGGCTGGAAGCAGGACATCTCCACGGCCCGGTCCTTCGATGATCTTCCGCTCGAGGCCCAGGACTATGTGCTGGCGCTGGAGGAGATGAGCGGCACGCGCATCTCGGTGATCGGCGTGGGGCCGGCGCGAGACGCGGTCATCGTGCGCCACGACCTCGTCGACTGACGCAAACCCCCTCGGCGCTGTCGCCCTGCGTGCTAGCTTTCTGGCCGCGCGGGACGGGTCGGGGGGCACCGTTCGCGCCGTTCATCGCGTCCCCCGATCCTGGGGAGGATGACCATGTCTACAGGCGTGCCTGGACAACGGGGAATGGGGAGACGCGAGCCGGGGCGCTCGCCGAGCGGATCGTTCGGGCGTCTCCGTCGATGGGGATTGCGGGCACTCGCGATCGCTGCCGCCGGCGTGGCGGTGGCCGGCGGAGGAATCGTGGCGTCGCCGACCGCCGATGCCGTGGAGACGCAACCGCGGAACGTCGTGATGATCATGGCGGACGACTTCTCGTGGGACCTGGTTCCGTATATGACCGAGCTGAAGAAGCTCATGGCCGACGGAGTCTCGTTCGACAATCACTACGTCACCAACTCGCTGTGCTGTCCGTCGCGGGCATCGATCCTCACGGGTCGCTTCCCGCACAACACGGGGGTGTTGCGCAACGGCGGCACGATGGGCGGTATCGAGGCGTTCCTGCATGGGGTCTCGCACTCGGGCGCCGTGCGCGACAACGAGAAGTACACCTACGCCGTGGAGGCGCAGAAGCGCGGGTACTACACGCTGATGGAAGGCAAGTACCTCAACGGCTACAACAACGACTTCGGGGTGGGTGACACCGTGCGACGGCCCGCGGGGTGGTCGATGTGGCGTCCGTACAGCAGCGGAGCCTACGGCGGCAACAACTTCGCCATCGGTACGCCCGGTCAGCCGGCGAAGAAGAACAAGACGTACGCGACCGACGAGACGATCAACCGCGTCGCGGCCTTCATTCCCTGGGCCGCCAAGAACGACCGCGCCTTCCACGCGACCTTGTCGACGTTCACGACCCACGCCGGCAACCCGAACGGAGGCAAGACGCGCACCTTCGTGCCCGCGGCACGCGACCTGCCCCGGACGAAGGACAACCCGAAGGGCGCCTACAAGAACGGCGACTGTGGACTCACCTCCAGCGGCGCGCGACGCGATTGCTATTCCATCCGCATCGAGTCGCTGCCCGGCAACGAGAAGATGAACTGTCCCACGGCGAGAGACCGTACCGAGCTCCCTTCGGCCAAGCCGATCGGCAAGGACGATGCGTGCGAACTGCAGCAATACCTGCGCGATCGCGTTCGGATGGCGCAGTCGCTGGACGAGCTCATCGGCAAGACGCGGCGGGAGCTCACCAAGGCCGGGCTGTGGGAGACGACGTATCTCGTGTTCACCGCTGACAACGGCTTCCACCTGGGTCAGGGCGTCGATCTGGGACTCAGCGAGAACGGCAGCGGCAAGTTCCGCATCGGGAAGGGCTCTCCGTACGAGACCGACCTCCGCGTGCCCCTCGTGGTCGCCGGTGCCGACGCCGCCCGAGGCCAGGTGCGCACGGAACTGACCCAGACCGTCGACCTGCTCCCGACCTTCGCGGCGATGCAGCCGAGCCTCACCGGCGAGTCGGCTCAGATCGACGACCACGACGGAGTCGACCTCCTGCCGTTGATCCGGGGCGAGCAGCCCGAGAGCTGGCGTCAGTGGGCCTACTCCGTCCACACGAAGGTCGCCGATCCGACCGCGGCGGGGCCCGACTCGGAGCCGGGCACGATGGTGCAGGACGGCTTCTTCGCGCTGCGCGCCGGTGGCGAGCTCTACGTCCAGCGCGTCAGCGGTCCCGATCGAGGAACGATCAGCCGGTTCTCGATCACCGACACCAAGAACGGACGGGTGAACCTGCCGCTCGAGTGGGAGGAGCTGGATCCGGCACGCCGCGCACAGGTCGAGGAGCAGTTCCGCGCCTTCGCTCGCTGCGGTGGGGGTGTCGCCGCCGGGCCGACCTCGTGCCAGGCCGCAGCCCGTACTCCGCTCTCCTAGAGGGGATCGCAACGCCGAGCGTCCATGACACGCGGGCCGACCTCGACGTCGGTCGGCGCGTCGTGGACACTCGGCGCATCTCGTGCGCGAATTACGCAAGCGGGAGGGCATTTTGCGCAGGAGGTGGGCAGCCCCGGCGCGATACGGCCACTCTGACAGAGAGCCTCAGACGTTTTCGCCCTCGAACCCCCCGCGACGGTGCCCCACGTCAACCCTCAGCGGACCGTGATCGGCCCGCTGCCGAAGCGCGCACCCGCGGTTCGGCGACCGATTCCGTCGAGAGTTTCGGGAGTAGTTGCGCAGTGAACCCCATGCCGTACCGGCGCTCGTATCGTCGTCACGCTCCGGCGTTCGAACGACTCGGTCTGAAGGTGCAGGGCTTTGCGGAAGCCGAGCAGCACGGAGGACTCCAGCGCTTCGTCCGGTCATCCAACTTCTCGATCGACGCCCTCGGCGACGGGGGCCCGCTCGTGGCCAACGTCGCCCGCTTCCCCGCGCTGACCTTCGCCCACATCGCCCTGCCCGAGGTGCGGATCACATGGCCGCGCGACCGAGGGTCGACGCACCGCGCGCTCTTGCTCATCGCGGCGTCGGGCACCTTCTCGGTCGACACCGAGGGCGGCGTCCTTCGTCGCGGTTCCGGACTGGTGCTCATCCGCCCCGGTGAAGAACGCGTGAGCATCTCGATGTCCGAGCCGCAGAACGACCTCGTCTACATCGGGTTCGGCGCCGAGCTCCTGGCCGACGTCGCGCTCCCGTCGTGGGCCTCGTATGACGGCCCCGCGCTCGACTGGACGCTCATCGCGCCCTTCTACGCCTATGTGCGCACGCTCTGTACGACGCAGACGCCGCAGAGTCCGGTGGTCTCGCCGCTGGCGTCCGTCTCGCGGATCCTGCTGCGCGAGATGATCGGTGTGATCACGCGGGACGCCGCGGTTCCGCCCTCCCTGGTGGATGCGGCGCGCGAGGTGATTCGGGCGGAGTTCTCGGACCCCGGCGTCACCGTGGCTCGGATCGCCATGCGACTCGGTGTCGCCCCTCGCACGTTGCAGGCGGCCTTCGCCGCGGAGGGGGCGACGGTCAGCGGCGAGCTGCGGCGCGCACGGGTGACCGCCGCGCGCACGGCCAAGCGGACCAACCCTCGGATGACGGCGCGGGAGATCGCCGCGACGTCGGGGTTCGGTTCGGTGTCGGCGATGTCGCGCGCCTTCCGTGACGCCGATGCGCAGGATGCGCACGACAGCGAGCGCTCGCTCGTTCCCTGACTCTCGCTTCCCTCGGGAGGGAATGAGGCAGCTGGTGCGGGTCACGCGGGCTTCGACTCGGCGCGCCTCGTCTCCCCCGGCGCGGGTCAGTTCGCGCAGCAAGAGACGCAATCTGCGCAGAGTGCTGAAGTGACGCCGCCTCGCCCGCCACTCTGGCCCCAGGTGTGTGGCGATAAGGGTGTGCCCCGTCCCCGCCACGTCAGTCCCCGAGCCGATCGGAACCAGATGTCCCCCACACGTAGCACAGCGCCTCAGCGACGGTTCGTCCGTTCGCAGAAGACCCCAGACCGACGCAGCCCGAGGATCGCCATGCTGGCGGTCCTCTCCCTTCTGTCCGCGCTGCTTGTGACGACGGCGCCGCTGACCGCGCCGTCCGCCTCGGCCGCGGCTGGTCTGGCATTCGATCCCGCGGATCCCTACGTTTACATCGCGCAGAACCAGCCGACCCAGCTGTTCAAGGCGCGGACTGACGCGTCGGGCAGCGTCACCTTCGACGACGAGGGCGACCCGATCGGCTTCACCTACAACGCGATCGCCTACAACACGGCGGACAACTACATCTACGCGATCGGGACGCCGCCCGGGGCATCGGGACCGCGACTTCTCCGCATCGGCCAGGGCGGCGGGTACGACAACGTCGGACCGGTCCCGGTGAGCAGCAACTCCGCGACATTCGGGCCCAACGGTGATCTGTACATCGTCAACACCACTACGATCCGCCGGATCGACGTGGAATCCGGCGCGCAGATCGGCGCAACGGTGAACATGACGCGCAACGGCGCGGCGTTCAACCTCGGAAACTCGACCGTCGGAGGCGGCGCCGACATCGCCTTCAAGGACGGCGTCTTTTGGTCGATGGGCTACGGCTACCTCGTCCGCATCACGCCCAGTGGTGTGGTGACACGCTGGCCGATGAGCGCCATCAGCGGGATGACCGGCACGATCGTCCCCGGTTCTGGGGACCAAGCCGGAGCAGCGTGGACGTTCGGCAACGGCAACCTCGGCTTCTCGTACAACGGGTCGGGCAGGATCTATCAGATCGAGGTCGAGAACCCCACCGGATCGACTCCCTCCTTCACGCTCGTGTCGACGAACAACGGCCCGATCTCCACCAACAACGACGGCACGGCGGCGCCGGGCCTGCCCGCTGACTTCACCGTCACCAAGGACGGTCCGGCCGTTTTCACCGCGGGCCAGACACTGACCTACACGCTGACGGTGCTGAACCAGGGGGAAGGGAACTCCTCCGGCTGGACGGTCACCGATCGCGTTCCGGCCGCGCTGACGAACGTCCAGGCGCCCTCGGACCGCTGCACCGTCGCACCGGCAGTGGCCGGGCAGTCCACCCTCGTCACGTGCGTCGGCGGGCGAACAGAGGCCGGCGAGAGTGTCACGATCGAGATCACCGCCACCGCCCCGACGGCGACGACCGGGTGCATCACCAATGAGGCAGAGGTCACCGGCAACGAAGCCGACCCGGATGACACCGACAACAGGGACACCGCCCTGACCTGCGGCACGAGCATCGGCCTCGTCAAGTCGGCGTTGCCGGTCGATGACATCAACGGCAACGGCATCACCGACGTCGGCGACGAGATCTCATACTCCTTTGCGGTGACCAACACCGGGAACGTCGCCCTCAGCGCCGTGCAGGTCGACGACCCGATGATCGGCGCCGTCACCTGCCCGACGGGGTCGCTCCCGGCCGGCGCGACGGTCACGTGCACGGCTGATGCCGTGCACGTCGTGACGGCTGCCGATGTGGATGCCGGCGAGGTCGTCAACACCGCGACCGCCTCGGGCCTCCCCACGGGCGGCACGACGCGCGTCACCTCCAGCCCGTCGACGGTCGAGGTGCCCACCGAGGAGCCCGAGCCCGGCATCGGACTCGTGAAGTCCGCGTCTCCGTCCGACCCCGACTCGTTCACCGTCGGGCAGGAGATCACCTATTCGTTCGTGGTCTCGAACACCGGCAACGTGCCGCTCACGGGCGTCACGGTCGACGACACCACGTTCAGCGGCGTCGGGGAGCTCTCGCCCCTGTCGTGCACCCCCTCGACCGGGGCGCTCCCGGTGAACGGGCAGATCATCTGTGAGGCCACCTACGTCCTGCAGCAAGGCGACGTCGACGCCGGCACGGTCGAGAACACCGCGACCGCGACGGGAACGCCGGTCGGCGGGGGCGACGATGTGACCTCCGACCCGTCGTCCACGATGATCCCGCTCGAGCAGGGTCCCGCCGTCACCCTCGTGAAGTCGGCGACGCCGACGACGGCGGCAGCCGCGGGCGACGAGATCACCTACTCCTTCGCCGTCACCAACGCCGGCAACGTCACGCTCACCGACATCGCGATCGACGACCCGGGTCTTCCGGGAGTGACCGCCGAGTGCCCGCCCGGTTCGCTGCTTCCCGGCGCCACCGCTACCTGCACGGCGACCTACGAGGTGACCCAGGCAGACGTCGATGCGGGAACCATCGTCAACACGGCGACCGCCTCGGGACAGCCTCCGTCCGGCGGACGGACGGAGTCAGACGAGTCCACCGCGACCGTCACCATCCCGCCGACCCCCGAGCTGTCGCTCGTCAAGACGGCGACCCCCGACGAGGGCGACGCGGCCGGAGACGCCATCTCCTACGAGTTCGTCGTCACCAACACCGGCAACGTGACCCTCACCGACGTGTCCGTCGCCGAGACCGCGTTCTCGGGCACGGGCGACCTCTCCGCTCTTGTCTGCGAATCGGGGCTCGCCTCTCTCGCACCGGGCGACTCGGTCACCTGTGAAGCCGATTATGTGCTCACGCAGGCCGATGTCGACGCCGGTGAGGTGGTCAACACCGCGATCGCCACCGGCACCCCGCCGACGGGCCCGGACACCACGTCCGACCCGGCGGAGGCCACGGTCACGATCGCCGCCGACCCGTCGCTGACGATCGTGAAGTCGGCCTCGGCGGGCGCGGAGCAGGCCGGTGACGTCATCACCTACTCGTTCCAGATCACCAACACGGGCAATGTCACGCTCGACCCGGTCTCGGTCTCCGAAGGGGCCTTCACCGGAACCGGCGAGATCTCCGCGGCGATCTGCCCCACGACCTCCCTCGCCCCCGGCGCCGAGGTCACGTGCGAGGCGACGTACGTCGTCACTCAGGCCGACATCGACGCGGGCTCGATCTCGAACACCGCCGTCGGAGTGGGGGTGCCGCCGTCGGGTCCGCCGGTGGAGTCGCCGCCGTCGGAGGTGACGGTGGAGTTCGATCCGGAGCCGGGTCTGTCGGTCGTGAAGTCGGCGACGCCGAACGATGCGGCGTCGTTCACGGTGGGTCAGGAGATCACGTAC
>JBMDWQ010000252.1:0-10455 GCA_048594675.1 Microbacterium sp. | reverse complement strand
CCCTCTTCGACCGCTTCGCTGAACGCCTCGGGCGTCACGTTGGTGAGCCCCGCCGCTGCCGTCAGGTACAGCGGAACGGGCTCGGTGACGAAGATCTTGTCGCCCTCGTGGGCCGCGGCCACGTCGGCCAGCGACGTCTCGAGCTCGCCGATTCCGGCGACGAAGGTGCTGAGCCCCTTCTGGAACGTGTCGGCGTCGGCGGGGGCGAGTTCGGTGAGCTCCTCGGCGATCGCCTCGGCGAGGTGCTCCATCGTGTGCGGGTCGTACCAGACGTGCTCGTTGAATCCCTCGATGTGGTTGTGACCCTCGTGGTCGTGACCCTGGTCGTCGGCCGCGTCGGTCTCGTCGCCGTGGTCATGATCGTCGGCGGCGTCGGTCTCGTCCGCATGATCGTGGCCGTCGCCCTCGGTGTGGTCGTGACCCTCGTTGCCGGGCCAGTCGTGGGAGAACTCGGCCGCCGTGATGACGTGCGCGGAACTGCCCGTCGCCTCGATGAGACCGTCGACGAACGAGTCGTAGCCCCCGCCGTTCTCGATGATGAGATCGGCCTTGGAGACCGTCAGCTGGTCGGCCGCGGAGGCCTCGTAGGAGTGCGGGTCTTGACTGGTCGACGCGACGATCGAGGTGACGTCGACGGCGTCGCCGGCGATCGCCTCCACGATGTCGCCGTAGACGCTCGTCGAGGCGACCACCTGGATCTTGCCGTCGCCGCCTCCTGTCGTTCCGCCGGGCGTGGACGAACAGCCGGCGAGGACGAGGGCGGAGGCTCCGAGGAGCGCCACGAGGGCGAGAGGCGTGCGGGTCATGCCCTCAGCGTACGCCTACTGATAATCGTTATCAAAATCGGAAGGGGATGGCGGGACACCGCCGGGGTGTCCACTCCGGCAGCGGCTACTCGTTGTCACCCCCGGTGGCGGCGGTCGCGCTCACGACCGTGTCCCCTGCGACATCGCGGGCATCGGGCCAGGTCCAGTCGCGGATCTCCACCGGGTCCTCGCCGGTCTCCCGCGCGTAGCGCCGGGCAGCCATCCGCTGGTCCTCGAGCTTCTGACTCAGCAGCGCCGCCCGCGATCCGAGCCCCGGCACCCGTTCGATGACCTTCCGCACGAGGAAGTAGCGGTCCATCTTGTTGAGCATCGCCATGTCGAACGGGGTCGTGGTCGTCCCCTCCTCGATGTAGCCGCGCACGTGCAGGTTCGCGTGCCCGTTGCGGCGGTAGGTGAGCCGATGGATCAGCCAGGGATAGCCGTGGTAGGCGAAGACCACCGGCTTGTCGGTCGTGAACAGCTGGTCGTACTCGCGATCGCTCATGCCATGAGGGTGCTCCTCGGCCGGCTGCAGACGCATGAGGTCGACGACGTTGACCATCCGCACCTTGAGGTCGGGAAGCTCCCGGCGGATGATGTCGATCGCCGCGAGCACCTCGAGCGTGGGGACATCGCCGCACGCCGCCAGGACGACGTCGGGTTCCTCGCCCGTGGGGACGTTGGAGGCGAACTCCCAGATGCCCGCACCACGCGTGCAGTGGTCGATCGCCTGCTCCATCGTCAGCCACGACGCCTGCGGCTGCTTGCCCGCCACGACCACGTTGACGTAGTCGCGAGAGCGGAGGCAGTGGTCGTAGACGCTCAGCAACGTGTTCGCGTCCGGCGGCAGATAGACCCGGACGACCTCCGCCTTCTTGTTGACGACGTGATCGATGAACCCGGGGTCCTGGTGCGAGAAGCCGTTGTGGTCCTGCCGCCAGACGTGGCTGGAGAGGAGGTAATTGAGCGAGGCGATGGGCCGACGCCACGGCAGCTCTCGCGAGACCTTGAGCCACTTCGCGTGCTGGTTGAACATCGAGTCGACGATGTGGATGAACGCCTCATAGGACGTGAAGAGACCGTGGCGGCCCGTGAGGAGATAGCCCTCCAACCAGCCCTGGCACTGGTGCTCGGACAGCATCTCGACGACCTGGCCGCGCTTTCCGAGGTGGTCGTCATCGCTGTCGAGGCCGTTGTTCCAGCTCTTGTCGGTCGCCTCGAGCACGGCCTGGATGCGGTTGGAGGCGAGCTCGTCGGGCGCGAACACCCGGAAGTTGTCGAGGTTCGCCGCCATCACCGCCTCCAGCCATCCGCCCAGCACGCGTGTGGCTTCGGCGACCGACGCCCCCGGTGCCGGGACGTCGACTCCGTACTCGCGGAAGTCGGGGAGCACGAGGTCGCGTAGGAGCAGTCCGCCGTTGGCGTGCGGCGTCGCGCTCATGCGCAGGTCACCGGGCGGGGTGAGGGCGGTCACCTCCGGCCGCGGGGCGCCGGCGTCGTCGAAGAGATCCTCGGGGCGGTAGGACTGGAGCCAGCCCTCCAGGACCTTGAGGTGGGCGTCGGTGTCGCGAGCCGACGCGAGGGGCACCTGGTGTGCGCGCCAGGAGTTCTCGGTGCGCTTCCCATCGATCTCGGGCGGGCAGGTCCAGCCCTTGGGCGTGCGCATGACGATCATCGGCCACCGCGGGCGCTCCATGTCGGGGTCGGCCGCAGCCGCGGCCTTGATCGCCGCGATCTCGTCGAGCACGGTGTCGAGCAAGTCCGCGAAGCGGCGGTGGATGGAGAGGTGGTCCTCGTCGTCGAAGCCCGCCGTGAACACGTGCGGGGTGTGGCCGTAGCCGGTCATGAGGGCGACGAGCTCTTCTTCGGGGATCCGGGCCAGCACCGTGGGGTTGGCGATCTTGTAGCCGTTGAGATGGAGGATCGGGAGCACGACCCCGTCGGTGGCGGGATCGATGAACTTGTTGGAGTGCCAGCTGGTGGCCAGCGGCCCGGTCTCGGCCTCCCCGTCTCCGACAACGGCGGCCACCAGGAGGTCGGGGTTGTCGAAGGCCGCGCCGTACGCGTGGGAGAGCGCGTAGCCGAGCTCGCCGCCCTCGTGGATCGATCCGGGCGTCTCGGGGGCGACGTGCGACGGGATCCCACCCGGGAAGGAGAACTGCGTGAACAGGCGCTTCAGTCCCGCCTCATCGGTCGAGATGTCGTTGTAGGTCGAGGTGTACGTGCCGTCGAGGAAAGAGGCGGCGACGAGCCCCGGCCCGCCGTGGCCCGGTCCGATGATGTACATCGCGGGCTGGAGCCGCCGGGCGATCGCCCGGTTGAGATGGGCATAGATGAAGGTGAGCCCTGGCGTGGTCCCCCAGTGCCCGACCAGGCGCGGCTTGACGTGGTCGCGGGTGAGCGGCTCTCGCAGCAGCGGGTTGTCCTTGAGGTAGATCTGGCCGACGCTCATGTAGTTGGCGGCGCGCCACCACAGGTCGATCGTGCGCAGGTCGGCGTCGGAGACGGGCGCCTCCGCAGAGCTCCACGGCTGAGGGGAAATGTTGCCTATCACAACAATGAGCCTTCCACCCGGTCGACGGAGCCGCAATGGGGGCGGCCGTGCAAAACCCCGAGCCTTGCGGGCGGGGGGGAGACGGGCGCGGGCAGGGCCGGGCGAGGAGCGCCGGCGGGACACAACGGCGGATGCGCAGGACGACACGCCGCCCCGCGGCGAGCCCACCACGGTGTGTCGGCCTCCGCGTCCGCCGTTGTGCACCGCCCCTGCGCCGGCCAGGGGCGGGCGGGGATGGCGGCGCGCTCAGTCGGCCGGGCGACCGCGACCGTCGGGCGCCGCCCGCGACATGACCGCCGCACCGACGAGCGCGCCTCCCATGAGGAGGAAGACCCCGGTGGCCCCCGCCGCGGCGGAGGCTCCCGCCACCACGAGGGGGATCGCGCTCTGCCCGATGCGGTTGCCGACCAGCCGCAGCGACGCCGCCGTCCCGCGCTCTGCCGGAGGGGTGATGAGGGTCATCCACGACATCGTGAGGGGCTGCACCGTTCCCGCCGCGAGGCCGTAGGCGGCGATCGCGGCCGTCAGCGCGAGCGGCGGGAGAGGAACAGCGAGGAGGCCGAGACCGATCGCAGCCACCAGGCCTCCGGCGATGAGGACGAGGCGGCGCCCGAAGCGCCCCGTGAGGACCGACAGACACACACGCGACAGCATGGTCGCGGCTCCGCGGGCGACGAGCATCGCGCTCACCCACGCGGGGGCGATCCCCCTCTCCTGAGCGAGAAGCGGAAGGTAGGCGAGCAGGATGTCGAGCGAGGTCAGGACGATGCTGCTCGCGATGAGCGCCGACGGTACTCCCGGTCGACGCACCAGCGCGAACGCCCCGGCCCGTGGGGCAGATGCCGTCCCGTCCAGACGCACGAGAGCCGACGGGATCCCGAACGACAGAACGACCGCGGCGATCCCCAGCCCCACCCCCACCCCGGCGACGGCCGCGAGTGGCGGCGCGGCTGGCACGGGCGAGGGAACGAGCAGCAGGAGCGGACCGAGCATCTGCCCGCCCGAGGTCGCGAAGGTGTACAGGCCGAAGGAGAAGTCGAGGCGATCGTCGCGGGCGCTGCGCATGACCCAGGCCTGCTCGCCCACGACCGAGAAGAGCACGCCGAGCCCCAGCAGCGCCGTCGCCACGATCAGGCCGGCCGCCGATGCCGAAAAGCCGAGCGCGACGGCGGCCGCCGCGGCGAGGGACACGCCTCCCGCGATGAGCATTCCCCGCTCGCCGACCCGGTCCACGATGCGCCCCGCGGGAAGCGCGAGGAGGAGGGGCGGAAGGGCGAAGGCGGCGGTCGCGACACCGAGCCACGCGGGACCGAGCCCGAGGTGGAGGATCTCGTACGAGATCGCCGGCCGCACGCCGTAGCTGATCGCCTGCACCACGACGGCGTGCACCAGCAGCAGCGCCAGTCCTCGGGGCGAACCGGGCGAACCGGACGGCCCCGCCGACCTGCGCCGAGGTCTCACCGAGGTGCCGCCTCCGACCGGGTCATCGCGCTCCTCGCTGCTCCGCGTCGACCGCACGCATCGCATCGATGACGCTGTCGAGGTGCGCGGCCATCGCGCTCTCGGCGGCCTCGCGATCGCGCGCACAGATCGCGTCGATGATCGCGGCATGCTCCCCGACCGAGACCTGCGGGCGCCCGGGCTTCATCGCGAGCTTGTACTGATGGCGCACGCTCTGCCCGCGGAGGCGCTCGATGAGCGCGTGCGCGGTTCCCTGCCCGCTGATGGCGTGGATGAGCGCGTGGAGCTCACGGTTCTTCGCGGCGTAGGCGATGACGTCGCCGGCCGCGACCGCCTCCCGCATCGCGTCGCGGATGCCGCGCAGCACGACGATCTCCTCGTCGGTCACGGTCTCGGCCGCCTTCCCCGCGCACAGCGACTCCAGTGCTCGGCGCACCTCGGCGATCTCGATCGCCTCGGCAAGGGTGAAGGCCCGCACCCGCGCACCGCGGTTCTGCACCCGCTCGACCACGCCCTCTCCCGCCAGCGCGCCCAGCGCGTCGCGCACGGCCGCACGCGACACCGCGAACTGCTCGGCCAGATCGGCCTCGACCAGGCGCTGGTGGGGAACCAGGTCGCCCGCGAGGATCTGCTCGCGGATGAGGGCCGCGACGTCCATGGTCTCTCCTTCGTACCGGGGATGCAGGCCGGGGATGCACGGAGGGGGCGGCGCCGTCGGGGGAGGTGACGGCGCCGCCCACACGGTGCAGGCTCAGCCGGTGTAGTCGAAGATCTGCATCCACGACGACGCGTCGGACTGGAGGTGCTCGAGCGACTCCTCCAGCGTGGAGCGGGCGACGAACCCGGAGTCGGCGGCCGGGAGCTCGACGTCTCCGATCGTCGGAGTCGGGGCGTTCTCGTTCACCGGGTAGTCGCCGATCGAGGCGGCGAGGGTCTGCCCGTCCGAGGACAGCAGCCAGTTCACGAACACCGTGGCCGCGTTCGACCGCGTGGTCGAGGCCGTCTGTCCGAGGTAGAACGGGTAGGCCGCGGCGCCCTCCTCCGGCATGGCGATCGTGATCGGCGCGCCCTCGAGGATCGCCGAGTAGGCGGTGCCGATCGGCACCGCGCCGATCGAGATCTCGCCGCGCGCGAGCGCGTCGGTGAGGTTGGCCGACGAGTCGAAGATGCGCGGCTTGTTCGCCGCCATGTCACGCATCCACTGCTCCCCCAGGGCGTCGAACTGGAAGCGGGTGAGTGCCGCGGTGGAGCCTCCCGCGCCCACCTGGACGAGCCCCACCTGGCCCGCGTAGGCGGGGTCGAGCAGGTCGGCCCAGTTCTTCGGGGCGTCGGCCTCGTCGATGACCTGGTTGTTGTAGCCGAAGCTGTAGACGCGATCGAAGCTGTTGACGTACAGCCCGTCCTCGAACACCGCACCGTCGATCAAGGCGCCGGAGATGTCGTCGGAGAGGGTCGTGGGCTGGAAGACCCCCTCGTCGGCGAGGGCCACGATGAGGTCCTCGCCCGAGATGCGGACGAGGTCGGCGCCCAGCTTTCCGGCGGCGTTCTCGCTCAGGATGCGCTCCTGGAGCTTGTTGGGGGCCAGACGGACGATCTCGACGGGAATGCCGGTCAGCTCGGTGAAGGCATCGGTGACCTCCTTTTCGGAGACCTCGCTCGCGCCGGTGTAGAAGACGAGCGTGCCCTCGCCCTTGGCCTTCTCGAAGACGTCGGCGGTTGCGATCAGTTCGCCGTCGACGACGAAGTCTCCGTTGGCGTCGGTCGGGTCCGCGCCGGGCGCGGCCGGTCCTCCGGCGCATCCGGCGAGCAGTCCGACGGCGGCGAGGACGGCGATCGCCGCCAGTGTGTGCTTTCTCATGGCATTTCCTCTCTGAAATGTGGTTCGGGTGAAGCGGGTGCGGGGCAGGTCAGCTGCCCTTGGGCGCATCGGCACCGAAGCGCCGTGCGAGGTAGGCGAGCACGAAGATCAGTCCGCAGTAGAGCACGCTCGTCGCGGCGCTGGACTGCAGGATCCCGTTCTCGAAGTCGTCGAAGATGATGATCGACAGCAACCGGGTGTCGGTCGTGAACAGGAACAGCGGAACGGTGAGCTCGCGCATCGACAGCATCAGCAGGAGCAGGAAGGTCGAGGTCAGCGGCACCCGGAGAAGCGGAGCGGTGACCTTCCAGATGGCACGCGTGCGACTGGCCCCGTGCATGACGGCGCTGTCTTCGAGGTCGGCGTGGATCTGCAGGATCCCTGAGCTCGCCCCCTGGTACCCCTGGGGCATCTGCGCCGCGACGAAGGCGATGACCATCACGAGCAGGGTTCCGTAGACCGGCAGCGGGATGAGGAGCCAGGTCCACAGGAGGCCGAGGCCGAGGACGATCGCCGGGACGGCCAGCGGGATCATGCTGATGTAGCCGAGGCCGCCGCGTCCCGGCGTCTTCGTACGGTTCACCACGTACGACACGATGAACGCGAGCACCGTTCCGATGAGGGCGGCGGAGATCCCGACCGTGACGGAGTTGACCGTCGCGCGCTGCACGGTGGGGTCGGTGAGCACGTCGACGAACTCGTCGAGGTTGAGCCGTCCGGAGGTGAAGGCGCCCGTGACGCTCGCGACGTACGGCGACTCGTGCATCGCGACGAACAGGAGGGCCAGCAGCGGCAGCACGGTCGTGACGACGAAGTAGACGATGCCGAGGACGAGCGCGGGAACACGGAACCAGCCGAGGTCGACCTTCGCGAGCTTGAGTCCCTTGCCCGCCACCGTGGTGAACGTGCGCCGCGAGACGATGCGCCGCTGGATGGCGGTGACCACCAGCACGACGATCACGAGCGCGATCGCGACCGCCGCCGCCTCGTTGCCGCGGGACGGGGCGGAGTTCATGAGGCGGAAGATGTAGGTCGGAAGGGTGTCCAGTCCGCTGGCACTGCCGATCATCTGCGCAACCGGGAAGTTCTCCACCGTCAGCACGAAGATGAGGATCGCGGACCCCAGGATCGCGGGGGTCGCGAGCGGGAAAGTCACCCGCCGCAGCACCTGGGCCGGCGTCGACCCGTGCACGCGGGCGGCCTCTTCGAGGTCGGGATTCATGAGGCTGAACGACGCGTGAATGAGCAGGAACGCGTACGGCGCGTAGTAGATGCCGAGGACGACGATGAGGCCCGGCAGCGTGTAGATGTTGATGACCTGTCCGAGGCCCAGATCGCGGGCCAGGATGTTCAGCAGTCCCGCGTTCGGGCCGCCGAGCAGCCCCCACGCCAGCGCGCCGACGAAGCTCGGCAGGAACATGGGCACGAGACCCACGAAGTACAGGAACCGGCGAGCGGGCGCGTTGCTGCGGGCCGTGACGAAGGCGAGGAAGCCGCCGCATGCGAGGGCGACGATCGAGGCGCCGATGCCGACGAGGAGCGAGTTCCCGGCGGCCCGCAGCGCCCCGGGGCTGAAGACCGCGGCGAAGTTCTCCAGGGTGAGGCTCGTGAGATCGATGTTCCCCGGGCGCGGCGTGGTGGTGGTGAACGCAGAGATCACCACGAGCGCGACGGGCATGAGGATGAGGATCGCCAGGATGCCGTACAGCGCGGCCACGCCGGCGATCCGGCGCGGGCGGAAGTGGGACGGCGCGGGGGGCCGACCGCGGCGGGTCGACACGACGCCCGTCTCCAGAGGAGCGGGGGGCGCGGCGGTCATGCGGCGACCTCCTCCGGGAGTTCCAGTTCGGGAACCTCGGGCGGGAGCACCTGCACGGCCTCCACCGGGAGGTGCACCCGGATGCGGTCGCCCTCGGCGGCGCGGTGCGCCTGCTGCTTGGTTCCCATGACGGAGATCTCGACCTCGTCGGAGAGCCGGATGCGGAAGGTGGCGGTGGCGCCGAGGAACTCACGCGTCGTGATCGTCCCCTCCACGGTGTTCGGGGCTTCGGCGGGAGCGTCCTCCCCGAGGAGGATGTCCTCCGCACGCACGCAGGCCCGCAGCTCCCGGGACGGGACGTAGCCGCCGACCTGGAGCGTGACATCGGTGCCCGTGAGCGTCACCGCCCCCGGCCCGGCTGCGGCGACGGGAAGGATGTTCGCGACACCGAGGAAGTCCGCGATCGAGGCGCTCAACGGCTTTCCGTAGATCTCGTCGGGTCGGCCGAGCTGGACGATGCGTCCGAACTGCATCATGGCGATGTGGTCGGCGAGCGCGAGAGCCTCCTCCTGGTCGTGGGTCACGTACACGGAGGTGAGGCCGAGACGGTGCTGCAGGTCGCGGAGGTCTCCGCGGAGGCGGTGACGCAGGCGCGCGTCGAGGTTCGACAGCGGCTCGTCCAACAGCATCACCGACGGCTGCATCACGAGGCTGCGCGCGAGGGCGACGCGCTGCATCTGGCCCCCCGACAGCATCGAGGCGCCGCGCTCGGCGAATCCCTCGAGTCCGACGAGGGCCAGGGTCTCGGTGACGCGCGCGGAGATGTCGGCGCGGGAGGCCCGCTGCATCTTCAGAGGGAAGGCGACGTTCTCGAACACCGTCATGTGGGGCCAGATGGCATACGACTGGAAGACCATTCCGATGTTGCGCTTGTGGGAGGCCCGGTTGATCCCTCGGCGGGAGTCGAACAGCACGTCATCGCCGACCGTGATCCGCCCGCTGTCGGGGGTCTCGAGTCCCGCGATGCACCTCATCGTGCTCGTCTTGCCGCATCCGGACTGGCCGAGGAGCACCAGGGCCTCCCCCTCGGCGATCTCCAGATTGAGCTCGCGCACGGCGATCGCGTCGCCATAGCTCAACGTCAGGTTCTCGATGCTGATCTTCATGCGCGTGCTCCTTCGTGATCGGCGGCGTGGTCGGCGGCGGCCGCCTCTTCCAGCAGCTGACCGAACCAGCGGTGCGCGGCGGAGGTGACCCAGCTGGGGCGGCCGAGGCCGTCGAGGTAGTCGCGGGCGTCCTCCACCTCGTGGGCGCGGCGTCCGGCGTGCTGGCGGGACCCGTCGAGGAGTCGCTGCACCAGCGCGTCGGGGTCCCCCGCGAACTCGGCGCCGATCTGGGCCCGCAGCCAGGTCTCACACCCGGCCGCCTCGGCGGCGCCGACGCTTTCGAGCACCACCGCGGCCAGGCCCTTCATGAAGACGCTCCGAACGAGCTTGCGGGCCGCGGCGTCGCCGGCGGTGCCGCCGATCGACTCGACCGGGGCGCCGGTGGCGGCGAACAGCTCGGTGAACCGGCTCGCCCCCGTGCCGCTGACCATGAGCGGGGTGCGCACACCGTCGCGCGGAACCGGGGCGAGGACCGCGACATCGGCCGCGAGGAGCGCGCGGGAGGTGGCCCCGTCTTCCAGACGCCGCTTGAGGTCGGGCGAACCGGTGTTCAGGTCGGCGAACACGGCACCGGCGGTCATGGCCGTCATCGCTTCGGTCGCCACGGCTTCGGCCGCTCGGGCCCCGACGAGGCTGAGGACCAGGTCGGCCGTCGCGACGGCGGCCGCGAGGGTCGGCTCCTGCCGGATGCCCTCCTCGTGCAGGGTCGTGAACGGATCGAATCCGCTCACGGTGTAGCCGGCGTCGCGCAGGCCCCGCGCGTAGAGCGCGCCCGCCTCGCCGAGGCCGATCACTGCGGTACTGGTCATCTTCGACTCCTGGGACTTCACTGTCGGACCGACGCTAACGGT
>JBMDWQ010000251.1:0-11604 GCA_048594675.1 Microbacterium sp. | reverse complement strand
GCGCAGCGCGTACGGGCGGCACGCAGCGATCGCGAACTCGTCGAGGCCTTCCTCGTGCACGTTCGCGAGGGTGCCGGCGCGTCGGAGGCCGAACAGGAGCTGATCGACGATGTCGTGGCCGCGCGCGTGCGCGTCGAGGCGGCGGCGTGAAGCTGCACCGTCTCGATCTCACCGGTTTCGGACCGTTCCGTGAGACGCAGACGGTGGACTTCGATGCCCTCGACGGGCACGGCGTCTTTCTCATCTCGGGGCGCACGGGTGCCGGCAAGTCGAGCATCCTCGACGGGGTGAGCTTCGCACTGTATGGCTCCGTGCCGCGGTACGAGGGCGGCGAGCGTCGGCTGCGCAGCGACCACAGCTTCCTGGGTGACCCTACCGAGGTCGTGCTCGAGTTCACGCAGGGCGAGCGGCGGCTGCGGGTGACGCGAGCTCCCGTGTACGAGCGGCCCGCCAAACGCGGCGGCGGCATGACGGTGGAGCCCCAGCGTGCGGTGCTGGAGGAGTGGACGGGAGACGGCTGGCTGGGCCTTGCAGCCAAGCCCCGTGAAGTGGCCCAGTTTCTGGACGAGATCCTCGGACTGAACGCCCAGCAGTTCCAGCAGGTGATCCTGCTCGCGCAGAACAAGTTCTCGCGGTTCCTGCTGGCCACGGCCGCTGAGCGCCAGTCTCTCCTGCGGACGCTCTTCGGCACGAGGCGGTTCGAGCGGTACGAGGAAGAACTGGAGACGCGACGCAAGGCCCTGCAGCGGGAGCTCGATACCGCGGGCGAGCACGTGCGGACGCTTCTCGAGCTGGCCGAGCGGCTCGTGGGCCAGCGTGATCTCGGCGGGAGCGCGTCGGAAGACATCCCGGCGACCGATCTCGCGCGGCGTCGCGACGCTGTGGCCGCCGCCGGAGAACGCGCGCGCTACCGGGTCGAGACCGCTGGGCGCGCGCGCGACGAGGCCGAGGCCGCCGCGACGGCAGCCGAGCGTGTGCTCTCGGTCGCGCTGGCGCATCACGAACGTCTGAAGGCGCTCGATGTCGCCCGTCGCGAGTGGGCGCAGCTCGACGCCGAGCGCCCCGCGATCGATGCCGCCCGCACGCGTCTCCGCCGGGCGCGAGAGGCGGAGGCCTTGCGCGCCCCGCTCGACGCCGTCGCCCGCGCAGAGGAGGCGTTCCGGGTGGCGGCCGAGGAAGAGCGCTCCGCACAGGCGGCGTGGAACGAAAACGCGGGTGATGCCGATCCCGAGGCCGCCCTCGAGGCGCTCACGGGCGACATCGCCCGCTGGACCGAGGCGCTCGCCGACGAGGAGCAGGCGGCCGTGGCCTCGGCGACGATCGAGTCTCTCGCGCTCGACATCGAGGCAGAGACCGAGCGGCTTGCGACTTTCGACATGCAGCAGGCGCAGGTTCCCGCCGAGCGTGAGCGGCTGGAGCGCGCGCGAGATGCCGCACGGACCGATGCGGCGCAGCTCCCGGCGGCCGAGGCCCGGCAGGTCGAGCTCCGGGAACGCCTCGCGGCCGCGCGCGAGGCGGCGAGCCTCGCCGGCGAGCTGGAGAACGCGGAACGCGCCTACTTGGCCGCCTCCGAGACCGCCTCGCAGGCGGCGGCCGAGGTCACCGCCCTCCTGCAACGTCGCGTGGCCGATCGTGCCGGCGAGCTGGCCGCCGCCCTCGTCGACGGCGAGCCGTGCGCGGTCTGCGGATCGACCTCGCACCCGTCGCCGGCCTCCGCCCCGCAGCATCCCGCGATCGATGACGACGCGGTGGCCCGCGCCGAGGAGCGTCGCGACGCCGCACGCGAGGCCGAGCACGCGGCGGCGAGCATCGCGCGGGGCGTCCGGGAGCGGCACGCCGCGGCGGCTGCCCGCTCGGGCGGCAGAGACGTCGCCGCGCTGACGGAGGAAGAGGCCGTCGCCGGAGAGCAGGTCCGCGCCGGTCGGGAGGCGGCGGCCGAGGTCGAGCACCTCGATGCGCGCCGCGCGGAGCTCGACGAGCTCGCCGCTGCCGCTGCGATCGAGCGAGACCGCGTCGCGACGGCGCTGGCCGAGCACCGCGAACGCCTCACGGGCCTGCGGGCGACGCTCGAGGGGCTCCAGTCGCGGATCGCGGAAGCGCGGGGCGACAGCGCCTCCGTCGCGGAACGCCTCGCCGAGGCCGCGAACCGCCGCGATCGGGCGCGCGCGTGCGTCCGGGCCGCCGAGCGGCGGGCGGAGGCCGAGCGGAGCCTCGCTTCGGCGACCGCGGATCTCGCCGAGCGCCTCGACGCCTCCGAGTTCGCCGACGCCCCGGAGGCCGCCTCAGCGCTGCGCGACGACGCCGACCGGGCTCGGCTCGACGACGAGATCCGCTCCCACACCGACGCGGAGGCGGGGGTCCGCGCACGGCTCCTCGATCTGGAGCTGCAGACCGTCGACGTCGACGCTGCAGAGGTCGAACCCGCCCGCGCCGCCCGCGATGCCACAGCCCACGCCCGCGCCGCGGCGATCGCGGCCGAGCGCGATGCACGTTCCGACGCCGAACGACTCGGTGAACTGCTCTCGGGGATCGACGCGGCCCGCGACGGGCTTGGCGAGCTCGAGGATCAGGCCGCCGTGGTCACCCGGCTGGCCGACACGGTCGCGGGGCGGGCGCCGAACACGAAGAAGATGGACCTGGAGACCTTCGTGCTGGCCGCGGAGCTCGAGGAGATCGTCGCCGCCGCCAACCTCCACCTCGACGACATGTCGGCCGGGAGGTACACCCTCCACCACTCGGATGCGAAGGCCTCGCACGGCCGGGCGTCCGGACTCGGCATCGATGTTCTCGACGCGCACACGGGCAAGCTCCGGTCTCCGCAGTCGCTCTCGGGCGGCGAGACCTTCCTCGCCTCCCTGGCTCTCGCCTTGGGGCTCGCCGAGGTCGTCACCAGCCGCGCGGGCGGGATACGCCTGGACACCCTCTTCGTCGACGAGGGCTTCGGGTCGCTGGATCCCGAGACCCTCGACCTCGCCATGCGCACCCTCGACGCCCTGCGGGCGGGCGGGCGCACCGTCGGCGTCATCAGCCACGTCGAGGCGATGAAGGAACAGCTCGCCGCGCGGCTGGTGGTCGAGTCGACGAGCGAGGGCCCGAGCATCATCCGCCAGGACGGGCTCTGATCCGGGGCCGCAGCGGTCTTGCCGGTCAGACCCAGCGGTACCCGGCGCCGCGCACGGTCTCGATGCGCTCGGCGCCGAGCTTCTGCCGCAGGTAGCCGACGTACACATCGGCCACGTTGGACCCCGGGTCGAAGTCGTACCCCCACACGCGACTGAGCAGCTGCTCGCGGCTGAGCACCTGCCCGGCGTTGCGGACGAACTCCTCCGCCAGGGCGAACTCCCGCGACGACAGCTCGACGCGGCGTCCGTCCAGGCGCGCCTCGCGCGTGCGCACATCGAGCGTCAGGTCGCGATGCGAGAGCGCGGCGACGTTCCCGGTGTCGTCGTCCTTGCGCATGCGCAGCCGGATCCGGGCGAGCAGTTCGTCGAAGCGGAACGGCTTGCCGAGGTAGTCGTCGGCACCGCCCTCCAGCCCCGCGACGGTGTCATGGAGCTCTACGCGAGCCGTGAGGATGATGACGGGCATGCGGGAGCCGCCCCCGCGCAGCTGCTCCAGCACCTGGAAGCCGTCCATCCCCGGGAGGTTGACGTCGAGCACCATGAGGTCGAACTCGTCCGACTGCGCGAGGTGGAGGGCATCGGGGCCCGTTGCGGCGACAGTCGTGGCGAAACCGGCTGACCGCAGTCCCTTGTCGATGAACCCGGAGATGCGGGACTCGTCCTCAGCGATCAGGATCGATGCCATCTCAGCTGCCTTCCGTCGTGGCCATCAGGTCGGGAAGCGGGGGGCGTGGCGGCACGTCGCCCATCGTCGACGCATCCAGCGGCACCGCGATCACGAACACCGCTCCGCCGCCGTCGGCGTCTTCGACCCGCACCGACCCCCCGTGGGCCCGCGCGATCACCTGCACGATGTTCAGTCCCAGTCCGCTGCCGCCGCGGTCGCCGCCGCCGCGGTGGAACCGGTCGAACACCGTCGCCTTCTCGGCGTCGGGCACGCCGGGGCCGTTGTCGCGCACCCACAGCTCCAGGGTCTCGCTCCGCACGCGGCTGCCGATCTCGATGCGTCCTCCACCGTGGCTGACGCCGTTCTGGGCGAGTTGCAGCATGGCCTGGGTGATACGGGCCGGGTCGAGGAGCGCGACCACGTCGGCGGACTCTCCGGCCGCGACGGTCGCTCCCTCGATCCCCTCCGCCTTGCGGACGATCTGCTGCAGCAGCTCGGCGACGTCGACGCGGCTCGCGGCGATCGGCCGGGGGCCGTGGAGGGCCGCGGCGGCCGCCAGATCCTGCACGAGCATCGCCATCCGCTCCAGTTCGTCGATCGCGAGGTCGCGTGTGTCGCGCACGTCGTCGGGATCGTCGGCGTCCATGACCTCGAGGTTGCCGCGCACGATCGTGATCGGCGTCTTCAGCTCGTGCCCGACGTCGCTGAGCAGCTGACGCTGCGAGTCGAGCACGTTGTCGAGGCGGTCGAGCATGTCGTTCATGGTGGCGGCGAGCTCGGAGACGTCGTCGGTGCCCTGCACGGGGAGGCGCTCGGTGAGTGCCTGCCCGGTCACGCGCTCGGCCGTCTCCCGCATCTGGCGGAGGGGGCGCAGCAGACGACCCGAGACGAGGGAGGCGACGAGGGCGATCACGACGAGGGCGATCCCTGACGCGACGACATACGCCTGCGCCGTCCCGTTGATCTCGTCGAGCTCGGCCCGAACGTCGTAGGCCATCGCGAAGATGACCTTCTGATCCGGGTCGCCGCCGGAGATCGCGATGGGAGCGGCGAGATATCGCCACACCACGCCCTCCTCGGCGTACGTGCCGATCCGGGGGTCGTTGCCGGTGACCTGAGAGACCACGTAGGGGACGAAGCCGGGCTTCTCGGTGAGGTCGACGTCCAGCCCCACACCGGAGCGGAAACGGGCCTTGCCGTCGATGATGCCGATCGCGCCGGTGTTGTCGTCGGGGCTCATGCGCTGAACGACGGCGCGCAGCGCCTCTTCCGCCGTGGTCCACGTCGTCGTGCCGTCGGGGCCGTCGGGTCCGCCGGCCACGATGATGCGCGCCGACTCCAGGTTGTCCTGCAGGCGCCCCTCGATCGCCTCCAGCGACACGGTCCGCTCGACGAGGTACACCGTCAGCCCGACGACTGCCATGCCCAGGAAGGCGACCGCGGTGATGACCGCAACGATGCGGGTCCTCACCGACAGCGCGGCGCGGCGGGGGCGCGCGGACGCGGGCGGGGCAGTCGTGGTCATCTTCTCAGTATTCCGATCCGGGCCGGGCCCGCGCGCGGTCCTAAGAGATGTCTCATCCCGTTCTTCCCCCACGCATGCTGGAATCGAGGGGTGGATGCGCCATCGGTGACCCGCCCGCGTGATGCGGCCGGGCGAGACGACGAAGCGGAACTGGTCGCCGACGCGTTGGGCGTACCACGGGATGAACTGACGCCGCTGTCGCGTGAACCGCTCGGTGACGGCACGGTCGCAGGCTTCGTCCTCGCCGATGGGACGGTCGCCTATGTCGACTCGTCGGGTCTGCGCGTGACCGCCGAGACGGGCCTCGTCCAGGAAGGCGTGGGCCGGGTGTGGATCCATCCCGCCGATCCGCACCTTCCGGCCTTGGCCCCGGCCGCTTTCGGTGACGCCGCCTCCATCCTGCTCTCGCGCCTGGGGATCCCGGGGGCGCAGATGCCGGGCCTCGTCGGGTATCGGCCGGGGCGGCGCGCAGTCCTGCGTGTGGTGACCGACGAGGGCGTCGTATGGGTCAAGGTCGTCCGCCCGCGCCGGATCGAGCGCATCGTGGAGGCGCACCGCGTTCTGCACGCGCACGGGCTCCCCGTGCCCGCGGTCCGAGGCTGGTCGCCCGGCGGTCTCCTGGTCCTCGACGACGCCGAGGGGGAGCCGGCCACCGAGACCGCGTGGGAGCCGGGCGAGCTCATCGAGGCCGTCGGAGCGCTGCGGGCGCGCCTGGCCGCGGCGCCCCTGGAGGGACCCGCACGCACGTCGTTGCGTGAGCGCCTGCCGTGGTACACGGCGGGGCTGCATGCGCTGCGTCCCGGCCGCCGCGACCAGATCGACGACATCTCCGCCGCCGTCTCGGCGATCCCGGAGTCGACCGACCGGGTGACGATCCATGGCGATCTGCATCTCAGGCAGCTCTTCGTGGGGGACGGCGAGGTGTCGGGACTGATCGACGTCGACACCGCGGGCCAGGGAAGCGCCGACGACGATGCGGCGGCGTTCCTCGCCCACGCCGTGGCGAGCGCCCTGCTGACCGAAGCCACGGGAGGAATCTCGAGCGCGCGGGTGTGGGCGCTCGCCGACGCCGCCGACCGGGCGTGGGGCGGCTCGCCGGGGGCGCGTGCTCTGACGGCCGTGCAGCTACTGGGCCACGCCGTGGGGGCGGCGTCCGGCGGAGACGAGCGGCGCGCAGACACCCTCCTCGACTACGCCGCGCGGGCCGTCGAGGAACGTAAGAGCCCTCTCATCACCGGCTTCGAGGAGGCTTAGCGGCGGTCGTCAGAGTTGAGGACATGCGGAAGTGACCGGTGAGCCGGGAGCACCGCAGAAGCTCTCGACAACGACCAGGAGGTAGGAACCATGAAGAAGAAGTGGATCGCATACGGCGTGACCGGAGCCGTCGGACTCGGGCTCGTCGCGGGAGGCGCCAGCGCCATGGCCGCGCAGATGGATCTGCGCACGACCGACGGAGCCGTGGTTCCCGGCGGTGCGCTGACCGGCAAGAACGGCTCGCTGCTGGAGAGCCCCTCGGTGACCCTCAGCGTGACCGACACCTCGGTCACCGTCGTCTCGGCCCCCACGCCGCGCAGCGCCGTGACGCCGCAGACCGCCCCCACCGTGCAGACCGCTCCCACGCCGCGCAGCGTCGTGACGCCGCAGACCGCCCCGACCCCGCAGACCGCTCCGTCGCCGGCGACCTCTCCGTCGCCGGTCACCCCGCCGTCGCCGGTGACCCCCGCCTCGCCGGTCACCCCCGCATCCCCGGCGACGCCCGCCTCGCCCGTTTCACCGGCGAGCCCTGTGTCGGTGGCCTCCGCCCCCTCGAACTGACGCCCCACGGCACGCGCCGCACGACACGCGCCCCCACGACGAACGCCCCCGGGATCTCCCGGGGGCGTTCGTCGTGCGGCGCGTCAGGCGCCGGTCACTCCTGGAGGTGCTTCTCGGCAGCGGTGTAGATCGCGTCGACGAACTCCTCCGCCGACTCCTCGGTGAACGTTCCCTGCGACTGGCTCACCATGGCATCGATCATCGGCTGGCGTCCGGCCTCACCGGCCATGAGGACGGCCTTGCCGGTGGTGATGAGGGTCGAGTCCGGGAAGAACTGCTCGACGACCTCGTCGGTGATCGACGGGTCGATCTCCTGGAAGATCGACATGATCGCGGGGCGCACCTCGTCGAGGAAGGCCGTCTCGTCGTAGGCCCCTGCGGCCGGCGCGTCGTCATCGGGGTCGGCGTCGTCGTCGGCGGGCTGGCTGGGCGCGGACGACACGCTCGGCGACGACGAGGTGTCAGAAGGCGTCGAGCTTCCGATGACGCTGAAGGCGATCGCGGCGACGAGGGCGACGAACCAGATCGCACCGCCGATGAGCGAGACCACGAGCGACACGATGCCGAGCGGCTTTCCGCCCTGCTTGCGGCTGGCCAGGACCACGATCGACAGGATGAAGGCGACGACGAGGGCGAGACCGCCGACGATCGTCGCGATGAGGCCCACCCACGGCACGGGGACGAACCCGACGAGCACGAGGATGATGCCGAGCGCGACGGCGCCGATCGAGAACCAGGCCAGCGTCTTGGGGCGCGTGTCGGGGCCGGTCGGTGCGGGGGTGTATCCCGGCTGTGCGTACCCGGCGGGGGCCTGCCCGTATCCCGTCGGAGCCTGTCCGTAGCCCGCGGGGGCCTGTCCGTAACCGGCGGGCGCCTGTCCGTAGCCGGCGGGAGCGGTCGGAGGTGCCGGCGGGTAGGCCTGCGTCGGAGCGTCTCCGGTCGGGGCCGCCGGCGGGTAGGCCTCGGTCGGCGCGTCGCCGGCGGGCGCGGCGGAGCTCTCCGACGCGCTGCTGTCGGCGACCGGCGCCTCGGCGGACGGCTCGTTCACATCGCGACGCGCGGCGTCGTCGGGCTCGTGAGGGGTGGACATGGCACTCCTTGCTGTTCAGGTTCCGTCATGGCAACGGTTCTCAAGGGTATCGGGTGATTAGTCACGCCCGGGAGGGGGTCCGCGCGGCCCGCCGGTGGGCGATGATGGGATGTCGGCGACGGCGAAGGAGAGACATGACGCTCAAGACGGTCCCCCTGGATACTCCCGCAGGCATCACGGCTCGATTGGGGTGGGATCCGGCCACGACGGTGCACGACCGTCGACGGATCATCGCGAAGGAGCTCATCGCGGCGCGGCTCGGCTGCGACGCGAGCGAGATCCGCATCGAGCGGGAGGCCCCGCGCGGTTTCGGCTACCACACCCGCCTCATCGCCTCTCGCGACGGCCAGGATCTCCCCATCGCCATCGTGACGGCGAGCTACCGGGCCGCCACGGTCGTGGCGATCTGCGACCCCGCGCTTCCGGTCGGGATCGACATCCGCGACATGACTCCGGAGCCGGCGGACATCGTCCTGATGCGCCGGCATTCTCGCGTGCTCGACAGCGGCAACCTCCCCGACCTCCTGCAGCACTGGGTGCGCACCCAGGCAGTCCTGGAGGCCGATGGCCGCGGCGTCCGCGTCGCACCCGAACAGGTGCGGCTGGACGCCGGGCGCCACAAGGGGTGGATCCCCGACCGCAACATGAAGTACTCGCTCGTCGACGCGTCGCGCGACGGCTGGGTCATCACCCTCGCGTATGGCCTCCTCCCCGCGGACTGAACCCGGTCAGTCGACGAGATCGGGGAGGGCGGCACGCAGCTCGGCGATCCACGCGTGTGCGTTGCCGTCGGACGGGGCGCGCCAGTCGCCGCGCGGCGACAGCGAGCCCGCCGGTGACACCTTGGGACCGTTGGGGATCGCGGAACGCTTGAACTGGGCGAAACCGAAGTACCTCGTGAGGAAGACGCGGAGCCAGCGCACGACGGTCGGAAGGTCGTAGCCGTAGCGCTCGTCCTCCGGGAATCCGGGAGGCCAGGCGCCGGCCTCGGGATCGGCCCACGCGTGCTGCGCCAGGAAGGCGATCTTCGACGGGCGGAGTCCATAGCGGAGCACGTGGAACAGGGCGAAGTCGTGGAGGGCGTAGGGGCCGATGGTGTCCTCGGTCGACTGGACCTTCCCGTCTTCGCCGGCCGGCACGAGCTCGGGGCTGATCTCGGTGGCCAGCACCGACTCCAGCACGCTCACGGCCTCCTCCGAGACGCCCTCGCGGTGCGCGATGACCCAGCGGATCAGGTGCTGGATCAGTGTCTTGGGCACGCCGGCGTTGACGGCGTAGTGGCTCATGTGATCGCCCACGCCGTAGGTCGCCCAGCCGAGGGCCAGCTCCGACAGGTCGGAGGTGCCCACGACGAAGCCGCCGTTCTGATTGGCGAGACGGAAGAGGAAGTCCGTGCGGGCTCCGGCCTGCACGTTCTCGAAGGTCACGTCGTACACCGGCTCGCCGCCGGCGAACGGGTGCCCGATACCGGTGAGGATCTCCGTCGCCATGGGGCGGATGTCGATGGTCTGCACTGAGGCGCCGAGCGCCTCCGCGAGGGCGATGGCATTCGACTTGGTGTGGTCGCTCGTGGCGAACCCGGGCATCGTGTACGCGAGGATGTCGCTGCGCGGCCGGCCCATGCGGTCCATCGCGCGGGCGACGACGAGGAGGGCATGGGTCGAGTCGAGTCCGCCCGAGACGCCGATCACGGGCTTGGGCGATCCGATCGCGCGCATGCGCTGCTCGAGCCCCGACACCTGGATGTTGAACGCCTCATAGCAGTCCAGGTCGAGCCGGGCGGGATCGTCCGGGACGAAGGGGAAACGGTCGAGAGGTCGTCGGAACCCGATGTCCTCCGCCGGAGGCTCCAGCCACAGCTCGATCGGCACCATGTCGGACGCGACGGATCGCGCGTTCTCGTCGAAGGTGCCCTGCCGCATACGATCCTGCCGGAGCCGGTCAAGGTCGACGTCGGCGACGCTGCGTCGAGGGCCGTCGGGGAACCGCTCGGTCTCGGCGAGGAGAGTGCCTCCCTCATAGATCATCGTCTGGCCGTCCCACGAGACGTCGTTGGTCGACTCCCCTTGACCGGCGGCGGCGTAGGCGTAGGCGGCGAGGCACCGCAGCGACTGGGACTGAACGAGCGTCCGGCGGTCCTCCGCGCGCGCGATCGTGATGGGGCTGCCCGACAGGTTCAGGAGCACCGTGGCGCCCGCCAGTGCCGCCGTCGACGACGGCGGGATCGGCACCCACAGGTCCTCACAGATCTCGACGTGGAAGACGAGGCCCGGTACGTCCTTCACGTGGAAGAGGAGGTTGGGTCCGAACATGACCTCGGTGCCGGCGAGGTCGAGGGGCTCGCCGTATCCGTCGTCGGCCGGCGCGAACCACCGGTGCTCGTAGAACTCGCGGTAGGTGGGCAGGTACGACTTGGGCACGACGCCCAGCACCGCCCCGCGGTGGATCACGACGGCGCAGTTGGCGAGCCGGTTGCCGTGCCGCAACGGGGCGCCGACCACGAGCACGGGGCGCAGGTCGGCGGAGGCGGCGACGATCGTCTCGATCGCCTCGAGAACGGCGTCCAGGACCGCATCCTGCAGGAACAGGTCATCGATCGCGTAGCCGGTGAGACACAGCTCGGGAAAGAGCGCGATGGCCGTCCCGTCGGCGTGGCACTCGCGGGCCGAGGCGAGGACCGCCTCGGCGTTGGCGGCGGGATCGGCGATCGACACCGGGATCGTGCAGGCGGCGATGCGCGCGTACCCGTGACGGTAGACGCTGTCGAAGGGGAGGGTCTCGGTCACCGCTCCAGTCTGTCACCCGCGGCGGCGGAGGTCACCGGGGTCGAGCGGAGGCGAACCGGCGATGTCGGTGCGCGCAGCTAGGGTCGTGGGCGGAAGGGTGACATGCGATACATCGAAGACGAGGGCCGGATCGTCTGGAGCGCGAGCGACCTGACGGCCGCCGCCGAATGCGAGTTCGCGTGGCTGCGCGCGATCGACGCCAAGCTCGGGCGGGTGCCGGCGGTCGACGATCCCGTCGACGCGACGCGGGAGCGGGCGGGGCGCCTCGGAACGGTGCACGAGCGTCGGGTGCTCGAGCGATATCGCGACTCCCACCCCGGTGCCGTGGTGGAGATCGCCGAGACGCGCTCGTCCGACGCCGCCGCGTTGTCGGAGGCTGTCGAGGCGACCGTGGCCGCGCTCGCGGACCCCTCGGTCGACGTCGTCTACCAGGCCGCCTTCTCGACCGACGAGTTCGTCGGCTTCGCCGACTTCCTGGTGCGCGACGGCGACCGTCGGTGGCGGGTGCAGGACACGAAGCTCGCCCGTCACGCGCGCGTCACGGCGCTCATGCAGCTGGCGGCATACGTCGACCAGCTCGACCGTCTGGGCGTGCCTCG
>JBMDWQ010000250.1:0-6336 GCA_048594675.1 Microbacterium sp. | reverse complement strand
GCGGCGTCGAACGCGTAGAACGCCCCCGTCTCGAAGTAGTGCGGCTCCCGGTCCTGGCGGCGGGGGCGGACGGAAGCGTCGTGGTTGAGCGCCGCGGCCGCTCCGTCTTCGGCGCGTCGCCACAGGAAGCCATAGGTCTCGTAGGCCGAGAACACGGCATCGAACCCCTCGTCGACCACGAGGCCCACGGCCTCGTCGATGCCCGCGGGGTCGATGAACGGGGAGGTGGCCTGAAGGAAGACCACCGTGCCGGTGGTGACACCCCGACCGTCGAGGACGTCGAGCGCGTGCAGGAGGGCGCTCTCGGACGTGGCCGTGGCGCCGGCGATCTCGGCGGGTCGGTCGACGATGTCGGCCCCCGCCTCGGCGGCCACTCGCGCGATCTCGGCGTCGTCCGTCGTGACCACGACCCGGTCTACGCGCACCGCCGCCCGCGCCGCAGCCACGGCGCGCGCGATCAACGGCACGCCTCCCACGGGAAGCACGTTCTTTCGCGGCACCCCCGTGGACCCTCCGCGGGCGGGGATGATGGCGACGACAGCGGGAGCATTGACGTTGGACACGGAACTCCTTCGGGCGTTCCGGTGATCCTGGGCGACGCCGATGACGCGCGGGAGAACGACGGGTGAACGTCAGGCGCCGAGGGGCGCGCGCAGCGACTCCACGATCCGGAGCACCGCGAGCGACCGCGCCTGATCCGCGGCGGCCGTGTCCGCGCCCGAGACCAGTTGCGCGAACCGCTCCACCTCGTAGCGCATGTTGTTCTCGGCCGCATCGATGGCGAACTCCTCCGGCTCTCCCCCGAGGGGCGTCAGGACGGGGAGCCGGGGATCGGTGATCCGATCGATCGTGAGCGTGCCGAGCTCGCCCTGGATCTCGCTCGGGCGCGCGGACGCGGTGATCTTGGAGAAGCCGATGTCGACGACGAGGTCGGGGTAGGTGAGGAGCGCAGCGCCGGCGCCGTCGGCCCCCGTCGCGATGCGACTGAGGGCCCCCGTCACCCGCGACGGCTCACCGAACAGGGAGACGGCGGCGCTCAGCGGATAGACGCCCAGGTCGAACAGGGCGCCCCCGGCGAGGGCCGGATCGAAGATGTTGGGGGTCTCGCCGCGGAGCACGAGGTCGTACCGGGCCGAGCGTTGGTTGAGCGCGAACGATGCCCGCCGGATCGTCCCGAGTCGAGGGAGGAGCTCCCGCACCCGCACCAGTCCGGGGTCGTAGACGTTGCGCATCCCCTCGAAGATGACGACTCCTCGAGCGCGTGCCGCTTCGATCAGCGCGGCGAACTCCGCCGCCGTCGGCGTCGCCGGCTTCTCGACGAACACGTGGAGGCCCGCGTCGATCGCCTCGCGGGCCTGAGCGGCGTGGAGTCCGTTCGGCGATCCGATGTACACGGCGTCGACCTCGCCGGCGAGCGCGGCGATGGGGCCGTCGACGCTCGCCGGCGCCCCGATGCGCTCGGCGAAGGCCCGGCCGCGCTCGGCGTCACGTGAGGAGACGACCCCGATCCGTGTGCCCTCGGCCTCCGCGACCGCTTCCGCGAATCGCTCGGTGATGACGCTGGTCCCGATCGTGGCGAAGGTGATCACGCCCCCACGATAGCGACGGCGGGGAATGCGACCCGTCCAAGCGCCGTTGCGCTTCAGCATGAAAGCACTCGTCTATCGCGACTTCGGCGGAGCAGACCGCTTCGAGCTCACCGAGCTTCCCGAGCCCCACGTCGGACCCGACACCCTCGTGGTCCGCGTCGTCGCCGCCAGCCTCAACCCTGTGGACTACAAGATCCGGGAGGGATACCTCCGCGGATTGATCGACACGACGCTTCCCGCGGTACCCGGATGGGATGTCGCCGGAGTGGTCGAGAAGGCGGGGCTCGACACCCCGGAGTTCGCGGTCGGTGACGAGGTGCTCGCGTACGCACGCGCCGACGTCGTGCAGCACGGTTCGCTCGCGGAGTTCATGCCGGTTCCCGTCCGCACGGCCGCGCCCAAGCCCGCCGGGATCAGCTTCGAGCAGGCGGCCTCGCTCCCTCTCGCGGGCCTGACCGCATGGCAGGCGATCGAGCGGTCGGGCCTCGGGGAAGGCGCGACGGTGCTCATTCACGGCGCCGCCGGCGGGGTCGGTTCGTTCGGCGTCCAGCTCGCTGCGCTGCGTGGCGCTCGCGTCGTGGGCACCGCCTCCACCCGCAACCATGACTACCTACGCTCGCTCGGTGCCGAACCGGTCGAGTACGGCGATGGCCTCATCGCACAGGCCCGTGCGGTGGCTCCCGGCGGCTTCGACGTGATCATCGACTTCGCCGGCGGCAGCTCGCTCGACAGCACCTCGGAGCTGCTGCGCGAAGGCGGCGCCGTCGTGTCGATCGCCGACCCCCGTGCGCGCAGCGAGTTCGGTGGACACTACGTCTGGGTGCGCCCCGACGCCGCGCAGCTGACCCACTTGGCGCAACTCGTCGCCGACGGGACGCTGCGCACCGAGATCGCCTCGACCTACTCCTTGGACGACGCGGTCGCCGCGTACCGCGAGCTCGAAGAGGGCCACGCTCGCGGCAAGATCGTCGTCACGGTCTGAGCCTCGCGCGGGCCCGTCCGGCCTCGCGCCGGGAGGGTCCGCGCGGTCAGTCCTCCGCGAGGAACTCGATCGCCGCCTGACGAAACACTCGCGACCCGGGCGCATTGAAGTGGTGCCGGTCGGGGATCTCCAAGAAGCGTCCCTGCGTGCAGGCCGCGGCGAGGGCCCGCGAGCCCTCGATGATCGCGTCGCGCGCGCCGGTGGCGAACAGCACGGGCTGCTGCGGCGCGTGCGCCGGGTCGGGATCGACCTGCTTCGACGCGCGGAGCCCGCTCGCGATCGCCAGGAGCGCGCGCAGATCGTTGCCGGGAACCCGTTCGACCAGCCGGACGTAGTTCTGCGTCACCGGATCGGTGACGGGAGTGCCGTCGTCGGCGAGCGCGCGCACCTGATCGAGATCGAGCCGGGCGAGGGGAATGCCGTCGGGCACTCCGCCGAGAACGGCGCGCGGAATCCGGGGGGCGATGTCCTGCAGCACCTCCCAGCCCACGCGCGCCCCGAGCGAGTAGCCGACGTAGCGTGCCTCGTCCACGAGGTAGGTGTCGAGGACCGCTTCCACGTCGCCGGCAAGCTGCCGCAGCGTGTAGTCGCTCGCCTGATGCGGTTTGTCGCTGGCGCCGTGACCGCGCTGATCCAGAGCGAGCACGCGATACCCGGCGGCCTGGAGGTCGCGCACCCATCCCGTCGCCACCCAGTTGTCCTGCGTGCTGGAGGCGAACCCGTGGACCGCGACGACGGTCGGGAGCGCATCGTCTCCCCACGAGTAGGTCGCGATGCGATGCCCCTCGCCCACCATGATGTACTGCGGGTCGGGCATCTCGGTCAGCAATGGCAGGATCACCCGACCGATTCTCCTCCCGCTCGGCGTCCACCGGGCACGGGGGCCCACCACCGTGCGACGGATGGCGGCTGGCGCGCGACGGGCGGACGCGCCACTCACCGGACCCGACGGCGGATGCGAACGAGCGACACCCCGAGCGGAACAGCTCTCCCCCGGCGTGTCACCCCTGTGATCCGCCGTTGTGTCCGCGACTGTGTTCCGCCGAGCCGGTTCGCCGGCTCCACCTACCCCGCCAGCCGCATTGACCCGGCCAACCGACGAGATGACCGGCCGGCACGGATGCCACAATCGGCACCATGGACATCGCCCAGCTGCAGAGGAATGTCGAGACGGTGTCGGCGCAGTACGCCGAGGACCACGGGATCGCCCGCACCGATGACTGGCTCATCCTCAAGCTCGGCGAAGAGGTGGGCGAGTTGACGCAGGCCTATCTCGCCCGATCGGGGCAGGCGCGCGACAAGGGTCGCACGACCTCCCAACTGTCGCAGGATTTCGGCGCCGAGATCTCCGATGTGCTGGCCCACCTGCTCCTCATCGCACATCGATTCGAGATCGATGTCGAAGCCGAGGTCGTCCGCAAGTGGTTCGCCTGGATGCCGGCTGCACCCACCCCGTAAGCACGCCCGCGGCCGAGGGCACCCGCGCGAGGACGCGTCACCACGGGTCTGCGCGCCACTTACCGGACCCACGCCGCACCGCACCGCGCACCGGGCCGCGCCACCCACCGACGGGCGGGGTTCAGCGAGAGCGGGCGCGGTCGCGCCGCGAACGGCGACGCGCGAGGACGCGGATCAGGTGGCCGCGCGGCGCGGCGGACGGCTGCTGCGGCAGTGCGATCGGCTGCGTGACGATCGCGTCGACCACCATGCCCCCGTCGTGCGGGCCGACGACGGGGATGGCCGCAGTGGGGGTGGGAACGGCCGGGGTGACCGGCATCCGCGCGAGCTCGCGGTGCGCACGCAGATACGCCGGCACGAGGATGACGACAGCGCCCAGCCACGCGAGCGGATTGCTCCACACGACGCCCACGAACCCGAAGATCGCGCCGAGCACGACGGCTGCCCCCACGCGAGCGACGAGCTCGACGACGCCCGTGACGGTGGGGATCATCGTGTGCCCGAGTCCTTGCAACGCGCCTCGGAGCACGAACAGCACGGCGAGGATGCCGTAGCTCGCCCCGTTGATCACGAGCATGAGAGCGGCGTCGTGCACCACGCCGTCCGACCCGTCACCGACGAACAGTCGCACGAGGCTGGATCCGAACACGATCAGGAGCGCCCCCAGCACGACGGCTCCGATGAGCGACATCCACACCGCCTGCCCCACACCCCGGCGGATGCGATCGGGGCGGCCTCCGCCGTGGTTCTGCGCGACGTACATCGACGTGGCGAGGCCGAGCGACATGAGGAGCGCGATCGCGAGCCCGTCGACGCGGGAGGCGGTCGTGTACGACGCCACCGCATCGGCACCGAGCTCGTTCAGCCGCACCTGCACGGCGAGCGTTCCGATCGCGATAATCGAGGCCTGGAAGCCCATGGGGAGGCCGAGCCGCAGATGACGCGTGAGGTCCTGACGCGTGAGACGCCAGTCGTGGCGGGTGAGCCGGAGCACGGGAACCCGCCGCCGCACGAACTCCAGACACAGGAGCACCGACACCGCTTGCGACACCACGGTCGCGAGGGCGGCGCCGGCGACGCCCCATCCCCACGGCCCGACCATCACGACCACGAGGCCGACGTTCAGGGCGCACGACAGGCTCAGGAACACCAGCGGGGTGCGCGAGTCGCCGATGGCGCGGATGATCGCGGAGAGGAAGTTGAAGAACATCATCGTGCTCGCGCCGAGGAAGCTGATCTGGGCGAACACCACGGCATCGTCCATGAGCTGCGCGGGGGTCTGCAGTAGGGCGAGCGCCGGACGCGCGACCATGGGCGCGAGCACCGTCAGGAGCACGCTGGTCACCGCGGTCAGGGTGGCGCCGGCGGCAACGGAGCGACGCACGGCCACGGCGTCCTGCGCCCCGAACGCCTGCGCCGTGGGGATCGCGAACCCCGATGTGAGTCCCCAGGCGAACCCGAGGAGCAGGAAGATGAGGCTGCCGGTGGCACCCACGGCGGCCAGCGCGTCGACGCCGAGCCAGCGACCGACGACCACGGCGTCAGCCACCTGATACAGCTGCTGCACGACGTTGCCGATCAGCAGCGGCACCGAGAAGGCCAGGATGACGCGCCACGGGCTGCCGGTGGTGAGGGTGCGTGCCATGAGAGTGCTCTCGAACGGGAAGAAGACGAGGGGGAGAAGGTCGCGACCGCGACGTCTCCATCGTATCGAATCGATTCGGCGTGCTCTAGGGCGATGGCGCAAAAACCACCTCGCGTCGCGGACTCTCAGGCCGGTGCCGCGCCGGCCTCGCGCGCCGTCGCCACGATGCGGATCAGCTCGCCGCGCACCTCGTCCGCTCGCTCGGCGAAGCCGCGCTGGAGCGCGACGTACTCCGCCTTGCCCGCCGCGGTCTCGATCGCGACCGGGGCATACCCCCAGTCGGCGAGGTCGTAGGGCGAGGCTCGCATGTCGAGCTCGCGGATGTCCCGCGCCAGCGTGAACGCGTCCAACAGGAGGTCGCCGGGAACCAGGGGCCCGAGCTTGACCGCCCACTTGTAGAGATCCATGTTGGCGTGCAGGCATCCCGGCTGCTCCATCCCGACCTGACCGGCACGATCCAGGGGCTGACGATTGCGAGGGACCGCATCGGGCGTGAAGAACCGGAAGGCGTCGAAGTGCGTGCACGTGAGCTGGTGCGACTCGACGACCGCGTCGGTGCCGCGCGAGCCGAGCCGCAGCGGCACCGCGTGCCGGGGGGAGTCGTCGCGGTAGAGCATGGCCCATTCATGGAGGCCGAAGCACCCGAACTGCGCCCGCCGCGA
>JBMDWQ010000025.1:0-16843 GCA_048594675.1 Microbacterium sp. | reverse complement strand
GAGATCGACTCCGCCAAGAAGTGGCTCGCCAGTGCCGGAAAGAACGCCGGCATGGGAGGTGCCTGGTTCCTCGTCGCGCTGTTCTTCCTGTTCTGGTCGCTGCCGGCTCTGGGCGCGTTCGCGATCATCGGGCTGTCGTCGTGGATCCCGGCCTGGGTCGCGAGCCTCATCGTCGTGGGCATCGCACTGCTCGGCGTCGTGGTGTTCGCCCTCCTCGGCATCGCGCGCTTCAAGCGGCTCAGCCGGTCGGAGAACCCTGTCCGCGCCATCGCCACCGATCGCCGCATCGTGAAGGAGTCGTTCGATGAGCTCTGAGCTTCCACTGCCCCGCACGGCCGTGCCGATCGGCATCACCGATCCGGTGGAGAAGGCCCGCGTCGAGCTCAAGGCGGCGCTGGCTGCCATCGAGGAGAAGGCGAACGTGCCCAAGCGCGTCGCCCGGGCCACCGACCGGGGCGTCGTCCGGGCGCGTCGGTTCGCCCGCCGCAACCCCGGGGGAGCAGTCGCCGGTGTCGTCGGCGCGGCGGCCGTGGCCGGGCTTGCGGTGTGGGGGCTGGTGCGCCTCTACACGCGGTGACGCCTCGCCGCGAGACACCCCGGCGGACGGCCGGGGGTAGTATCCATCTACAGGCAGTGGCAACGAGGCGGATGCTGCCGGCGATGCACACCCGAGCGCACGCGCATCCGAGCGTCCGGGGATTCGCATTGTCGGGCGCTGTTCGTGCGTCCGACCCCACGCACCACGAGAGTCGACGATGAACGCACACAGCATGGCGAGCACGCCGCAGAAACCCCTGAAAGGGTGGCGTGTGCTCGTTCCCCGCGGCGGACCCTGGGGTGATTCGGTGGCCGCCACCCTGCGCTCCCAGGGCGCGACGCCCGTGATCGCGCCGCTCATCAACTTCGCCCCGTCCACCGACCAGGCAACGCTCGAGGGAGCTCTCGCCGATCTCGCCGCGGGCGCCTTCGACTGGGTGACCCTCACCAGCGCCACGACGGTCGACGTGCTGTACGCCTACCGCGCCGTGATCCCGGCCTCCACGAAAGTGGCGGCCGTCGGGGAGACCACCGCCACGGCGCTGACCGCCGTCGGATACCGCGTCGACCTCGTCCCCGATGAGGACAACTCCGCCGCCGGCATGGCCAGCCAGCTGATCGAGCTGGAGCCGGAGCCGCGCCGCATCCTCACCCTGCGCAGCGAGATCGCCAAGCCGGTGCTCACTCGCCGACTCTCGGAGGCCGGACACGACGTCCGGAGCGTCGTGGCGTACCGCACGGTCGGGGTGCCCGTGACCGAGCGCATCGCTGCCGATGTCCGGTCGGGCAGGATCAACGCGATCCTCGTCACGAGCGGATCGGTGGCCGAGCAGGTGCAGTTGCAGTTCCCGGAGATCCCGGAGGAGACGGTGATCGCCGCGATCGGGCCGCGGACGGCCAAGGATGCCCGCCGCGCGGGTCTGGGCGTGAGCGTGATCGCGCGCGAGCAGACGGTCGACGGTCTGATCGCGGCGGTGTCGTCGTTCCCGCTCCCGCACGCGACGGACGAGTTCTCCGTCTGACCCTGCCGCGGCGCTCCCTCCCGAGCGGTGGTGCGATCGTTAAGGCTCTGTGAGAAAACGCGCAGCCTGGCGCTGGCAGACTTGAGCACATGGTGACTCTGCTGCTCGACTCGGCGCAGCTCGAGGTCGTGCTGTCTCCGGTCGAGCGCGCGTTCGCCTTCCGCCGGGGCAGCCTGCGGATCGACCGCGCCTCGATCGAGCGCGTTCAGCTGACCGATGACGCCTGGACGTGGTTGCGCGGCGTTCCGACACCGGGAACGCACGTGCCGCGGGTGATGGCGATGGGCACGTGGACGTCGGCCGGAGGCTCAGACTTCGTCATCGTTCAGCGCAACAAGCCCGCTGTCGTCATCGACCTGGCGGACAAGGACGGCTCGCCCATCGAGTTCCAGCGGGTCGTTCTGTCGACTCGGCACGGGCTCGCGCTGGTGCAGGCGCTGCGACGCGACGCCGACGCCGGACCGGTGGATGTGGCGGAGATCGCCACCGGAGCCACCTCGGCGCCGGGCTCCGAGAAGCCGCGCGCCCGCCGCCCCCGCGCGGCGCGGCCGCGTCCGGGCGCGGCGCCGGCGACCTGAGCCCGGGGCGAGCCAGGCCGCCGCGGCACACGCGGCGGAGGAGCGGTGGTCAGCCGACGTCGCGCCGCCAGCTCGTCAGGTAGCCCAGCACCAGGATGACCGCCGCGTAGGCGAGGAGCACGAGGCCGCCGATCCACCACGCCAGAGGCTCGCTGCCCGCACCCGTTCCCGAGCCCAAGGTGGAGTAGAGACTCGCGCCGACGAGCGCGTCGGAGGCGGCCCCGGGCAGGAACCTCGCGGCGTCGGCGATGCCGTCGACGAAGGATCCGACGGTGCGGAGGATCGGTTCGACGAACTGCGTGAAGGCGATGACTCCCACCACTGCGGCGACCTGGTTGCGCACGAGCGTGCCGACGCCGATGCCGATCAGCACCCAGAGGGCGAAAGCGATGGCGATCCGCCCGAACATCGCCCAGGTGTCGAGGTCGCCGAGCTGCGTGTCGACGCCGAAGACGGCGAGGAACCCGGCACCCGGTCCGACGGTGGAGACCAGTGCTGCGAGGGCGTACACGAGGCCCATCACGATGCCGGCGACGACCTTGCCCGCCAGCACGGTGGAGCGGCGCGGAGTGGCGAGGAACGTCGGGGTGAGGGTCTTGTGGCGGAACTCGCCGGTGACCAGCAGCGTGCCGATGAGGAGCGGGAAGATGTACCCCACCGCGGTGGCGAGGCTGTAGATGAGCGGCGGCAGCATGCCTCCGGGGATCGCGGACATGTCGGTCGATCCGCCGGGGATCGCACCGGTGGCGACGGCGCCGAAGAACCCGGCGAGGCCGCCGGCCGTGCTGCCGACGTAGGCGACGAGGACGAGCCCCAGGATCCACCACATCGAGGTGGAGAACTGCTTGGTCAGCTCGGAGCGTGTGGCGCGGACGAGGCTCATCGCTGATCACCGCCTTCCTGCGCAGCCGTCGGTTCGGAATCGGCGTCGACCTCCACTGGCGGCGGTGGCGCGTCCGCGACGGGAGCGGCGGCGGGGGCCGGCAGTGCGTCGAGGTCGACGGGGGCCGGAGCTGGTGCGGGCTCATGCACCCGCACGCCATTGACGAGGTCGAGGAAGACCTCTTCCAGCGCGGGGCCGCGCCGTTGCAGGGCCGAGAGGGCGATACCCGCCGCTGCGGCGACGGCGCCGACGCGCACGGGGTCTGCGCCCCGCACCGTGAAACCGGTTCGGAGGGTGTCGAAGGAGAGCCCCTCTGCCGAGAGCGCGGCGCTGAGGGCTGCGCGGTCGGGGGCATCGACGATCGTCGCGTACTCGTCGTGCGCGGTGAGTTCGTCGATCGTGCCCTGGAACACGAGGGAGCCGCGGGCGATGATGAGCAGCGACTGCGCCGTCTGCTGGATCTCGGAGAGCATGTGCGAGGAGACCAGCACGGTGCGTCCCTGCGCGGCGAGATCTCGGAGGAAGCCGCGCATCCACTTGATGCCTTCGGGGTCCAGTCCGTTGGAGGGCTCGTCGAGCACGAGCACGCCGGGATCGCCGAGCAGGGTGTAGGCGAGGCCGAGGCGCTGGCGCATGCCGAGGGAGAAGCCACCGACCTTGCGCCCGGCGACATCGGCCAGTCCGACGGTGCCCAGCGCGTCGTCGACGCGGGAGCGGGGGATGCCGGCCGCATCGGCATAGACCGCGAGGTGGTTGGCCGCGCTTCGTCCGGGGTGGAAGCTCGACGCCTCCAGGGCTGCGCCGACCGTCTGCAGCGGGTGCGGGAGATCGCGGTAGCGACGCCCGTCGATCGTCGCGCTCCCCGATGACGCCGAGATGAGTCCGAGCAGGATCCGCAGGGTCGTGGTCTTGCCGGCTCCGTTCGGGCCGAGGAAGCCCGTGACCACCCCCGGCTCTACTCGGGCGGTGAATCCGTCGACCGCCTTCACGGCGCCGAAGCGCTTGGTGACATCGGTGAACTCGAGCACATGTCCTTCGGGCATGGGCAGCCTCTCGTTGCGGGGGTGTCCTCTTATCCTGTCGGATTCCGCGCGGGACCGCGCGGAGCGTGGCGGCGAGCCCCGAGAGGTGGACGACGTCGGGGTGTGGACAACTCCCGAGGCGCTTCCTCGGCGTGGCTACAGTGAGGCATCTGGTACTCATATATGAGAGGGCCTGGAGCCCTCTCTCCCATCGGATGAAGGAGATCGAAACATGAGACGTGGAATCCGCAACACGATCGCAGCAGTGGTGCTCTCGGCCGTGGCGCTCGGCGGTGTGGCCCTCCCGGCATCGGCGGTGAGCAGCTCGTCCTCGGCGAAGCTGCCGGGCACGGGAGCCGTGATCCAGGCGAACGTCTGGCTCTGCAACACCTGGCTCACGTCGTGCGGCTTCCAGACCTCGGCGAAGGCGCTGAAGTCGGGCAAGGCGTACAAGGTGTCCAAGATCCGCAACACCGCGGACTTCAACGCGTGGGGCATCGGCACCGTGACGGTGGGTGCGGTCACCGTGGCCGGTACGAGCGGGTCAGCGCGCAATCTGGTCTGGACCAACTACAAGACGTGGATCTCCGACCACTCCGGTAGCGCCTCGGCGACGTGGTCGATCGTCGCGCTGGGTCTCTGCTCCGGCGCCTATGCCGAAGTCTCCGGCGTCCGCGCGAGCTCCAGCGCGTGCGTGGGGGTGTGATCGGCGCTCGTGTCCTCCCCTGCGCCGTTGCGGCGGTGGCGGCTGTCATGCTGACCGCATGCGCGCCTCCCGCCCCGGTCGACGGCGGCCTCGACGGCGTCTGGGGAGACCTGACGCCGTTCGAGGGCGCCGACGGACTGCTCTCCAATGTGCCCGTCGACGCATTCTCGGCGGCGACCCTCGTCGAGACCGTGGCCGGGATCGATGTCGGCCGGGCGCTCGGCGCCGCGTCGCTTCCGCCGGACGCCGAGCGTTGGCGGGAGCTCTGGGAGTCCGACGAGGAAGAGGGGCTGTGGAAGGCGCACCTGGTGTGTGGCTCCGTGGGTGCCGAGAAGGCGCGACAGATCCTGTCGGGGTCGACGGTGGCTGATCTCGCGCGTGACGCCGACGCCGTGCTCGCGGCGGCGCCGGAGCCGACGGCGCAGTCGCAGCCCGGCGACACGCTCGAGCTGCTGGCGGCTGCCCACGTCTCGTGGTGCCTCACCGGCGTCGATCCCGTCGCCGCTGGGATCCTCTCGGCGGCGGGGATGCGGTCCGCCGTCGCCGCCAACGCGGCGCTCGCGCTGCAATGGGTCGACGTCCGCCGGTCGATGGGGGTGTCTCCGGAGGCGTCGGCGGGACGCGTCGTCAGCGCGCTCTTGCCGGGGCTTCCCCCGCCGGACTGCGACGATCGCGCGGCGATCGAGGCGGGTGCCCTGCTCCTGCTCGACGCGGTGCCGGAGGAGGACACCCCCGCCTTCGTCCGGTGCGCGGTCGCCGACGCGCTCGACGCGACCGACCTCCCGGTGCTCGTGACGGCCGCTCGCGTCGTCGCTGAGCGTGAGGCCGAGGAGGATGACGAGGCGGTCGCCGACGCGCGCGCGGTGCTCGAGGACCGTCGTGAGAGCAGGCGGCTGCCCGACGGAAGCTACCTGCGTCGCCCGCTGGTCACAGGGTCTCTCAGCGGCACGGTCGCCGGTGTCCGGCTGCTCCACGCCCGGGGCACCGAGCTGCCGCCATCGACTTCAGCGGTCGTCGTCGAACGTCTGGCTCAGGCGGCGCGTCCGGGATCGGGTGACGCCCTCCTCGTGCTGCAGGGGTGCCTTCTCGTGCGTGGTGACTGCGCCGCCCTCGCCGGGCCGGGGCTCGCCGATGCGGAACTCCTCACAGCGGCGGTGACGCCCGAGGCGCCGACGCTCGACGGCCTGTTGGCCGCGCTCGCCACCGTGCGCGCGGCCGACCCGGACGGGGTCGATCGCCTCATCGAAGGCCTCGCCACGGATGCGACGGCGCCGTGTGCGCGGCGGCAGGTGTCCCTGTTCCGTGACGCGGCGGCGACCGGTGGGTGGCCCGACGACGAAGTATGGCAGGAGGCACGACGCAGCTTCGCCGACGCCGTCGCCGACGGGCGCCTCGACGACTACTGCGATCTCTCCTGGATCTCGCGGCTCGGTGACGAGGTCCCGCGGCGCGACGGAGACGCCGGTTCCGTGTCCCCTTTGCACTTTTCTGAGGAAGGACTGCTGATGATGAACGAGCAGCTGGCGCCGCTGTCGATTGCGGCAGCGGCGGCTGACCTGGGTCTCCATGCGTAGCCCGCGCTGGCTGCTGGTCGGTATTGTGCTCGCCATGGGGGCGATGAGTCCGCTGACGGCGTGCGCGCCGGAGCGCCCCGTGGACCCCTTCGACTTCTCCGGCTTCCTCGGCGATGACGGGCTGTTTCACGACCGAGACGTCGCGGGGATCGACGGAGCGCTCACGGACGGCTCGGCGACCGAGGGGACCTGGACGACGGCCGCGGTGATCCGCACGCGCAACCTGGCGGGAGAAGAAGTGCGTCTCGCGACGGAGACGTCGCGGGCCCTCGATGCCGCGGCGCAGGACGCGGTCGACGGCGGGGATCCCGACGCCGTGCTCGGCGCAGCCCGCGCGTGCGCGCTCGCCGCCCAGGCGTCGTCGCCGTGCCGCGAGGTCCGCGGCCGGGCGATCGAGCTCCTGCAGCAGAGCCCCGCAGCCCTCGGCCGCGGCGACTCCGCGCGTGCCGTGCTCATGATCGAGACGGCGGCCGACCTCGGGGTCCTTCCCGCGGGTGCGGGGAGCAGTCTCGCCGCCGCGGTGGCCAGGCGAAGCGACGACCCCTGCGTCGACAGTGCCGTGGTGCGCCTGCACGTTCGACGCGACGACGAGGAGCCCCTCCGCGTCGTCGATGATCCGCGCGCACGCACCGACGAGGTGCTCGCCGCTCTCCGCATCGGCGACATCGACGCGGCGTACTGCCTCTCCGGCATCGTCGCCGCCACCGCCGGCGCCACACCGGATCGGGACGAGGACTGGCTGCAGCAGCCGTTCGACGAGGCGGTCGCCGCCGGTTTCAGCCGCGCCGATGACGGCCTCTACGCCGGGGCGGACCGTTCCCAGGGCCGCATCGAGACGACGCGCCGGCTCAGCCAGGTCTCGTTCGACCTGAGCGTCGGGCTCGGCCCGATCCCGGCGGGAGGAGCCTCATGATGACGACGCAGCGCGAGCCGGTCGTCGCTGTCGAGGCAGCCCGCTACACGTATCCGGGCGTGGCGGGGCGCGAACTCGGGCCGTTCGATGCGGAAGTCCAGGCGGGCGAGATGCTCGGCATCGTCGGTCCCTCGGGGGTCGGCAAGAGCACTCTGCTGGGCCTGATCGGCGGGCTTCTCACGCCGACCCGCGGCCGCGTGCAGTTCTCTCGCGCGTGTAGCGGTGCCGCTTTCGTGCTTCAGACGCATGCCGTGCATCCGTATCTGACGGCGTGGGAGAACGTGGCGGCGGCGTGGGGCATCCCCCACCGCAGCGACCGCCCGCGCGCCCGTCGGTTGCTGAGCCTGCTCGACCTCGATGACGTCGCTGACCGACCCGCCGGTGCGCTCTCGGGCGGCCAGCGCCAGAGGCTCGCTCTCGGTCGGGCGATCGCCTCCGAGGCCGCGGTCATCGTCGCCGACGAGCCGACGGGGAATCTCGATGCCGAGAGCACCACTGTCGTGCTCCGCGCGCTGCGAGCCGCCGCCCGGAGCGGCACGGCGGTGGTGGTCGCGACCCACGACGACGCGGTGCGCGATCGGTGCGACCGCATCCTCACGCTGACGAAGGAACGGACCACGCCGTGACCACGAGGAAGACGCTGCGCACGACACTCGGATGGGCCCTGCTGCGTGTCCGTCGAGGGGAGCACCGCGCGGCTCCGCTCGTCGTCGCGGGTTTCGTGACCGTGTTGTTGACGGCCACGCTCGGTGCGCTGCTCTGGAACGTCCAGTCGACCGTGACCGCCGACGAGGTGGGTGGCGGAAGCCTCGCGGTGCTCGAGCTGCGCACCGACGTCGCCGATGCGCGACCCCTGACCGGGAGCGCGCTGGATCTGCTCGCCGGGCTCCCCGACGTCGCCGCGGTCGAGCCGGCCATCGACGGTGCGTCGATCTACGGGGCGGATGGGGGCTGGGTGCTTCCCGTCGTGGCGTTCCAGGCGTCGCAGGCGCCGCCCGGCGTCACGGCTCCTCCCGGACCGGGCGAGTTCCTCGCGCCGAGCGCCACGCAGGGGGTCGACTTCGCCGCCCTCGTCGGCGAAGAGCTCGATGTGGGGTTCACCACCCGCACCGGAGCGGATGAGGGAGAGTCGGCGTCGCGGCGACTGCGTCTGAGCGGCACGTACGACCCTTCCTGGCAGGTCTACGGGCCGGCCGTCGCCCTCACCGACGTCGACACCGCGGTGGAGCTCGTCGCCGCGCGGGAAGGGCTGTCGCCGCGCGCGTACCTCGATGAGCGCGGAGTGCGCTCCGCGCTGGTCGTCGCCCGCGATCGGGAGGCCGTCCCCGCCCTGACCGCCGACCTCCGCGCCCGGGGGTTCGCCGCCAGCCCTCTGGCTGACCGGCTCGGTCTGCTCCCCGGTGTGTTCTCACTCCTTCCCGCCGCGACCGCGATCGTCGCCGTCGTGGGGCTTCTGCTGCTGGTGGTCTCGACCTTCACCGGAGTCGCGGCCTCGGTGAGGGTGCAGCTGCGCGATCTCGCCCTCCTCCGTGTGCACGGGTGGCAGGTGTCGGACATCCGCGCGCTCATCACGACGGAGAGCATGCTCGTGACCGGACTGGGCGCCGTGGCGGGGGCGCTCGTCGCGATCGCGCTCGTTCCGTTCCTGTCGGTCGTCGCGGCCGAACAGGTGGGAGCCCAACCGGCGCTCGGTGACCTGGTGTGGCGGCCGGTGCTGATCGCGGCGGGGGCGATGCTCATCAGTCTCCTCGCCAGTGCGGGAGCAGCGACGCTCGCGTCGCGCCGTTCCCTCTCGGTCGACCCGTACATCGCGGTGCGGGCCGAGGGCGGGTGAGCGCCCCGAGGCGCGACGGAGGGAGACCCGGCCTCCGACGCGCCTCGGGTAGCGTGAACGTGTGAGCGACGCGTCCCCGACCCCGGCTGCGTCCGCGTCGCGGATCCGTGCGGTCGCGGACTCGAGCGTCGGGCATGCCACGCTCGACCGACCGGAGGCGATCAACGCCCTCGATCTCGGCATGATCGAAGCTCTGGGGGCTGCGCTCGATGAGTGGGAGCACCATCCCGACATCGCGATGGTGGTCCTCGACGGCGCTGGCGACAGGGGTTTCTGCGCCGGCGGCGACGTACGCGGCCTCCGTTCCCAGATCGTCGCGGGACAGGCCGCCGAGACGGCGCGCTTCTTCCGTGCCGAGTACGCGCTGAACGCACGGATCGCCGAGTATCCGAAACCCGTCGTCGCGATCGCCGATGGGATCACGATGGGCGGCGGCGTCGGATTGGCCGGCCACGCCGCCGTGCGGGTGGTGACGGAGCGCTCGGCGCTGGCGATGCCCGAGACCCGCATCGGCTTCACGCCCGACGTCGGGGGTTCCTGGCTCCTCGGCCGCGCTCCCGGACGGGTGGGGGAGTACCTCGCCCTCACCGGGGCATCGATGAACGGCGCCGACGCGATCTACGCCGGGTTCGCCGACCACTTCGTCCCGTCGGATCGCCTGGCCGACCTCCACGATGCGTTCGTCACTCGTGCCGATCCGCACACCCCGACCGAGCTCGTCCTCCTGTTCGATGAGACTCCCGACCCTTCACGCCTGCCTGCCGCACGCCGCTGGATCGACGACGCCTTCGCCGCGGACACGGTACCCGAGATCCTCGCCCGCCTCCGCGACCGGCCCGAGCCCGACGCCGCGGCGACCGTCGCCACGCTGGAGGAGCTCTCTCCGACGGCGCTCGCCGTGACCCTCGCGGCCGTCCGCTCGGCGCGTCGCCTTCCCGATCTTCGTGCCGCTCTCGCCCAGGAGTACGGCCTCGTCATGTGGTTCGCGGCGACGCAGCCCGATCTGGCAGAGGGGATCCGCGCGCAGCTCGTCGACCGTGACCGCTCCCCGCGGTGGCAGCCGGCGTCGTTCGACGACCTGCCGGGCAGCATCGGTGCCGACGCGCTCGCGTTCATTCCCGACGTTGCATTGTGGAGCTGAGGATCCCGTGTTCGACAGTCCGCTCTCGGCCTCTGCCTACGATGTGCTCGGCGTGGCCCCCGACGTCGACGACGAGGCACTGCGTCGGGCGTACCGCGCGCGGTTGCGAGAGACGCACCCCGACACCGGTGGGGATGCCACGCGTTTCGTCCACGTGCAGCGTGCGTGGGAGCTGATCGGAACGCCCTCGGCGCGCGCCGCCTACGACCGCGGCCACGGCTTCGGAGCGTCGAGCGCGCCCTCGTTCGCTCCGGCCGGTTCTCCCGCAGAGGACGGTCCGGTCTGGCGTCCGCCGTCTGCGCGCGCCGACACCCGTCCGCGCGCTCGCTCCTTCGGCCAACCGGGCGGATGGCGCCGGGAACGCTACCTCACTCTGATACGCGAATGGGTGGGCCGAGGAGTGGCCCTCGATGACCCGTATGACCCCGCTCTCGTGCGGACTGCTCCTCGTGAGCTTCGCCGACTCCTCGCCGACGCGCTCGCCGAAGAGGCGACGGCCAAGATCGTGGCCGACCTCGGCATGGGGTACACCGTGTGGCACGACGTGGCCGCCGACCCGCGGGATCCCGACGCGAAGATCGACCATGTCGTGCTCGGCCCGAGCGGCCTGTACGCCGTGCTCTCGGAGGACTTCGGCGGCCCGGCGCGGGTGCGACGTGGAGAGCTCATCGGTGAGTCGGTCTCCGGTGCCCCTGTCGCCGCGACCGTGGGGCGCGCCCGTGGCCTTGCCCGCTCGGCGCGGGTGAAGTTCAGCGGCGTCATCGTCGTGCTCCCCGACGACGACGCCCCGGCGGCGATCGAGGAGCTGGGGCGGGTGCGTGGTCTGCCCGCGGTCGTCGTCGCACGGTCGGCGCTGTCCACCGTGCTCCGACGCGGGATCACGGGTGCGCGAGCGATCGGCGGCAACGAGCTCTTCGATATCCGCACGCGGCTGCAGCAGACGGTGCGCTTCGTCTGAGCGACGCGAACGGACGTGCGGCCCGCACCCGCCACCCGCCACGCGCCGCCGGCGGCCTCCGCCGTAGAGTCGATCCATGGACTCCGCCGCCTGGACTTTCGTCATCCTCGTGGCCGCCGTGGTGGCGTTCGTCAGCTCCCGGGTGCCCCTGGCGATCGTCGCGCTCGGCGTCGCCGTCTCGCTCTGGGCCACCGGCGTCCTCACCCTCCCCGAGGCGCTGTCGGGCTTCGGCGATCCCACCGTCATCTTCATCGCGACGCTGTTCATCGTGAGTGAAGCGCTGGATTCGACCGGGGTCACCGCGTGGCTCGGACATCAGGTGATCCGCCGCGCGGGGTCGGGGCGCGGCAGGCTCGTCGTGATCGTCGCGCTCCTGGCTGCAGCCCTGTCCGCCTTCATCAGCATCAACGGTGCCGTTGCCGCTCTCCTCCCCGTCGTCGTCGTCGTCGCGGTGCGCGCGGGCATCGTTCCCTCGAAGCTGCTGATCCCGCTCGCCTTCGCCGCCAGCGCCGGATCCCTTCTGACGCTCGCGGGCACCCCCGTCAACATCGTCGTCTCGGAAGCGGCGGAGGCTGCGGGCGGGCGCGCCTTCGGGTTCTTCGAGTTCGCTCTGGTCGGGGCGCCCCTCGTGATCGCGACGACGCTCATCGTGCTCGCCTGGGGCGACCGGCTCCTGCCGGAGCGGGTGGCGGAGCACTTCGCCGATGCCGCCCCCGACCCCCGCTCCCACGCCCGCACGCTGCGCGACGCGTACGACGTCGACCTCGACACCGGTTCGCTGTTCAGCGTCACCGAGGGTGTGCTGGAGGTGCTCATCGCCCCGCGGTCGCCCCTGATCGGACGGACCGTCTGCGCCGGGATGACCACGAGAGACGAAGACCTCGTGATCCTCGCGGTGCGCCGTGGGGAAGAGGACGGCCCCAACACGTCGCGGGGTGCGGCGGTGGCCGGATCCCTGACGCTCCGCGCCGGAGACGCCGTGCTCGTGCAGGGGCCGTGGGACGCACTGGACCGCTACGCCGCGTCGCCGGATGTCATCGCGGTGACTGCGCCACGGTCGCTCCAGCGCGCGGTGCCGCTCGGCCGAGGCGCGCGACGCGCCCTCGTCGTGCTCGCGATCATGGTGGTGTTGCTGGCGACCGGGCTCGTGCCGCCGGTCGTCGCCGGGCTTCTGGCGGTGGGGGCGCTCGTGCTCAGCGGCGTCCTCACCATTCCGCAGACCTATCGCGCCGTGTCGTGGACCACCGTCATCCTCATCGCCGGGATGGTCCCCCTCTCCTCGGCCTTCATCTCGACAGGCGCCGCCGGCGCGGTTGCCGATGTCGTGCTCGGCGTGATCGGCGACTCCTCACCCCATGTCGCCCTGCTCGTCCTGTGCGTCCTCACGATGATCCTCGGCCAGTTCATCTCGAACGTCGCGACCGTGCTCGTCGTCGCGCCGATCGCGGTGGCGGTTGCCGACGGGCTCGACGCGAGCGTGCTGCCGTTCCTCATGGCCCTCACCGTCGCCGGAGCCGCGGCCTTCCTCACCCCGATCGCCACTCCGGTGAACCTCATGGTGATGCAGCCGGGCGGGTATCGCTTCGGGGACTATTGGCGTCTCGGGCTGCCGCTGATGGCCGTCTTCCTCCTCGCCTCCGTGCTGTACGTCCCGCTGATCTGGCCCTTCTGAACACGGTGCGGGCCCGACCCGCCGCCGGTGTCCGTGGAGGGCGTCAGCCGGCGAGGCCGAAGAGCTCGAGGGGATGAGTGAACCGCCACCAGCCGTCGGGCTCGCCGAGGTCGTCGGTCAGGGCGACCTCGGCGCTTGCCGAGCCGAGGGGGCCGGTGAGGGTGAGGGTGCCCACGATCTGATCGGCGTCGCGCGCGTCACCGAGGTCGAGAGTGCTCTCTCCGGTCGCGGACGCACCGTTCCAGAGGAACACGGAGGCCTCCGTCGTGGTCGCGACCTCGGCGCGCGTTCCCCACGCGGTCGAGACGGTTCCCACCACCGTGCCCGCCGGCAGTGCGTGCGGCGTCTGGACCTCGGCGGTGGCCTGCTGGAGGAGATCCGCCGTCTCCGACGCACGCAGCTCCTCGGTCGGCTGGCCGAGGACGGCCACGGAGACACGGACGGTCTGGCCGGCCGCTTCCACCTCGGCGTCGGCGAGCAGGTTGTAGTTCCCGACCAGTCCGCCGGTCTTCAGCCCGATCACGCCGTCGTCGCCGAGCAGCGGATTGGTGTTCTCGATCTCACCGACGCCGGGGATCTCCGCCGTCTCGGTCGCCACGATCTCGGCGATCACCGGCTGATCCGCCGCGACCTCGGCGAGTCGGATGAGCGAGGCCGCGTCGGCGGTGTTCTCGCGATCGATGCCGGTGGGCTCCACGATCCGGATGCCCGCAAGGTCGTGGTCGTCGAGCCATTCGCGCGCGGCGGCGGCGAATTCCGCCTCCGTCGGCCAGAGCTCCTCCGTGAGCATCGCGATGTAGTTGCCGGCCGACGCGATGAGGGCGCCCTGGAGCTGTTGGTACTGCGTCAGCGTGCCGCCGACGGGAACCGGGAGGGCCGATTCGCCGCGCGAGACATATGCCCAATATGTGGCGCGGTCGGCGGCGGTGATGGTGCGGGCGGGCCCCGCCTCCCCCTCTGCCAGGGGCGCCTCGTCGAGCACCATCAGGGCCGAGACGAGCTTGGTGATGCTCGCCATCGGTGCGGCGTCCGGCGACGATGTGGCGACGGCATCGATGCCGGCGACCCCGACGGCGGCGTCGCCCTCCTCCGGCCAAGACAAGGCGGACACGGGAGCCTCCACACGCGGTGCGTCGCCCGTGGCGATCGTGGGCGCGACGGCGTCGAGGGACCACGTCTGGGTCGCGACGGTGTATCCGCCCGCCAAGCCGATCAGCACGGCGGCGGTCACCAGCAGGGGTGCGCGTGAGCGCCGGCGACGGATGAGCACCGGAAGGACGGGGACGAAGGGCGCCGAGGCGGCGGTGAGGTCGCGGGGAGCGACCTGGGTGGCGACGACGTCGGGGTCGATCCACGCCAGAGCGATCCGCCCGCTCTGCGACTCCGGCTCCGACTCCGGCTCCTGCTCTTGCCTCCGCAGCGCGCGCCGGGACGGGGGAGGTGCGTCGGGGGAGGTCACGGTAGCCAACGTACCGCGGGCTATACTCGTCGCCAGAACCACGGGAGTCCGGTGAGCCGGGCTGAGAGGAAGCGATCCACGCTTCGACCGTCGAACCTGATCCGGATCATGCCGGCGCAGGGAGGAGAGCGAAATGCATGCAGTGACGTCCCCGTCCACCGTCCGTTCATCGTCGGGAGGCGCCGGTCGCGAGCGATTCCGGTGGCGCATCGTCGACATCGTCGTGGCGAGCGTCATCGGCGTGGCCTGTGCCGCCGTCTTCCTCGTCTGGAACATCGGCTACGAAGGACCGGCCTCGCTCCTCAAGCCCCTTCTGCCGGGCGTGCAGGGACTGCTGGCGGGACCCTGGCTCATCGCGGGTGTGCTCGGAGCTCTCGTCATCCGCAAGCCCGGAGCGGCGCTGTACACCGAGCTCCTCGCGGCCGTCATCTCCGCCCTCGTCGGCAACCAGTGGGGCCCCCTCACGATCGTCTCGGGGCTCGTCCAGGGCGCCGGCGCCGAGCTCGTGTTCCTTGCGTTCCTCTACGCGTCGTGGCGACTCCCCGTCGCGATCCTGGCCGGCGCGGGCGCGGGCCTCGCGTGCGGAATCAACGATCGCGTGCTGTGGTACCCGGGGGCCGACGGCCTGTTCACCTCGGTGTACATCGCCGCCACGACGGTCTCGGGTGCGGTCGTGGCCGGTCTCGGCGCCTGGCTCGTGACCCGTGCGCTCGCCCGGACCGGTGCGCTGGCTCGCTTCGCCTCCGGCCGCGACGTCGGCCGACGCGTCTAGCGTGCCGACCGTCGCGCCGAAGCCCGCCGCCGTCGAGGCGCGCGGGTGGGGGTGGCGCTACGCGACCCGGCAGGCGTGGGCGGTCCGTGACGTCGAGCTCCGGATCGAGCCGGGCGAGCGCGTACTGCTTCTGGGAGCCTCCGGCGCCGGGAAGTCGACTCTCCTCCAGGGGATCGGTGGCGTGCTGGGCGGTCACGACGAGGGCGAAGAGCTGGGCGCGCTGCTCATCGACGGTGCGCCTGCGGCGACGACGCGCGGACGCGCTGGGCTCGTGCTGCAAGACCCGGACAGCCAGACGATCCTCTCTCGGGTGGGCGACGACGTCGCGTTCGGGTGCGAGAACCTCGGGGTGGCGCGCGACGAGATCTGGCGGCGGGTGAGGGCGGCCCTGGACGCCGTGGGGCTCGAGGTCGCACGGGACCGCAGCACGTCGGCGCTGTCGGGAGGGCAGAAGCAGCGGTTGGCCCTCGCCGGTGTCCTCGCGATGCAACCCGGCGTCGTCCTTCTGGATGAGCCGACCGCGAATCTCGATCCGCTCGGGGTGACCGAGGTCCGCGACGCCGTCGCGCGGGCCATCGCCGCCACCGGAGCGACCCTCATCGTGATCGAGCATCGAGTCGACGTCTGGCTCCCGCTCGTCGATCGCGTGATCGTGCTGGGAGCCCAGGGAGGAGTGATCGCCGACGGCCCGCCGGATCGCGTCCTGGTCGACCGCGGGCCCGAGCTCGCCGAGGCGGGCGTCTGGCTTCCCGGTGTCCGTCCCCCCGTCCCTGAGCGCCCCGCCGCCCCGGCAGGGGCATCGCTCGTCTCTGCGCGAGGCCTCGTCGTGGGTCGTTCGCCCAGCATTCCGGTGGCGGGACCCGTCGATCTCGATGTGCGGGAGGGGGAGGTCGTCGGGATCGTCGGCGCGAACGGCGCGGGCAAGTCGACCCTCGGACTGACCCTCGCGGGTCTCCTCCCGGCCGTCGCGGGAGATGTCCGCGCGGCGGACGCACTCTCCCGCGGCGCCGCCCTCACCCGCCAGGCCCGACGCCGCCGCGGCATGCGCACCGACGATCCCGCGGCGTGGACCTCGGCGTCGCTCTTGACCCGGATCGGCACCGTGCTGCAGGAACCGGAGCACCAACTGCTGCGATCGACCGTCCGCGACGAGCTGGCCGTCGGGCCGCGGGCCCTCGGTCTGGACGAGGGGGTGGTCGCCGCCCGCGTCGACGATGCGCTCGTCCGGCTGCGCCTGGCGCCGCTTGCGGCCGCGAACCCGTACACGCTCTCGGGGGGAGAGAAGCGCCGGCTGACGGTCGCGGCCATGCTCGTGACGCGCCCCCGCGTGCTGGTCCTCGACGAACCGACGTTCGGTCAGGACGCCCGGACCTGGGCGGAGCTCGTCGCCATCATCGCCGGCCTCCGTGACGGGGTGGATGAGCAGGGACCTCTCGCGATCGCCGCGATCACCCACGACGACGCCGTTCTCGACGCTCTCGCCGCCCGCCGATTCCCCCTCGCCGGCCCCACCGTCGCGGACGGTGCCTCGGGGGCCGGTTCATGACGGCGCTCACCCCCGCCGGGCCCCGGCGGGGTGTCATCGCGGGCCGTCATCCCGTCGCCAAGCTCGTCGCCGCGCTCCTCATCGCGCTACCGCTGGTCGTCACGATCGATCCCGTCTCGGCCGGCGTCGCGCTCGCCCTCGAGGTGCCGTTGCTCTTTTCTGCCGGTCTCACCGCTCGGCAGTTCTGGCTCCGGACCCTGCCGCTCTGGCTCGCTGCCCCCGCCGC
>JBMDWQ010000249.1:0-6451 GCA_048594675.1 Microbacterium sp. | reverse complement strand
GCGCGCCCTCCCGGCGGTGCTCACCGATCTCCCGGCGGAAAGCGCGGTGCTGGAGATCGACGGGGAGCGCGCCTTGCGCTACGCCTCACGGTACTTCGACACCCCCGGCCTCGACAGTTACTTCGGCGCCGCACGAGGACGACGCCGGAGGTTCAAGGTGCGCACGCGCACCTATCTCGACTCGGGCGGGTCGTTCCTCGAGGTGAAGACCCGTGGCGCGCGGGCGACGACGATCAAGGACCGCGTGCCGGTGACCGGCGACGAGCTCGACTCGGACGCGGTCGCCTGCGCGAGCGATCTGCTCACCGACGCGGGGATCCCCGGCGCCGACGAGCTCGCTCATCGCCTCACCCCCGTGCTCCTCACCCGCTACCGTCGCGCGACGCTGCTGCTCCCTGCCTCCGCGGCCGGCGACGCCTCGCGGGCCACGATCGACGTCGACCTCACCTGGATCGACGCCGACAGGACACAGCTGCAGCTGCCGCGCTCGGTGATCGTGGAGACGAAGTCCGGCCAACGCGCCGGAGTGCTCGACCGCACCCTCTGGCGGCACGGGTACCGCCCCGCCTCCCTGTCGAAGTACGGCACGGGGATGGCAGCACTGCATCCCTCCCTGCCTTCCCACAAATGGCGACGCGTGCTCACTCGCCACTTCTCCGCCGCCACGATCGTTCCGACCGCCGCGTGACCGAAAGGACCTCCGATGAACTCCTCTTCCCGCACTCCCCGACGTCTCTGGCTGCTCGCCGCTCCGGCGCTCGCGCTCGGCCTCACCCTGGCCGGTTGCTCGGCCGTGGCGACGACCTCCTCATCGATGCCCTCCGCCACGCCCTCCTCGGCCAGCGAGACGACCTCCGCGGTGACCGGGACGACCGACGCGACGCAGACCGCCGCCGACGTCCTCGCCGCCGACCAGGAGACCCACGACAAGAGCGACGATGCGGACTGGGACGCCGGCGACGCGACCACCGTCGCTCTCTCGGGCGCCTCCGCCACCGTCACGGGTGACGGCGCCGCCGTGGACGGGGCGACCGTGGTCATCTCCCAGCCGGGAACCTACGTCCTCTCGGGGTCGTACAGCGGCCAGGTGATCGTCGACAGCGACGCCGACGGCCAGGTGCGGCTCGTCCTGGACGGCGTCGAGATCGACACGACCGCCGGCGCCGCCATCGACGTGCGCGCCGCCGACGAGGCTGTGGTGATCCTCGCCGACGGGTCGGCGAACAGCCTGAGCGACGCGTCGAGCTATGCCGACGACGCCGATGCGAACGCCGCGTTGTACAGTTCCGCCGACCTCACCCTCACCGGGACCGGGTCTCTCGAGGTCACCGGCAACGGCAATGACGGCATCGCCTCCAGCGACGGCCTGGTCATCCAGTCCGGCACCCTCTCGGTGACCGCCGCCGACGACGGCATCCGCGGAAAGGACTACCTCGTCATCCGAGGCGGCGACCTCACGATCGAGGCCGGCGGCGACGGCTTGAAGTCCGACAACGACGAAGACGCGGCGCGCGGTTACGTGTTCGTGTCTGCCGGAACGGTCGACATCGTCAGCGGCGACGACGGGATCGACGCCGCCACCGATGTCGTCACGACCGGCGGGACGCTCTCCATCGTCTCGGGCGGCGGCGCGGGCACCGGTGACCCCAACGGCGGCGCGAAGGGCGTCTCGGCGGGAGTGATCGCCGTCTTCGAAGGCGGCACGATCGACGTCGATGCCGCCGACGACGCGGTGAACGTGAACGCCTACGTGCACGCGGCAGGGGCGACGCTGGCCCTCGCCTCCGGCGACGACGGCGTGCACGCCGACCTGCAACTGGTGGTCTCGGCCGGAGAGCTCACCGTGGCACAGTCGGTGGAAGGTCTCGAAGGCGGCCAGATCACCATCTCGGGCGGCGCGACCTCCCTCACCAGCAGCGACGACGGGCTGAACGTCTCAGAACCCGACGAGGGGAGCGCTGAGCTCACCATGGTCATCACGGGCGGCACACTCCTCGTGGATGCCGAAGGCGACGGCCTCGACGTGAACCAGGGAACGCTCACCCAGACCGGCGGCACCGTCGTCGTGTCCGGCCCGACCCGCAACGACAACGGCGCACTCGATGTCGACGGAGGGGCAACCATCTCCGGCGGCGTGCTGCTGGCGGCGGGGTCGTCCGGAATGGCCCTGGCGCCGTCGGCGGATTCCGACCAGGCCTCGGTCCAGTTCACGCTGCAGAGCGCGGTGAGCGCGGGAACGGTGCTCACGATCGTCGACTCCTCGGGTGAGGGGGTGGCGACGTTCACGACGAGCAAGCAGACCCAGAGCGTCGTGTACTCCGCTCCGCCCCTCGTCAACGGGGACACGTACACCCTCATGTCGGGCGGCTCCGCCGGCACGACCGTGCTGGGCGGGTTGGCGGAGACCGGATCTGCCGGGTCATCCGCGGTCGCTACGGCGGTGGCGGGAGAACAGACCTCCGCGGAGAGGGGCGGCCCGGGCGGTGGCGGAGGCCCGGGCGGAGGCGGCGATCAGCGCCCCTGACCCCGTCCGGCTGCGAAGTCAGCCGCCGAGCTTGCCGACGATCGCCTCGATGCGACGGGTGCGGGTCTCGGCGGCCTTCGCGCTCTCGACGTTCGTCACGTGCGCCTTGCGCGCGCTCGGAGACAAGGCGTCGAAGGTCGGCCGCACCCCCGCCGCATCGAGCGCCTCGGCAAGATCGGCGGGCACCTCGACGGTGCGCGCAGCGGTGTCGAGCTCCAGATCGACGGTGATGGCGTCGCCCCCCGCGATCCCGCTCGCGCCACGCTTGTCCGAGCTGAACGGGATGAGGAAGCGCCCACCCATGACCCCGATCGTGGACCGGTACTCGAAGCCGTTGACCGAGACGACGACCGCGGCCCGCTTCCCTCCGCCGAGGGCCTCCACGATGTCCGGCGGCACTTCGATGCCGGTGTTGTTCCCTTGGAGCCGCATGACGGATTCGAAACGCATGACCCGTGATTAGCACGGGTGATGACGGCTGACAACCCCGGTGCCCCGGGTCGGGCCAGCACGTAGGGTCGGTGACACCACCGATTCGTGGTGGCCTGCCAGAAGGGAGACGTCATGGGATTCATGGACGATGCCAAAGAGGTCGCCGAAACGACCGGACGCAAGATCAAGGACGCGTGGGAAGACACCACCGACAAGATCGGCGACAAGGTCGACGAGGCCAAGGCCGACGCGAACGTGAGGAAGGCCGAGGCCGAGAAGGAATCCGTCGAGCGGCGCAACGACATCAAGGAGCACCTGCGCGACGAGAAGTGAGGCGACGACCTCACGGAATGCGAAGGGCCTCGGAGAGTACTCCGGGGCCTTTCTGCTGTGCCGCGCCGAGACGGTGAGGTCGCCGGCCCCATCCGATCACGGGTTCGGCCATCCGATCGGGAGTCGGTGCCGAACAACTCCCGAGGCGTGGCGACCGTCGCGTCCGGACTGGAGGTCTCTCTCATGCGCACGTCACCCAATCGCCTCGTGGCGACCGTCTTCGGAGCCGTCTACCTGCTGGTGGGCGCGCTGGGCTTCGCCGTCACCGGCGGCGTCGGTTTCCTCTCCACCAGCGGAGGACTGCTCCTCGGGATCTTCGAGGTCAACCCGCTCCACAACGTCGCCCACCTGCTCATCGGAGCGGCCCTGCTGATCGCCGGGCTCTCGTCGGCGCGGGCGGCCAAGGACACCAACACCATCGTGGGAGCCGCGTACCTGCTCCTGGGCATCGCCGGCTTCTTCCTCGTCGGAACGGCCGCGAACATCCTGGCCCTCAACACCTTCGACCACTTCCTGCACCTCGCCAGCGCGCTGGTGCTCCTGGGCGTCGGAATCGGCACCGAGCGCGCGACCGGACGCACCCTGACGGCCTGATCATGCGCATGCAGGCGTGGCCGACCCTGGCGGCGTGGGGCGCGGGGCTGATCCAGCTCGCCACCGGCGCGGGCATGCTCACCGCCGGACCCGGCGGAGCAGCCCGCCCGTACGGCGTGGTCCTGACGCTCACGGGGGCTGCGGCACTCGCCTGGGGGGTGGTGTGGCTCTCGCGGGCGCGCCACCCCCGCATCGGCATCGGCATCGCGGTGGCGGGACTGCTCCTGACCACCGGCGCGCTCGCGGTGGACACCGCCCACGTCTCGGTGCTCGCGGTGACGGTCGCGGCGGCGCTCTCCGCTGTCGCGGGGGCCTCCACCGCCGTCATCCTCCGTCGGCGCGAACGACAGGAGCCGCTTCCTGCCCCTGCCGCACCGCGCGCCTCAGCCCCGGGCGCCGGGATGGGCGGCCTCCTCGCGGCGGCCGTCGTGGTCGCGGCCCTCGTCACGCCCGCACTGGCCTCGACCGAGGCGGGACGCCTGGCCCCCGACCACGGCGCGCACACGTTCGTGATCGATCACGGCCACGGTCACTGACCTCGGCCTCGTGCCTCTTCTCAGAGCGGCGAGATCCGCCAGGAGGCCGCCGCCGTCGCTCCCGGCTCGATCAGCAAGAGCCCGGCGTCGTACGCGTAGGCGTCCGCGTTGAAGGCGTCGGGGGCGCACGTCATCGGCTCCACCGCCAGCCCCGCCCGGTGCCCCGGCGCCCCGGGCCCGCCGGGCTGGTCGGCGGTGTGCACCTGCACCCACGGGCATCCCTGATCCCACGTGATCGCGACACCCGTGCCGTCGGCGGGGTCGGTCACGCTCACCGTCGCCGCGCCCGACTCGTCCCGCCGCAGCGCGGTGAACGCGTGATCGATCTCGGCGACGCCGATCGCGCGAGGGGTGCGGAAATCGAAGCGCTCGGCGTCCGATTCCACTCCCGCCAGCGCCACCGGTGAGAGCCGGTCGGCCGTGACCTCCAGCACCTCATCCGCGGGGAGGTGGAGGATCCACTCGTCGAGCGGATGCGACCCGGCCACGAGGTAGGGGTGGGGGCCGGTGCCGAACGGCGCGCGATGGTCGCTCTCGTTGGTGGCCGCGACACGCTGCGAGAGACCGTCGACCGCCAGGGTGTAGGTCGTCTCCACACGCACCCGCCACGGGTAGCCGAGCTGCGGCTGGATCACGGCGGCGAGAGTCACATGGTCGGGGCCGCGATCGATCGCCTCGAAATCGAGCCACGCGACCAGACCGTGCAGCGCGTGATGGCGCTCCGGCTCGGTCAGGGCCGTCTGGTACGCCGTTCCGTCGACGGTGTACGCGCCATCGACGATGCGGTTCGGCCACGGCGCCAGCGTCGCGCCCCGGTACCCCGGGCGCACCTCGTCGGCATCGAAGGGGACCACGAGATCGCGGCCGCCGCGGCGATAGAGCCGCAGGGAGGCTCCGATGCTCGCGATCACCGCCTCGTCGTCACCCGCTCGGAGCGTGTACTGCGTGCCGGAGAGCGGAGTGCGTGCCATGAGTGTCAGAGTCCCTGTGCGAGTCGGTAATAGGCCTGGTTCCAGCGGATCTCCCGCTGGAAGTCACGGACCGTCGTCGCCTCGTCGATCACGAGGAGCTCGGTTCGGGCGATCTCCGCGAAGTCGCGGAACACCTCGATCCCGACGGCGGTCGTCATGACAGTATGGTGCGCCGCGCCGGCGGTGAGCCAGCACGCCGCGCTCGTGGCGAAGTCGGGCGCCGGCTTCCAGACCGCACGGCCCACGGGAAGCTGCGGCAGATCGGGGGCCTCGACGTTCTCGACCACATTGGCGACGAGACGGAAGCGGTCGCGCATGTCGCTCATCGCCACCACCAACGCGGGCCCCGGGTCGGCGGTGAAGACGAGGCGAACGGGGTCGTCCTTGCCGCCGATGCCGAGCGGGTGCACCTCCAGCCGCGGACGAGCGGTCGTCAGCGACGGGGCGACCTCGAGCATGTGGGCACCGAGGATCTTCTCCTCCCCCGCGACGAGATCGTAGGTGTAGTCCTCCATGAGCGACGCGCCGCCCGGGAGGCCTGCCCCCATGACGTTGGCGACACGGACGAGGATCGCCGTCTTCCAGTCGCCCTCGGCCCCGAAGCCGTAGCCCTCGGCCATGAGACGCTGGACCGCAAGCCCCGGGAGCTGCGTGAGCGCACCGAGGTCCTCGAACGAGGTCGTGAATGCGCCGAAGCCGCCCTCTTCGAGGAAGGAACGCAGCCCGAGCTCGATGGCGGCGCCGTCGCGGAGCGAGCCGTGACGCTCGGCACCCGGGAGCAGCTCGGGCGCCACGTCGTACTCGTCGAGGTAGACCTGCACGAGGGCGTCGATGTCGGCGTCGGAAGCGGCGGCCACCGCCTCGGCGAGCTCGTTGACACCCCACGTGTTCACCTGCACGCCGAAGCGCAGCTCCGCCTCGGTCTTGTCGCCCTCGGTGACCGCGACGTAGCGCATGTTGTCACCGAAGCGAGCGAGCTTGAGGGTGCGGACCGCCTGCCACCCGGCGGCGGCCCGCTGCCAGTCCTCCACCTGTCGAAGGACCGCCGGGTTCGAGACGTG
>JBMDWQ010000248.1:0-1596 GCA_048594675.1 Microbacterium sp. | reverse complement strand
GAGGTACACGGCCCCGGCAGCCTCCTCCGGGGTGCCGGCCCGCCCCAGCGGGATCTGGGTCTCGATCGCCTCCAGGATCTGCTGGCTCACGCCGGCCCTGACGGAGCGACCGTCGACGTCGATCGTGCCGCCGCCGGTCTCAGTAGTCAGGCGGGTCCTGATGATGCCGAATGCGACCGTGTTGACGGTGACGTTGTAGCGGCCCCACTCCTTGGCGAGCGTCTTCGTCAGACCGGTGATGCCCGCCTTGGCAGACGCGTAGTTGGCCTGCCCTGCGTTGCCGCCGAGACCCGCGATCGACGAGATGTTCACGACCTTGCGGCAGGGGACGTCCTTGCCAGCGGCGACGGCTGCCTTCACCGAGGCCGAGATGAGGGGTTGGGCCGCGCGCAGGATGCGGAACGGGGCCTTCAGGTGGACGTCCACGATGGCGTCCCACTGCTCGTCCGTCATGTTCTGCACCACGCCGTCCCAGGTGTAGCCGGCGATGTTGACGCTGATGTCGAGTCCTCCGAGAGTGTCGACCGCGGCACTCACGAACCTCCCCGCGAACCCGTTCTCTGTCACGCTGCCGATGACGGCGACCGCTCGTCCGCCCGCTGCCTCCACGGTGGCGACCGTCTCATTCGCAGGCGCGTCGTCGATGTCGTTCACGACCACCGCAGCGCCCTCCGATGCCAGCTTGAGCGCGATCTCGCGTCCGATGCCGCGACCGGATCCGGAGACGATGGCGACCTTGCCGTCGAGCTTTCCCATAGGTGCTTCCTTCCTTGGCGACGCAGAACCGCCGCTGTGAGATCGTCTGTTCGCCGACTGGCGATCAGCTGACGCGAATGCCGGCCGTGCCGATCAGGGTGACCGTGCCGTCGGCGAGCGAGACCTCCAGATCGAGCACGGCGATGCCATCGGCCACCGCTCGCACCACGCCTGTACAGGTCGGTACGCCGTGCACGGGCGTGATCGCCGCGAACCGCACGTCGTAGGAGGCGATCAGGTGTTGAGGAACCCATTCGGTGAGGAGCCTGCCGAGGTAGGCCATGGACAGCATCCCGTGGGCGAAGACGTCGTCGAAGCCTGCCGATCGTGCGACGTCGAGATCGATGTGGACTGCGTTGGTGTCGCCGCTCGCACCGGCGAACAGGGCGAGGGTGGCCCGGGTAATCGCCGGAAGGGTGAGGGCGGGGAGCTCCGTGCCCGGCGCGATCGTGCTGAGGTCGACGGTCGGTGACTGCATGGTCACGCCGACACCTCCGGGTGCCGGACGACCAGCACGCACGTGGCCGTGGCGACGGCTTCCGCACCGCGATGCACCTGCGTCTGTTTGACGAGGAACTCCAGCGCGCCGTTGCGCTTGTCGAACACGTCGACGATCCGGTCCTGCAGCACGAGCGTGTCGCCGGCATGGGCGAGCTGGTGGTAGTCGAAGCGCTGCTCCCCGTGAAGGACGAAGCGCATGTCGACGCCGAGTGTCTGGAGATAGCCGAACGGTGCGTCCGACTCCAGGCTCATGCTGAAGAAGAACGTCAGCGGCACGGGCAGGTCGCGGTGCCCGGCGGCGCGGGCCTGCTCGAGGTCGGTGTACAGCGGGTTCGTCTC
>JBMDWQ010000247.1:0-2201 GCA_048594675.1 Microbacterium sp. | reverse complement strand
GCGTGGCGCTGCGCGGGCTCCAGCGTGCGCTCGGGGTCACATCCGCCCAGACGGTCGCCTTCGGCGACTACCTCAACGATCTCGAACTGTTGCGAGCCGCCGACCACTCCTACGCGATGGCCGACGCCCATCCCGACGTGGTCGCCGTCGCGCGCCATCGCGCTCCCTCCAACGCCGAGGACGGGGTGATCACCGTGATCGAGGGGCTGCTGGCCGCACCCGCGATGGCCTGATCCTGCTCCTCAGCTCACGGGGCGTCCGCCGAGGCGCGTGGGGAGCACGCCGCTCAGGAGCAGCCCCACCGCTCCCATGATCGGCCTGACCACGAGAGCCCCGCGCAGCCCGCTGCCGTCGGAGACGAGTCCCACGAGCGGTGGCGACAGCAGGAACCCGAGCCGCATCAACCAGGACACGACCGCAAGGCCCGTGCCGTGGCGAAGACCCGGCAGCGCATCGGCGCCGGCCATCGCGGCGGGGACGAGGGTGGCAACGCCCAGCCCGGCGGCGGCGAACCCCGCGATCGTGCCGGGGACGCTCGGGAAGAGGAGCGCCGCGCCCATGCCGAGCGCGAGCACGAGACCCCCGACGACGGCCACCGTCCGTTGCCCGAACCGGTCCACGAGCGGATCGCCGATGAGGCGGCCGATGAACTGCGCGCCGACGAGGGCGATGAGGCCCGCGGCCGCCAGCGCCGGGGCCGCGTCCAGATCACCGCGGAGATAGAGCGCCGCCCAGGAGAACCCGGCATCCTCGACGGTGGTGCCCGCCGTCGCGATCAGCACGAGAGCCACGAGCACCATCCAGGTCCGGGCGCGGGGGCCGCGTCGCACGGGCGTGGCGTCGGGGTCGAGCGGTGCGACCGCGACATTCTCGGGGTCGGGACCGGGAAGGGTGAACCGGAGCGCGACGAGGGCGAGCGTCACGAAGATCGCTCCGGAGACGGCGAGGTGGATCCCCAGGGGCACGTGCAGAGCGATCGCGGCGGCGGCCATCGCGCCGCCCGTCACCGCCCCGATCGACCACACGGCGTGGAAGGAGTTGAGGATCGAGCGCCCCATCTCCCGCTGTACGCGCAAGCCGTGCGCGTTCTGGGCCACGTCGGTGATCGCGTCGGCCGCGCCCGCGAGGAACAGGGCGACGACGAAGAGCACGAGGGTCGGGGAGAGTCCGGCCGCCAGCACTCCCGCGGCGGTCACGACCGTTCCGAGCACCGCGGCGCGGGCAGACCCGGACCAACGGATGATCCACCCCGCGGCCAAGCCCGACGCGATCGCTCCGGCGGGGAAGGCGATCACCGTGAACCCGTACGCGGCGTTGTCCAGGCCCAGGGCCTCCTTGATCTCGGGGTACCGAGGAAGGATGTTCGCGAACAGGGCACCGTTGGTGAAGAACAGCGCCGCGACGGCGGCGCGGGCCCGACGTGCGGCGGACGAGGCACGGGGCGGGGTGCGGAGGGACACCGTTGCCACGGTAGGAGTCGAAGCGATCACGCGCAACGATCGACATCGTGCGGAGTGACAACTCGCCCCTCCGTGGCACCGGTGCCCCTCTCGTCAGTCTCCCTTCACGTTGACGAGCTGCCGAAGCGTGTGCCTCACCTCGACCAGGTCGGCCGCGTCGGCCATCACCCGGTCGATCGGCTTGTAGGCCTGCGGGATCTCGTCGATGAACGCGTCGGTGTCGCGGAACTCGATCCCCGTCATCGCCTCTCGCAGCTGGTCGTGGGTGAAGGTGCGCCGCGCCGCTGAGCGCGAGTACTCCCGCCCCGCGCCGTGCGGCGAGGAGTTCAGCGACAACGGGTTGCCGAGGCCGGATACGACATAGGACGCCGTGCCCATCGAGCCCGGAATCAGCCCCGGGCGTCCGCTGTCGGCCTGGATCGCGCCCTTCCGCGACACCCACACACGCTTCCCGAAGTGCATCTCGCTCTCGGTGAAGTTGTGGTGGCAGTTGATCCGCTCGAGCTCCTCGACGTCGGCACCCATGGTCTCGGACAGCTGCCGCGAGACCCGGTCCATCATCTCCTCGCGGTTGAGGAGCGCGAAGTGCTGTGCCCAGCGGAGCTCGCGGATGTAGCGGCGGAACTCCTCGGTGCCTTCGACGAGGTAGGCCAGGTCGGGGTCGGGGAGATCGATCCACCACCTCTTCGCGAGCTGCTGAGCGACCCCGATGTGGTGGGTGGCGATCTTGTTGCCGACGCC
>JBMDWQ010000246.1:0-12068 GCA_048594675.1 Microbacterium sp. | reverse complement strand
CGTGCTGTGGCGCTACGCCGCACGCAATGCGGTGCTGCCCCAGATCCAGAGCTTCGCCCTGTCGATCGGGTTCATCGTCGGCGGGACCATCGTGATGGAGATGGTCTTCAGCTATCCGGGAGTCGGCAAGCTGCTGCTGGACGCCACCAACGCGAAGGACTACGCCCTCATGCAGGGGGTCTTCCTCGTCATCACCCTCTCAGTGCTCGTGGCCAACGTCCTCGCCGACATCGCCTACGCCTTCCTCGATCCGCGCACCCGTCAATCGGAGGCCTGACCCATGACCCCCACCACCTCCACCACGCCGACCACCTCCGGCGCACCCCGCACGTCCGGCACGTGGCGATCACGCCTCGATTCCGCGTTCGCGATGTTCCGCAACCCCAAGTCGATCGCGGGGCTCTCGATCCTCGGGTTCTTCGTGCTGGTCGCGATCTTCGCCGACGTGCTCGCACCCTATTCACCGACCAAGGTCGACCACACCGCGCGGTTCCAGCCGCCGTCGGCCCAGCACTGGCTGGGCACGACCCACATCGGTGAGGACGTCCTCAGCCAGGTGATCCACGGCACGCGCGGGGTGATCGTCGTCGGATTCCTCGCCGCGATCATCGCGACCCTCATCGCGATCGTCGTCGGCGTCGTCTCGGGGTACCTCACGGGATGGCGAAGCGAGAGCCTGTCGGCCCTCACGAACGTCTTCCTCGTGATCCCGGGGCTTCCGCTGATCATCATCGTGGCCTCCGTGTTCGAAGACCCGCCGCTCCTGCTCATCGCCGGGGTGCTGGGACTCATCGGGTGGGCATGGGGCGCCCGTGTGCTGCGGGCCCAGACGATGTCACTGCGCAATCGCGACTTCATCCAGGCGGCACGGGCCAACGGCGAGCCACTGCGGCGCATCATCACGGTGGAGATGCTCCCCAACCTCATGGCGCTGATCGCGGCGAGCTTCGTCGGCACGGTCACCGCCGCGATCCTGGGCTTGACGACCCTGTCCTACATCGGCGTGATCCCGGTGACGACCTACAACTGGGGCACCATCCTCAACTGGGCCGGCGCGCAAGGCGCGTTCCGTCAGAATCAATGGTGGTGGTACCTCCCGCCCGGCCTGTGCATCGCTGCCATCGGTGTCGCGCTCTCGCTCATCAACTTCGGCATCGACGAATACGTCAATCCGCGACTGCGCTCCGCCGGCGAGCGTGCACGCGCCATGAAGAAGAAGGGCCTGAACGTCAACGACGCCGTCACGGCCGTCCGCCCGACCTCCCCTCAGCCGACCAAGGAGACCGCCTCATGACGACCGTCGACCTCACCCACGCGCCCTACCTCGACGCGTCGCTGCCGATCGAGGAACGCGTCGCCGACCTCCTCGGGCGGATGACGCTTCCCGAAAAGGTCGGTCAGATGCTCCAGCTCGATGCGCGGGAAGACCTCGAGGAGATCGTGCACGGCCGTCACGCGGGATCGATCCTGCACACCTCGCCCGAGAAGGTGATGCAGGCGGCGGAGCTGACCGCGCGCACCCGGCTGCGCATCCCGCTGCTGGTGGCCGAGGACTGCATCCACGGCCATTCGTTCTGGCGCGGAGCGACCATCTTCCCCACCCAGCTCGGGATGGCGGCCACCTGGGACCCCGACCTCGTGGAGCAGGTCGCCCGGGTCACGGCGGCGGAGGTGGCCGCCACCGGCATCCACTGGACCTTCTCGCCCGTGCTCTGCATCGCCCGCGACCTGCGGTGGGGGCGCGTCAACGAGACCTTCGGAGAAGACCCCTTCCTGATCGGCGAGCTCGCCTCGGCGATGGTCCGCGGCTATCAAGGCGGCGGACTGGACGATCCCGACGCGATCCTGGCGACCGCGAAGCACTTCGCGGGCTACTCCGAGACGCAGGGCGGCCGCGATGCGAGCGAGGCGGACATCTCTCGCCGCAAGCTGCGGTCCTGGTTCCTGCCGCCGTTCGAGCGGGTCGCCCGGGAGGGCTGCCGCACGTTCATGCTCGGCTATCAGACGACCGACGGCGTGCCGATCACGGTCAACGACTGGCTGCTCAGCGACGTGCTCCGCGGGGAGTGGGGCTACACCGGCACCCTCATCACCGACTGGGACAACATCGGTCGCATGGTGTGGGAGCAGAAGGTACAGCCCGACTACACGCACGCGGCCGCTGCGGCCGTGAAGGCCGGCAACGACATGGTCATGACCACCCCGCGGTTCTTCGAGGGAGCCCTCGACGCCGTGGAGCGCGGCATGCTCGACGAAGCCGACATCGACCGCGCGGTCGCGCGGATCCTGAGTCTGAAATTCCGTTTCGGACTGTTCGAGAACCCCCGCCACCCCGACCCGGAGCGGATCGGGAGGGTGATCGGGTCACCCGAGCACACGAACCTCAACCTGGAAGTCGCGCGCCGCTCGCTGGTCCTCCTCCGCAACGACGGCACGCTGCCGCTCGCGTCCGCACGCGCGACCGATGAGTCCGGACGCGCGCTCCCGGGCAGCGGTCCGCGACGGATCGCGGTGGTCGGCCCCCTCGCCGACGACGCGCAGACCCAGCTGGGCGACTGGGCGGGATCGTCCGGCCAGGTCGACTGGCTCACCGACGGCCATCCTCGCGAGCAGATCACCACGGTGCTCGACGGCCTCCGCGCCCTCGTTCCGGACGACGTGGTGGTGGAGCACGCCGAAGGGGCATCGATCCTGACCCTCGCCGAGGATCCGCTGGGACCGCTGTTCCCCGATGGTCAGCCCCGTCCCCCGATCGTCGTGCCGTCCGAGCCCGATGCCGCACAGATCGCCGCGGCCGTCGACGCCGCCCGGCGCTCCGACGTGGTGGTCGCGGTCGTGGGTGACCGGATCGAGTTGGTCGGCGAAGGACGCTCGACGGCGACGCTCGAGCTCATCGGAGGGCAGCGCGCGCTGCTCGACGCGCTCGCTGAGACGGGTACGCCGCTGGTGGTCGTGCTCCTCGCGTCCAAGCCGCTCGTCCTCCCCGACTCGGTCCGCGGCGCGTCGCTCGTGTGGGCCGCCAATCCGGGCATGCAGGGTGGGCGCGCCGTCGCGGAACTCCTGTGGGGGCTCGTGGAGCCCGTCGGCCGGCTGCCGATCTCCTTCGCCCGTCACGTGGGCCAGCAGCCCACGTACTACAACCAGATCCGGGGCCAGCACGGCGACCGCTATGCAGACCTCACCCAGAGTCCCGCGTACGCCTTCGGCGAGGGACTCTCGTACACGACCGTCGAGTACGACGGGGCCGAGATCCTCACCCCGCTCGTGTCCGCGGTCGACGAGGTACGCGCCCGCATCCGCGTCCGCAACACCGGGCGGCGCCCGGTCGAGGAGCTCGTGCAGGTCTACGTGCGCGACAGGGTGACGTCGGTGAGCTGGGCCGACAAAGAGCTCAAGGCCTACCGTCGCGTCTCGGTGCAGCCCGGCGCATCCACGGTCGTCGAGGTGTCGGTGCCGGCGGCGGAGTGCACGATCGTCGACGCGGCCGGGAACAGGATCGTGGAGCCCGGGGCGTTCGAGCTGCTGATCGGGCCTTCCTCGCGGGACGCGGACCTCCACGCGGTGGCGTTCGAGATCGTCTGAGGCTCCCGCGGTCGCTCGGCGACCGACTCCTCACGCTCGACGGCCGGAATGGCACCCCGGTCGTCGAGCGGCGAAGCGTCAGTCCTCGTCGGAGGCGTCCTCGTCGTCGGAGGCGTCCTCGTCGAGTTCATCGATGTCGACCCCGTCGACGTCACCGGAGTGCAGCAGCGGCGATCCGTCGTCGTCGAAGTCCGCGGTGTCGAGGTCGTCGAGATCGGACAGATCCTCGTCCTCATCCTCGTCGTCGTCCTGATCGACGTCGTCGAGCGGATCGTCGTCTCCCGCTGCCTCGGCCAACGCCGCCTGGGCCGCCTGGTACTCAGCCAGCCGTTCCGCCCAGGGGACCCATTCGGGCGCGAGGAGCGCCCCCTCGCCGGGAAGGAGCTCGACCTCGAGGACCGTAGGATCGGCCCCCTCGACGACCGCGACGCTCACGGTCCAGAACCACTGCGGGTAGCCCGCCAGGCGTGTGGCGAAGCGCAGCGACACCACCCCGCCGTCTTCGACGGTGTACCCGGCGGGGTCGCCGATCGTCTCGGCGGGGGTCACCTCAGTCAGCGCGGCGCGTGCGAGGTCGTGAGCGGCGAGCAGCCGCTCATCGACCGGAGGCGCCGCCTGCGCAGGCCCGGCCCCCTCCGTCGGATCAGGCGTCGAGGTCATCGGCCACCTTGCGCAGAATGGCCGCGACCTTCTTGCCCTGCGCGTTGCTGGGGTAGCGGCCGTGGCGCAGGTCGCCGCCGATCGTGTCGAGGACCTTCACGAGGTCTTCGACGACGATCGCCATGTCGTCCGCCTTCATGCGGTTGCGCTTGGAGAGGCTGACCGGGGCATCGAGCACCCGCACCGCGAGCGCTTGGAGTCCCTTGCGTCCGTCGGCCACGCCGAAGTCCAGCCGCGTCCCCGCCTTGAGCGAGTCCGTTCCGGCGGGAAGCGCCGTCGCGTGCAAGAAGACGTCCTGGCCATCATCTGTCGTGATGAAGCCGAACCCCTTCTCCTCGTCGTAGAACCTGACCTTGCCGGTGGGCATCTCAACCTCGCTGCGTGCTGCTTGGCCGCGCGCGGACGGCGCGCGGGCATGACGGAACCGGAGCCGTTCCAGGCCCCGCGACAAGCCTACGCCACGGCGGCGAGACGCTAGGCTGAGCCCGATGGCCACTTCGAAATCTCCCTCCCCTTCGTCGGGGGGCGATCTTCCCGTTCGACGGATCGATCGCGTCCTCGCGTTCATGTCGCTCGGCCTGCTGGTCCTGTCGCTGGCCTGCTTCGTCGCCATCATGATCGGTTCCGGCCTCAAGGCCGACTTTGGGACGCCGATCTGGCAGACGGTGGGGCTACTCGTCTACATCGCGCCGATCCTGGCGTTCGTACTGCTGCTGGCGGTGCTCATCATGACCTTCATCCGGAGGGCACGGGCTGGCAAGGACGGCTGAGGTGGCCGCCCCCGACGCGCGCACCCTGGCCACCCTGCTGGCCACACTGGATGACGCGTCACTGGCGGGTCTTCTCGATGAGCGCCGGATCCCTGCCTCCGTGGGATGGGACGACTACTTCGACGCCGCGGATGCGCTCCTGGACCCCGCGTCGGTCGCGCGCGGACTGGCGAGCCTCTCCCGGGAACCGGCGGAAGCGCTGAGCACAGCCATCGCCCGATCCCAGGCGGTGGCAGCGGGTTCTGTCCGGGATGAGCTCGTCCGGCGCGCACTCGTGACTCCCGACGGCGAGCCCTACCGCGCCGTGGCCTCGGCGTGCCCGCCCCTCCCGCCTGCATCCGACCTGCCCCGTTTCGCAGAGGCGGTGACGGAGCAAGACGCGGCGCAGGCCGCCGAGCGTGCGTTCGCGTCTGCGACCTCGCTCGCCGACGTCCTGCAGTCGGCACTCACCCTCCCCCTGACCCGGATCGGGTCGGGCGCACTCGGCGCGTCCGATCGTCGTCGTCTGGTCGACGCGCACGCCGTCGAGACCGCGGAGGCGGCCGATGAGCTGCTGGCGATCGCCGCAGCAGCAGGGCTGGTCACCGGTACCGACCGCCACTGGCTCGTCACGTCCCGGGGCGTCGACTGGCTCGCGCTGCGGACCGTCTCGCGCTGGCACGAGGTCGCACGCCGCGTCCGCGACGCCCTTCCGGCCGGGCTGCGCCGGAGCGGCGGAGGGTGGATTCCGGTCTCGCAGTGGCCGGATGCGTATCCCTTCGACCCCTCGTGGCCAGAGCGCGCCGAACGCCGGCGGGTGCTCTTCGAACGGTGGGCCGTGATCGGTCCGCACGGCGCCGTGCCGCCGTGGGCCGCAGGGCTCGCCGAGGGCGAGGACGCCGACGAGGCAGCATTGCAGGCACTCCTCCCCACCGAGGTCGACCGGGTCTTCCTGCAGAACGACCTCACCGCAATCGCCCCCGGCCCGCTCGAGCCCGCGCTGGACATGAGGCTGCGGTCGATGGCTCACCGGGAGACCCGCGCCCAGGCCTCCACCTATCGATTCACCGCCGAGAGCCTCAGCGCCGCCCTCACCGCCGGCGAGACGGCGGAGTCGTTGCGCGAGTTCCTCTCGTCCCTGTCGTTGACCGGTCTCCCTCAGCCCCTGGCGTACGAGATCGAGCGCAATGCCCGGCGACACGGCAACGTGCAGGTCGGTCCCGACGGCATCGGCAACACGCGCGTGACGGCCGATGACCGATCGCTCCTCCAAGCCCTCGCGGTCGATCAGGCCCTGCGTCCGCTCGGGTTGGTGATGGAGGGCGACGGCCTGCTCACGCGCTCTACCCCGGAGACGACGTTCTGGATGCTCGCCGACGCACGCTACCCCGTGACGGCCGTCGACGTCGCGGGCCGTCCCCGCGTGCTGGACCGCCATCGCGTGGCCGCGGAAGCGCCCCTCCCCCCTGCCAGCGAGGTGTACGCCCCCTTGCTCACGCGGCTCCGGGAGGCCCACGACACCGATGCCGACTCCGCCTGGCTCGGGCGGGAACTGGACCAGGCCGTTCGCGCCCACGCGGTCCTCGTGATCGTCGTGCGGCTTCCCGACGGCAGCGACCGGGAGATCACGATGGAGGCGACCGGCCTCGGCGGCGGACGCCTGCGCGGCCGTGACCGCGTCGCCGACGTGGAGCGCACGCTCCCGGTGTCGAGCATCGTGAGCATCCGTCCAGCCACGGCGTGAGGCCACCCGCGACGTTCCGTTCTCTCCTGCGCCCCCGCAGCGCCACTGCCGGTAGACTGGCACGTTATGGCTGATGGCCCCCTCATCGTGCAAAGCGACCGCACCGTCCTGCTGGAAGTCGCCCACCCCGACGCCGAGAACGCGCGCCACGAGCTCGCGATCTTCGCCGAGCTCGAGCGGGCTCCCGAACACATCCACACCTACCGGATCACGCGTCTGGGCCTGTGGAATGCCCGCGCGGCGGGACACGATGCCGACGACATGCTCGCGACCCTCGACCGGTGGTCGCGCTTCCCGGTGCCGCCGTCGGTCTCCCTCGACATCCGGGAGACGGTGGGACGCTACGGCCGCCTCGTGATCGAGCGCGACGACGAAGGCCAGCTCATTTTGCGCTCCACCGACACGGCGGTGCTCGCCGAGGTCTCGCGCAACAAGCGCATCCAGCCGCTCCTGATCGCCCATCCCGCGCCCCACCTCTTCGTCATCGACGCGTGGGCGCGCGGCCACATCAAACAGGAGCTGCTGAAGATCGGCTGGCCCGCGGAGGATCACGCAGGCTACACGCCGGGCACCCCGCACGAGATCGAGCTGCACGAGGACGGGTGGACGTTGCGTCCGTACCAGCGCAAGGCCGTCGACATCTTCAGCGAGGGCGGATCCGGCGTGGTCGTCCTGCCCTGCGGCGCCGGGAAGACGCTCGTGGGAGCGGCCGCGATGGCCGACACCAAGACGACGACGCTCATCCTCGTCACCAACACGGTGAGCGCTCGCCAATGGCGCGACGAGCTGCTCAAGCGGACGAGCCTGACCCCGGAGGAGATCGGCGAGTACTCCGGGCAGGCCAAGGAGGTCAAGCCCGTCACGATCGCGACGTATCAGATCCTCACGGCCAAGCGGAAGGGCGAGTACGCCCACCTGGCCCTGCTCGACGCCCTCGACTGGGGGCTCATCGTGTACGACGAGGTGCACCTGCTCCCCGCCCCCGTCTTCAAGCTCACCGCCGATCTGCAGGCGCGGCGCCGCCTGGGGCTCACCGCCACGCTCGTGCGCGAAGACGGCCGGGAGGGCGATGTCTTCAGCCTCATCGGGCCCAAGCGCTTCGATGCTCCGTGGAAGGAGATCGAAGCGCAGGGGTTCATTTCCCCGGCCATCTGCTACGAGGTGCGCGTGGACCTGCCCGCCTCCGATCGCCTGGAGTATGCGGCGGCGGCCGACGACGAGCGCTACCGGATCGCCGCGACGGCCCACGCGAAGATCGGCGTGGTGCGCGACCTCGTCGCCAAGCACCGCGGCGAGCAGATCCTCGTGATCGGCCAGTACCTCGACCAGATCGACATCCTGGCGGAGGCACTCGACGCGCCGCAGATCACGGGATCGACGCCGGTGGACGAGCGCGAGGAGCTCTACGGAGGCTTCCGAGAGGGCAAGATTCCGGTGCTCGTCGTCTCCAAGGTGGCGAACTTCTCCATCGATCTCCCGGAGGCCTCGGTCGCGATCCAGGTGTCGGGGTCGTTCGGGTCGCGCCAGGAGGAGGCCCAGCGCCTGGGACGACTCCTGCGACCCAAGACGAGCGGCCACACGGCGAGCTTCTACACCCTCATCGCCCGCGACACGGTCGACCAGGACTTCGCGCAGAACCGCCAGCGGTTCCTCGCCGAGCAGGGCTACAGCTACACGATCCTCGACGCCGACGACCTCGCCGCAGCGTGACGACCGTGTTCGGGGCCTCGACCGCGCGCCGCGGGATATCCAGCGTGCGCATGGTTTCCGGTGCCAAGATGGGGCTATGACCGCTCCGCGCATCCTCGTCGTCGACGACGAACCGAACATCCGGGACCTGCTGGTCACGAGCCTGCGTTTCGCCGGCTTCCAGGTACGTGCCGTCGCCAACGGCGCACAGACCATCTCGGCCGTCCTCGAAGAAGAACCCGACCTCATCGTGCTCGATGTGATGCTGCCCGACATGAACGGGTTCAGCGTGACCAAGCGTCTGCGTGGTGCGGGGTACACCGCGCCGATCCTGTTCCTCACCGCGAAGGACGAGACCGAGGACAAGATCGAGGGGCTCAACGCCGGCGGCGACGACTATGTCACGAAACCCTTCAGCCTCGACGAGATCGTCGCCCGCATCCAGGCGATCCTCCGCCGCACGATGCAGGCGGACGAGGAGTCCACGATCAAGGCCGGCGAGCTGACGATGGACCAGGACACCCACGACGTGCTGGTGGGCGACGTGTCGATCGACCTCTCCCCCACCGAGTTCAAGCTGTTGCGCTACCTCATGCTCAACCCCAACCGGGTGCTGAGCAAGGCGCAGATCCTCGACCACGTGTGGGAGTACGACTTCAACGGCGACGCGGGGATCGTCGAGAGCTACATCTCCTACCTGCGGCGCAAGATCGATCCCTACTCGTCCGAGCCGCTCATCCAGACCAAGCGCGGCTTCGGCTACATGCTGAAGACCGGCAAGTCCGCGTAGCGACCCCCACCGGAAGGGACGGCTCTGACCGGCAGCAGCGCGAAGACCGACCGGGTCACCTCATGGTGGCGCGGCACGAGCCTGCGCGCGAAGGTCACCGGCGTCACGGTCGCCGTCCTCGCGATCGGCCTGATCGCCGCCGGCGTCGGTACGGGCGTACTGCTGCGGAACGTGCAGATCGCGGCGCTCGACCAGAATCTGCGTCAGCTCGCGCCCACGGATGTCACCAGCACGCTGTTCGACATCGACGTGGTCGATGAGACCCCGAGGTTCACGCGGAACCAGACCACGGCGACTCAGTTCTACGTCGCCGTCTACGGGCCCGACGGCGAGCTCGTGGTCTCGGGCGGCGGCGGGACCCAGCGCCCCGATGTGCCCGAGGTGTTCTCACTCGAGAAGACGGTGCTCGTGGGGACGGAGCCGTTCGAACTGTCGGCCGTCAACGGCGGCACGAAGTTCCACGCCGCCGTCGACATCCTTCCTCCCATCCCCGGTGTGCGAGACAGCTACACCCAGCTCGTGGCGCTCCCGCTGTCGAGCGTCAACCAGACGGTGGCCAACTACGTCGGGATCTACACGATCTTCGTCGTGCTCACGATGGTGGCGGGGGCGCTGCTGACCCGCTGGCTCGTCACGCTCGCCTTCCGGAGCCTGGGCGAAGTGGAAGAGACGGCGATGTCGATCGCGGCGGGTAACTTCAGCCAGCGGATGGGCGACAGCTCGACGCGCACCGAGGTGGGGCGCCTCAAGACCGCGATCAACGCGATGCTCGACCGCATCGACCAGGCCCTCGGTCAGCGCGACGCCTCGGTGCGGCAGATGCGCCGGTTCATCGGCGACGCGAGCCACGAACTGCGCACCCCTCTCGTGACCGTCCGCGGATACGCGGAGCTCTATCGCATGGGCGCGATCTCCGGCGACGAGCAGGTCGCGCAGTCGATGGAACGGATCGAGAAGGAAGCCGTGCGGATGGGTGCCCTCGTCGAGGACCTGCTCGCCCTCGCCCGCCTCGACGAGCGACGCGACATCATCATCGTCGACGTCGACCTTCGGCCCATCGCGCGCGACGCGGTGCTGGACACCCGGGTGACCGCGCCGGGACGCACCGTGACGATGGTCGACGAGACTCTCGTGCTGCCGCCGCTGACAGAAGAGAGCAGCGCGAGCGAGCCCGCGGAGAGCAAGGACACGTCCACTCGGGGCCGGCGATCGGCGACGCTCGCTGATGCGACGCGGTCGATCCTGCGTCGACGGCCCCGCCCGGCCTCGGGAGCACGGACCACCGAGGAGACGGTCGAGGCCTCCACTCCGGCGCCCCGGCCGCTCGCACCGCCGATCGTGCTGGGCGACGAGAACCGTATCCGGCAGGTCGTGACGAACCTCCTCACCAACGCGCGCCGCTACACCCCTGACGACTCGCCGATCGAGATCGCGGTGGGCGTGGACGAACGGGCCGGAATGGGCTGGATCGCCGTTATCGATCATGGCGACGGTATCCCCGAGATGATCCGCGACAAGATCTTCCAGCGGTTCTGGCGCGCCGACACCTCCCGCACGCGGGAGACAGGCGGATCGGGCCTGGGCCTGTCGATCGTCGCCTCGATCGTCGAGGCCTTGCACGGCGCGATCGATGTCGTGGAGACCCCGGGCGGCGGCGCGACCTTCCGGGTCTTCTTCCCCCTGGCCCAAGCGCGCCCCGTCGAAGAGCACCTGCTGATCGAGACGCAGCCGCTCCCTCGCTTCCGCGAGAGCTGACCGCCCACCCCCTCCTCCCCACGGCCTGATTCCGCCGAGCATCGGCCGGGCGCGCGCCCGGGGCCCCTCGTGCGACGACGGCCCGTCTAGCGTGGCCGCATCCAGACGAAAGGGGAAACGATGGCAGTGTTCAGCGTCGACAGCGAGGCGATGCTCGCCGCGACGACGTCGGTGCGAGCGACCGCGGATCGGCTGCAGGCCGACACCTCGGCGATGATGGGACAGCTCACCCAGTTGCAGGGCTCGTGGACGGGCTCGGCCGCCACCGCCTTCCAGGGCGTGATCGAGCGGTGGCGGGCGGCGCAGCGCGAGGTCGAGAGCGCCCTGGCCGACATCAGCATCGCGCTCGGGCGTGTCGGCGACCAGTACGCACAGACCGAGACGGCGGCGACCGGCGTGTTCCGCTGAACGCACCCGAGCCGATCGATACATCGGGAACACGACAGCGGGGCCCCTCCCGAAGGAGAGGCCCCGCTGTCGTGTTATCGCGTGGGATCAGAAGTCCATGCCACCGGTCGGGTCGCCGGCCGGAGCCGCGACCTTCTCGGGCTTGTCCGCCACGACGGCCTCGGTGGTGAGGAACAGACCGGCGATCGACGCCGCGTTCTGCAGCGCGGAACGCGTGACCTTGGCCGGGTCGATGATGCCCGCGGCGAACATGTCGACGTACTCGCCGGTGGCCGCGTTCAGACCCTGGCCGACGGGCAGCTCGCCCACCTTGTTGGCCACGACGCCCGGCTCGAGACCCGCGTTGAGGGCGATCTGCTTAAGCGGAGCCTCGATCGCGACCTTGACGATGTTCGCACCGGTCGCCTCGTCACCGACGAGCTCGAGCGAGTCGAACGCCTTCTTGCCGGCCTGGATGAGCGCCACGCCACCACCGGGGACGATGCCCTCCTCGACGGCCGCCTTGGCGTTGCGGACGGCGTCCTCGATGCGGTGCTTGCGCTCCTTGAGCTCGACCTCCGTGGCCGCCCCCGCCTTGATGACGGCGACGCCGCCGGCGAGCTTGGCGAGGCGCTCCTGGAGCTTCTCGCGGTCGTAGTCGCTGTCGGTGTTGTCGATCTCGCGCTTGATCTGGGTCACGCGACCCTCGATC
>JBMDWQ010000245.1:0-3231 GCA_048594675.1 Microbacterium sp. | reverse complement strand
TAGTCGCCCGGCTGCGCGACGACCGTGAGGGTGCGCGAGGCACCCGGCGCGATGTTCTCCACTTCGCCGACGATCCGCAGCCCGTCCGAGGCGAGCAGGTAGAACTCGGTCACCTGGGAGCTCTCGTTCGCGACCTCGAAGCTGACCGTCCCGCTCGTGGCGCTCGCCGCCGACACGTCGCAGGACGAGTCGGTCGAGGTGACGGTGAGGGAGTCGCTCGCCGCGACGTCGGTCTTGGCGACGCACCCTGAAAGGGCGATCGAGGCGATGCCGACGGCGGCGAGGGCGCCGATCGTCTTCGCGGTGCGGATGCGGATCATGATGCTCCTTGGGGTGCGGTGGAGGTCTCGGTGACGGAGGGCGCGGAAGCCGTCTCGATCGACGGTGCGGAACGGCGGGGGCGGCGGCGCAAGCCGCGGACGAAGAACGAGCCGACGACGGCGAGGTAGACCGTCCACGCGATCACCTGCAGCCAGGTCATCTGCGGCATGAAACCGATGGTCGCCTGCAGCACGACCGCCAGCGCTCCGGTCGGCGGGATCTGCGCCCGCACGTCGAACGCCCAGCCGAATGGGAAGCCGGCCCAGCCGACGCCGACGGCGCCGGTGGCGGGGTCGATGGTCGCGGCCGTCGAGAAGGGACCGGGCAGGACGCCCGCCTCCTGGAGGTCATGGACCGCATAGGCGAGCACACCGGCCGCGACGATGACGAGCACCGCTCCGGTCCAGGCGAAGAACAGTCGGAGATCGATGCGGATCATGCCGCGCGCGAGCAGCCACCCCAGCACGACCGCTGCCGCGATGCCGAGGAGGGCGCCGGTGAGCACCTCGGGCGAGTCGCCGAACGAGCGCACCATCGACCACAGCAACAGCGTGGTCTCGATCCCTTCGCGCGCCACCGAGACGAACCCGATCAGGACGATGCCCCACAGTCCGCCGGTGGCGAGCGCCCGATCGAGCCCTCCCTCGAGGCTGGACTTCAGGGTGCGCGCGGTGCGCTGCATCCAGAAGATCATCCACGTCACCATCCCTACCGCGAGGAGTGACAGCAGGCCGCCGATCAGCTCCTGGGCCTGGGAGGTGAGCGCGTACGCACCGAAGGTGAGGATCGCGCCGATGACGAGGGCCAGCGTGACGGCCAGAGCGATGCCGGTCCACAGGCGGGGGAGCACGTCCCGGCGGCCGATGCGGGTGAGGTAGGCGATCAGGATGCCGACGACGAGGGCGGCTTCGAGGCCTTCTCGCAGGCCGATGAGGAAAGTGGCGAGCACGGATTCGATTCGGATGTCGGGGAAGCGAGGCCGGTGCCCGCTGCCCCGTCGCAGCCCTCGTCGGAGACTTAGGTTAGGCGAACCTCATCGGGGAGCGTACACCCCGTCCCCGTCGGATTCCAACATCGTGGCGTGCCGAAAGCAGGCTGAATCGGACGGGGTGGGGTGGCTGTGTCCCCCGACGGCGGTTGCGCCTGCTTTTGGCTCGCGCGCCGCGGGTGAGCGCGAGCGAGGGAGGGAGGGTGGTGGGCGAGGTCGGCCGGGGCTCAGCGCCCGGAGTGTCGGTCGAGGAAGGCGTAGACCTCGCCGTCGTCGACGCCGGGGAAGGCGCCGCGAGGGAGCGGCGAGAACATCTGCATGTGCACCCGCGCGCTCGGCCAGGCCTTCCCCTCCCAGCGCTGGGTGAGGTCGGCGTCGGGCCGGCGGCAGCAGGCCTCGTCGGGGCACGTCGAGGTGGCGCGCTTCTGGGTCTCACGGCCGCGGAACCACCGCGCGTCGTCGAAGGGGACGCCCACCGTGATCGAGAACTCGCCGTCGGAGGTGCTGCCGGTCTGGCTGGAGCACCAGAACGTGCCGGCCGGGGTGTCGGTGTACTGGTACTGCTCGGTCGTGCGGTTCTGCTCCCCGAACGCCGACCGCGCTGCGAACTTCCGGCAGATGATCTGGCCCTCCACCGACCCCGTGACGTCCATGGGGAGGGGCAGCTCGTCGTTCTCGTACACGCGGCTGATGGCCCCCGTGCCATCGACCCGCAAGAAGTGAAGGCGGATGCCGAAGTGCTCCGTGAGGAGGTTCGTCAGGCGCATTCCCGCCGCCTCGTGGGTCACCCCGAATGCGTCGCGGAAGTCCTCGACCGCGAGATCACGTTCCTTCTTGGCCTGGGTGAGGAAGGATACGGAGGCCGTCTCCGGCATGAGGCAGCAGGCCGCGTAGTAGTTGATCTCCAGGCGCTGTTGGAGGAAGTCGGCGTAGTCGGTCGGGGGAGTGTGGCCGAGGAGGCGGTGCGCCATCGCCTGCAGCGCCATCGAGCGCAGCCCATGACCGCCCGGGATCGAGGCGGGCGGCAGATAGATGCGTCCGTTCTCGAGGTCGGTGACCGACCGGGCGGAGTGCGGCAGGTCGCTCGCGTAGATCAGCTCGAACCCGAGCTGTTCGGCCATGATGCTCACGGTGCGGTGCGTGAGGGCCCCTCCGGTGTGCCCCGCGGCCCGCAACTGCTTCTCGGCGAGCTTCTCGATGTCGGGGAGGTAGTTGTCACGTGCCCGCATCCGGAGGCGGAGCTCCGTGTTGGCGCGTCGTGCCTCCTCCGGAGTCGCGATCGCTTCGCGTTCCCGCCGGTGGAGCTCGCGGTGGAGGGCGAGCACCGATTCGAGGGTCTCATCGGTCATGGTGCGCGTGACCTTGAGCGGCGGGAGCCCCAGCCGGCGGAAGACGGGGCTGGCCTGCGCGCGATCGAGCTCCAGTTCCAGAGCGGCACGCCGGTTGGGTGGCTCGGTGGACAGCAGATCGGTGACCTCGGTGCCCGTGGCCGAGGCGATCGCCTGCAGGAGCGAGAGCTTCGGCTCCCGCTTGCCGTTCTCGATGAGGCTCAGCTGGCTCCCGGCCACTCCGACGATCGCGCCCAGCTCGTCCAGCGTGTAACCGCGCGACACGCGCTGGTGCCGGATGCGGTGGCCGAGGGTCGACAGTTCGATCGCGGTGGGGGACATTCCTTGAGCATAGCGAAAGATTTCGAATTCTTGCCACGCATCGACTCGGAAAGTGCCGCCAAAGGCAAGGGAAAGTGGAGCCACGGAACGAACCGGACGCTCATCGAAGGAGATCGACATGGCCCTCGCGGACATCTTCCCCCGCCCCGTCGCCGCGCCCGCCGCGCCCACCCCGCCGGCGACGCGTGCCTACGGTGCCGCCCCGCGTATCGCAGGGGCGGGGCTGGCGGAGCTGACCGCCTGGGTCGACGA
>JBMDWQ010000244.1:0-5716 GCA_048594675.1 Microbacterium sp. | reverse complement strand
TCGCCGGGCAGGGGAACCCCTGGGGCGTTACTTCTCGACCGGTCTAGCGGTAGCGGTAGACGATGCGCCCGCGGGTGAGGTCGTAGGGCGAGAGCTCCACGACGACACGGTCCTCGGGGATGATGCGGATGTAGTTCTGCCGCATCTTGCCGGAGATCGTGGCGAGCACTTTGTGTCCGTTGGTCAGCTCCACGCGGAACATCGCGTTGGGGAGCGCCTCCGACACCGTGCCTTCGATCTCGATGACACCGTCTTTCTTAGCCATAGCCTCGCTGTCGCTTGTACAGACCGGTCGGTCTGCGGGTGGATGGGATTCGGTGCTTCGACACGCCAATGAAGGCGCAAGGCACCAAAGATTCAGTGTACGTGATAAAGGTCGGGCCGGCAAACCGCCGGCCCGACCTTCTCTGCGTCAGCCGTTGGTGAGTCGGGCGACGATGTCGGTCTCCGCGTCGAAGGTCACGGGGACGATCGTGCCGTTGACCGCAAGGGTGGGGGTGCCCGTGGCACCGTCGGGGAGCTGCTGGGCCTTGGCGAAGTCGAGGAACTTCTGGTCGAGGATCGCCTTCTCCAGCTCGGGAGTGACGTTCACGCCGGCGTCCTTCGCGATGGAGACCATCTGCTCATCGGTCAGTCCCGCGCTCTGCTCCGCCGGCTGGTTGTCGTACATCGCGACGAGGAAGGCGTACGCGTTGGCGGGATCGGCTTCGGCGACGGCGTACATCGCCGCGGCCGAACGGCTCGAGAACTCGCTCCCCTGCGAGAGCCGGTCGAGGATGGCGACCGGGTGCAGCTCCAGGGTGATCTTGCCCTCGTCGATGAGCTTGGTGATGGTCTTGCCCTCGGTCTTCTCGAACTGACCGCAGTACGGGCACATGAAGTCGACCCACGTGGAGACGGTGTCGGGGCCGTCGCCGAACGTGATGGCGCCGGTCTCCTGGTTGATCCCGCTGGAATCGGGCGCGACACCCGGATCGGTGGCCTTGTTGTTCATGACCATCACGAGCACGACGACCACGGCAACGACGGCCACCACCGCGACACTCGTCCAGATCGCGAACCAGTTCGTCTTACCCGATGCTGCCTGCGCCATGCCTCATGTCCTCCTCCGTCGGCCCGCGCCGACACCGTCTCTGATTGTCTCATCCGGACGCTATGGAACTCATGTGTCCGGCGCCGTGAGAACCGCACCCCCAGCGGGAGCGTGACGTCGTCAGGCGACCGGCGCGGGGGTCACCCCGAATGGGGCAAGGCCCGCGGCGCCGCCGTCTTCGGCCGTCAGCACCCAGATGCCGTCGGCGTGCACCGCGACACTGTGCTCCCAGTGCGAGCCGTCGCCGCCGTCGACCGTCGTCACCGTCCAGTCGTCGTCCTCCACGAAGGTCGCCTCCGACCCCGTGACCACCATCGGCTCGATCGCCAAGCACAGCCCCGGCTTGACCTCGGGGCCGAGGTCGGCGACGCGGTAGTTGAACACCGTCGGGCCCTCGTGCATGCGGCGGCCGATGCCGTGGCCGACGTAGTCGCGGAGGATCCCATATCCCTCCCCCGACGCCTCGATCGTCTTCTGCACGGCGTCGCCGATCTCTCCGACGCGACGCGCGGAGGCGAGGGCCGCGATACCGGCCCACAGAGACGCTTCCGTGACCTCGGAGAGGCGCGTACGTGCCGCGACGAGGTCGGGGCGCGTCGGGTCGGGAACCACGATCGTGATCGCCGAGTCACCGTTCCAGCCGCGGAACTGCGCACCGGCGTCGATCGACACGATGTCGCCGGGCTCTAGGACGCGCTCACCGGGGATGCCGTGGACCACCTGATCGTTGACGGAGATACACGTCGTGTGCCGGTAGCCGCGCACGAGTTGGAAGTTCGACTCCGCACCTCGAGCCCGGATCACCTCGTCGGCGACGGCGTCGAGCTCGGCCGTGGTCACCCCCGGCGCCACCACGGCTCGCACTCGGTCGAGAGCTGCGGCGGTGATCCGTCCCGGCTCGACCATCGCCCGCAGCTGGGCGGGCGACTTGTACAACGAGCGGCGCAGTCCCACGATCAGGCAGTGATGCCGCGAGCGGCGAGGGCGGAGACGATCCGCGCGTAGACCTCGTCGAGCGAGCCCACACCGTCGATCTCGTCGACGATGCCGCGGCCGCGGTAGACGTCGAGGATCGGAGCCGTCTCGGACTCGTAGATCGACAGACGCTTGGCGATGGACTCCTCGTTGTCGTCGGCACGCCCCTGCTGAGCGGCACGCAACGACAGGCGAGCGATGGACTCGGAACGCGGCACCGACAGCTCGATCACGGCCGTGAGCGGTTCACCCCGCCCTTCCAAGAATGCGTCGAGGTCACCCACCTGACCGAGGTTGCGCGGGTAGCCGTCGAGCAGGAAGCCCTCCGCGGCGTCGTCCTGCTCGAGGCGATCGCGCACGATCGCGCTCGTCAACTCGTCGGGGACCAGGTCGCCCGCGTCGATGATCGCCTTGACCTTCTGGCCGAGTTCCGTGCCCTCCTTGACGTTGGCACGGAACACGTCTCCCGTGGACACGGCCGGGATCCCGAGCGCTTCCGCGATCCGGACACCCTGGGTGCCCTTGCCCGAGCCCTGCGGCCCGATGATCAGGAGGCGTGCGGGAGTGGAGGTCATCGAAGAAGCCCTTCGTAGTGTCGCTGCTGCAGCTGGGCATCGATCTGCTTGACGGTCTCCAGGCCGACGCCGACGATGATCAGGATCGACGCGCCACCGAACGGGAAGTTCTGGTTGGCCCCGACCGTGGCGAGAGCGATGAGAGGCAGCAGGGCGATCAGACCCAGGTAGATCGAGCCCGGCAGGGTGATGCGGGTCAAGACGTAGTCGAGGTACTCCGCGGTCGGCCGCCCCGCCCGGATGCCCGGGATGAAGCCGCCGTACTTCTTCATGTTGTCGGCGACCTCGACCGGGTTGAACGTGATCGCGACGTAGAAGTACGTGAAGCCGATGATGAGGAGGAAGTACACCGCCATGTAGTACGGCGAGTCACCCGTCGTGAAGTACTGCTGGATCCAGGTGACCCACCCGGGGACGTTGCCGTCGGCGTCGGGAGTCTGGTTGAACTGCGCCACGAGGGCCGGGATGTACAGCAGCGAGGAGGCGAAGATCACGGGCACGACGCCGGCCATGTTGACCTTGATCGGGATGTAGGTGTTGGTTCCCCCCAGGGTGCGCCGCCCGACCATGCGCTTCGCGTACTGGACGGGCACACGACGCTGCGACTGCTCGACGAACACCACGAGCGCGATGACCGCGATGCCGACTGCCAGCACGAGGAGGAAGATCTCGAAACCGTTCGTGGCCTGGATGGCCCACAGCGCTGCCGGGAACGAGGCGGCGATCGAGGTGAAGATGAGGATCGACATGCCGTTGCCGACACCGCGCTCGGTCACCAGCTCGGCGAACCACATGATGAGGCCGGTGCCGGCGGTCATCGTGATGATCATGAGCAGCTGGGCCCACCAGGCCTCTTCGGTCAGCAGCGACGAGCACTCGGGCACGCCGGTGGCGTTGCCGAACAGCTGGCCCGAACGGGCGACCGTGACGAGGGTCGTGGACTGCAGCAGCGCCAGCGCGATCGTGAGGTAGCGCGTGTACTGCGTGAGCTTGCTCTGTCCCGCCTGGCCCTCCTTGTAGAGGGTCTCGAAGTGCGGGATGACCACGCGGAGCAGCTGCACGATGATCGTCGCGGTGATGTAGGGCATGACGCCGAGCGCGAAGATCGAGAGCTGGAGCAGCGCTCCCCCCGAGAAGAGGTTCACGAGCGACAGCAGTCCGTCGGTCGACCCCGTCTGCTCGAGACACGAGGTCACGTTGGGGTAGTCGACGAACGGCGTCGGCACGTGGGCACCGAGACGGTAGATGGCGATGATCGCCAGAGTGAAGGCGATCTTCCGCCGAAGATCCGGCGTGCGGAAGACCCGCGCGATGGCGCTGAACAAGAGATTCCTCCAGATGGACGGCGGCGTGTCGGGACACGCCGTCTCCCAGAGTACGGCAACAGGGGCCGCCCCGGTGTCTGAACCGGGTCGGCCCCTGTCACAGGACTACTTGACCGAACCGCCCGCGGCGACGATCTTCTGCTCGGCCGAACCCGAGACCTTGTCGACGGTGACGTTGAGCTTGACCGAGATGTCGCCGGTGCCGAGCACCTTGACCTTCTCGTTCTTGCGGACGGCACCCTTGGCGACGAGATCGCTCACGGTGACATCGCCACCGGTGGGGTACAGCTCGGCGAGCTTGTCGAGGTTGACCACCTGGTACTCGACGCGGAACGGGTTCTTGAACCCGCGCAGCTTCGGCGTACGCATGTGGAGCGGCATCTGCCCACCCTCGAAGCCCACCTTGACCTGGTAGCGAGCCTTCGTGCCCTTGGTACCGCGGCCCGCGGTCTTGCCCTTGGAGCCCTCACCACGACCGACACGGGTCTTGGCGGTGTTGGCACCCGGGACCGGACGCAGGTGGTGCACCTTCAGAACACCGGGGCGCGAAGCCTCGGCGCCCTTCGCGGGCGTCGCCTTCTTGGCGGCCGACTTCGCGGCGGGAGCCTTCTCAGCCTTGTCCGCGCTGTCGGCCGCAGCCTTCTTCGCGGGCGCCTTCTTGGCCGCGGGGGCCTTCTCGGCAGCCGGCTTCTTGGCGGCGGTCTTCTTCTCGACGACCTCTTCGGTCGCCTTCTCAGCCTTCTCGGCCATCAGTCGATCTCCTCAACCTTCACGAGGTGCGCGACGGTCTTGACGTACCCGCGTGTCTGCGAGTCGTCGGGACGGACGACCGAGTCGCCGATCCGCTTGAGACCGAGGGAACGCAGCGTGTCGCGCTGGTTCTGCTTCTCGCTCACCTTGGACTTGACCTGCGTGACCTTCAGACGCGAAGCCATCAGGCACCAACCTTCTGTGCCGCGATGGCGTCAGCCTCGGCACGGATCAGGCGGGCCGGCGCGACCTGGTCGAAGTCCAGACCACGGCGCGCGGCGACCGCACGGGGCTCTTCGAGCTGCTGAAGGGCGGCGACGGTCGCGTGCACGATGTTGATCGTGTTCGACGAACCGAGCGACTTCGACAGCACGTCGTGGATGCCGGCGCACTCGAGGACGGCACGGACCGGGCCACCGGCGATAACACCGGTACCGGCAGCGGCCGGACGAAGCAGCACGACACCGGCGGCCGCCTCACCCTGCACGGGGTGCGGGATCGTCGAGCCGGAACGGGGCACGCGGAAGAAGTTGCGCTTGGCCTCTTCGACACCCTTCGAGATGGCCAGGGGCACCTCGCGCGCCTTGCCGTAGCCGACGCCGACGAGGCCGTTGCCGTCGCCCACGACGACCAGCGCCGTGAAGCTGAAGCGGCGACCGCCCTTGACGACCTTGGACACGCGGTTGATCGTCACGACGCGCTCGAGGAACTGGCTCTCGTTGCGGTCGCGCGAACCACGGTCGCGGTTGGGGTTGCGCTCGCGGCCACCGCGACGCGGCTCGCGCTCACGCTCGGCGGGCGCCTCGGTCGCAGCCGTCGCCTCGGGCGCGGTCTGCTCGGCAGTGGCTGCCACTTCGGTCTCCTTGTTCTCGCTCACAGGTTCAAACCTCCCTCGCGAGCGCCTTCGGCGATCGCGGCGACACGGCCGGCATAGCGGTTGCCACCGCGGTCGAACACGACGTCCTCGACGCCGGCGGCCTTCGCACGCTCGGCGACGA
>JBMDWQ010000243.1:0-6287 GCA_048594675.1 Microbacterium sp. | reverse complement strand
GCCGGGTCTGCAGGCCTGGGGGGAGATCCTCGCGTTCGGTGCCGCACTGGAATGGCTGCGTCCTCGCCTCGCCGAGATCGAGGCGACCGAGGCCCGGTTCGCCGAGCGGCTGTTCGACGGGCTGTCCGCCCTCCCTCACCTGCGCGTGCTGAACGCCGGCGCCTCTCCCGTGATATCGGCGGTGCCCGAGCGTGTGGATGCGCACCGACTGGCCGTGTTCCTCTCCCGGGCCGGGATCATGGTGCGCAGCGGCCACTTCTGCGCCCACCACTGGCTGCAGGAACGCCTGTCGTTGGAGCCGCTCGTCCGGTTCAGCGTCGGCGCGCACAACACCGACCACGACGTGGAGCGGGCGTTGGAGGTCATGACCGGGATGATGCGGGGGCTGTGACGTGCTGTGCATCGTCGCCTTCGCCGTGGTGCTCGTGCTCTCGGCCGTCTCGGCGAAGTACCGCAAGCTCCTCGGGCGGGCGTGGGGGTGCGTGTGGCGGAAGGCCACCTTCCGTCCGTGCGACTCGAGCTTCCGCGACGATGTGAAGAGCTCCCTGCTCGCTCCGCTGGCAGTCCGGGCCCCTGGCCTCGTGCGGCCGGCGAGCATCGCGATCGAGGTGGTCGCGTGGCTCATGGTGATCTCGTTCGTCGTGAGCCTCTACATCGTGGGGCGAAGCGGCCTCAACCTCTACGTCTACGGCACGTGCGACAAGCAGGACGGTCAGTCCTGCTCGCTCGCCGCGGAGATGTGCTCGATCGACACCGGTCCCATCGGGTTCTGGGAGTCGATCGGTCAGGGAGACGTGCTCGGCGCATTCGGCAACGAGTTCGCCTCCCTCGGAGAGACGATCGCGGCGGTGCCCAGCCGCCTGCGGGCGTGGGACGCGACGGAGTTCGCCGCAGCGGACGCGAGCTATCTGGGCGGATTCACCGAGGGACGGCCGGTCGCGTTGGAGATCCTGGATCCGGGCTGCCGGTTCTGTGCGCAGCTGTTCCGCAACATGGTCGAGTCCGGGTTCGATCGCACCCACAACGTCACCTACCTCGTCTATCCGATCTCCTCCGACGGGACCCCGCGGTTTGCGAACTCGCCGCTGGTGGCGACCTACCTCACGGCGATCCGCGCGTTCGATGCCGCCGACGGCAGCCCGCGGGGCGGGGACTGGTTCGTGCTGGAGAAGCTGTTCACGCAAGAGAACGCCGACGGCCTGGAGTGGCAGGTGTGGATGAACAACGCGTCCGCGGACGACGCTGAGGCTCAGCTGCAGGCGTGGCTGACCGAGGCGGGCTACGACGACACCGCGGTGGCCCGGATCGCCGAGCTCACCACCTCCGACGCCGTCGCCGCGACGCTCGCGCACACGCGCGAGGTGGTCGAGAACGACGTGCAGACCCGCGCGATCCCGTCTCTCATCACCGACGGGCGCCTGCACTCCGGCCTCGTCGACGTGGCGACGCTCCGCGACGCCGGCTGAGCGACGCTTCAGGCGCGGTGTCGCGCGACGACCGTGCGGACGAGCCACACGAGCCAGGAGGTCGCCGCCACGAGCACGGCGGTGCTGATGATCGCCCACACCGTGCGGCCGGAGAGGACGTACAGGGCCGCCAGGGGAAGGCCGATCGCGACGGCGGCGATCCGGATCCAGAGGGTGATCACCGCGGCGAGGTCGCGCCGTCGGGCCGCGTGCTCGTGCGTCGGTGACGAGGAGAGGCCGGTGCCCGTATCGATCATCTGCTGCCTCCTTCACGCACCGGTGCGGCGGCGATCCGGCACGCACCTGTCCGTCGTGAGTTGCTCTGTCTTCGCATGCTATCGCGCCGGTGTCTCCCGATGCCGGGCGGTGCGCCACGCCTCCCGGCGATCCGGCCGCGCTGTGCGAGAATCGAGGGTACGCAACGGAGATCAGGAGTGTCGGTGGCGGAGAAGACGCGGGAAGCCAAGAAGGCCTCCACGGACGAGACCCCGATGGGGCCGACCGGTCGTCCCTACCACGGGTTCCCCACTCCGCCCCCGCTCGACGGTCACGGACCGGCGCGGATCATCTCGCTGTGCAACCAGAAGGGCGGGGTCGGCAAGACGACCACCACGATCAACCTGGCAGCCTCCCTCGCGCAGTACGGTCGTCGCGTTCTCGCGGTCGACTTCGATCCGCAGGGCGCGCTGTCGGCCGGGCTCGGGCTCCAGACCCACGACGTCCCCACCATCTACGACCTGCTGCTGGACACCAAGCGTGATCCGCACGAGGTGATCGTCTCCACCTCGGTCGAGGGTCTCGACGTCATCCCCGCGAACATCGACCTCTCCGCCGCCGAAGTGCACCTCGTCAACGAGGTCGCCCGCGAGACGATCCTCTCGCGCGTGCTCCGCAAGGTCGCCGGCGAGTACGACGTCATCCTCGTCGACTGCCAGCCCTCGCTCGGCCTCCTGACCGTCAACGCGCTCACCGCCAGTCACGGCGTGCTGATCCCGCTGGAGTGCGAGTTCTTCGCCCTCCGCGGCGTCGCGCTGCTCATCGAGACGATCGACAAAGTGCGCGACCGGCTCAACCCCTCGATCACGCTCGACGGCGTGCTGGCCACGATGTACGACCCGCGCACCCTCCACTCCCGCGAGGTGCTGGAGCGCGTCGTCGAGGCGTTCGGCGACGACGTGCTGGAGACCGTGATCGGCCGCACGGTCAAGTTCCCCGACGCGTCGGTGTCGGGTGTGCCGATCACGAAGTTCGCGCCCGAGCATGCCGCCGCGCAGGCCTACCTGCGACTGGCGCGGGAGCTGGTCGCCCGTGGCGCCGTCGCCTGAGGACGCACCGGAGCACGACGCGCCCGAGGAAGCGACCGCCGCGGGATTCCGCGTCTCCCTCTCCAACTTCGACGGGCCGTTCGACCTCCTCCTCTCGCTCATCTCGCAGCACGAGCTCGACATCACCGAGGTCTCGTTGAGCAAGGTGACCGATGAGTTCATCTCCTACCTGAAGGGCCTCGAAGACGCCGAGGAGCTGGAGCAGGCGTCCGAGTTCCTCGTGGTGGCTGCCACGCTCCTCGACATGAAGGTGGCGGGCCTGCTGCCCCAGGGTGAGCTGGTCGACGCGGAGTCGGTCGCCCTCCTGGAGGCGCGCGACCTCCTGTTCGCCCGTCTGCTGCAGTACCGGGCCTTCAAGGAGGTGTCGGCGTGGTTCGCGCGGTGCATGCAGCGCGAGGATCGCCGGCACGTGCGCGCCGTGCGCCTCGACGAGAAGTACCGCCGCGCCGTTCCGGAACTCATCTGGACGCTCTCGAAAGAGGACTTCGCCGCGATCGCGACGCTCGCCTTCACGCCGAAGGAGATCCCGCACGTCGGGCTCGATCACCTCCACGCCCCGCTCGTGTCGATCCGCGAGCAGGCGGCGGTCGTCGTGACGCTGCTGCGGGGAGCCGGGCAACTCAACTTCCGCGAGCTGATCGCCGGAGTCGACCAGACCGGCGTCGTCGTCGCGCGGTTCCTCGCGGTGCTGGAGCTGTACCGTCATGCCGCGCTGTCGTTCGAGCAGCTGGAACCCCTCGGAGAGCTGACGCTGCGCTGGACCGCCGAACGGTGGTCGGAAGAGAACCTCGCCACACTGGGAGCCGACTATGACCGATGAGCCGATCGACGCCGACACGGGAGAGGACGTGCCGCTGCGTTCCCAGGCGCCCGCCGATGTGACGGAGCGCATCGAGGCGATCCTCCTCGTCGTCGACGAGCCGCAGAGCCTCGTGGCGCTCGCCGCCGCCGTGGGCTCTCCCGTCCCCGCCGTGCGCCAGGCCGTCGAACGGCTGGTCGACGACTACGACGGAAAGGCCGGCGGCCCGCGTCGCGGATTCGAGCTCCGCGAGGTCGGCGGCGGGTGGCGGCTGTACGTGCGCGAGGAGCACGACGATCTGGTCAGTGAGTTCGTCAACGCGCAGGCCCCCACGCGCCTCTCGCAAGCGGCGCTGGAGACGCTCGCCGTGATCGCGTACAAGCAGCCCGTCACGCGCAGCCAGGTCGCCTCGATCCGCGCCGTCAACGTCGACTCCGTCGTGCGGACGCTCGTGGCCCGCGGCCTCATCACCGAGCTCTACACCGACCCCGAGACCGGCGCGATCAACTACGGCACGACCGACGCGTTGCTCGTGAACCTCGGCATCAACTCGATCGACGAGTTGCCCCATATCTCGCCGCTCCTCGACGACGGCGCCGAAGGATTCGAGAGCGAGGCGCTGCGATGACAGACGGAACCGACGCCGAGGGCGTGCGGCTGCAGAAGGTCCTGGCCAACGCCGGGGTGGCCTCGCGGCGCGTGTGCGAGCAGTACATCGTGGAGGGGCGGGTACGCGTCAACGGACGCGTGGTGACCGAGCTCGGCACCCGGATCGATCCCGCCGTCGACCTCGTCGACGTCGACGGCACGGCGGTGCAGCTGGACTCCACCAAGCGCTATGTGCTCCTCAACAAGCCGACCGGGGTCGTCTCGTCGATGAAGGACGAGAAGGGACGCCCTGACCTGCGGCGGTTCACGAAGGAGTGGCCCGAGCGCCTCTACAACGTCGGCCGCCTGGACGCCGAGACGAGTGGGCTCCTCGTGCTCACGAACGACGGCGATCTCGCCCATGTGCTCGCCCACCCCTCGTTCGGGGTGACGAAGGTGTACATCGCCAAGGTCACCGGCCGGGTGTCGCCGCCGCCGTTCGCCGCCCTCACCCGCGGCGTCGACCTGGAAGACGGGCCGATCGCCGCCGACAAGGCGCGCCTCCTCGATGTCAGCGGCGCCACGAGCCTCGTGGAGCTCACCCTCCACTCGGGACGCAACCGCATCGTCCGTCGCATGATGGCGGCCGTCGGGCATCCCGTCGTCGAGCTCGTGCGTCGCCAGTTCGGGCCGCTCCACCTGGGAACCCTCCCCGCGGGGCGCGCCCGGGAGTTGACTACAGTAGAACGCGGCGCGCTGCTCACTCTCGCGCGCGAGGCGGCCCCGCCGCCGGCATCCTGAAGCGACCCCCCCGAAAGCGGAGAAGCCGTGACCGACTCGAGCCCCACTGACGCACGCGCCCGCGCCGCGCGCACGTCGGGGACGGTGCGGATCGTGGGAGCGGGACTTCTCGGGTCGAGCATCGGTCACGCCCTGCGTCCGCTCGGTGTCGACGTCGTGCTCGCCGATGCGTCACCCGCCCAGTTACGCCTCGCCGTCGACTACGGGGCCGGGCGCCCCGCACGCGACGACGACGCCCCCTCGCTCATCGTGGTCGCGGTGCCGCCGGACGTCGTGGCCGACGTCGTCGAACGCGAGCTCGCCGACTACCCCGACGCCGTGGTGACCGATGTGGCGAGCGTCAAGCTTGAGCCGCTCCGCGTGCTGCGGGAGCGCGGCGTGACCCTCACGCGCTACATCGGCTCCCACCCCATGGCGGGTCGGGAACGCGGCGGTGCCATCTCGGCTCGGGCCGACATCTTCGTGGGGCGGCCGTGGGTCGTCTGCCGCGATGAGGACACCCCCGCGCGGGCGCTCGCCCTCGTCGAAGGGCTCGCCCTCGACCTCGGGGCGATGCCGATCGAGATGACCCCCGAAGAGCACGACCGCGGTGTCGCGATCGTCTCTCACGTGCCGCAGCTGGTCGCCTCCCTCCTCGCGGGGCGCTTCGTCGAGGCGCCCGACGAGTCGCTACGGCTGGCCGGTCAAGGCGTGCGGGACATGACGCGCATCGCCGCGTCGGCCCCCGAGCTGTGGGTGCAGATCCTCGGCGCCAACGCCGAACCGGTCGTCGACGTGCTCGACGCGCTCGCGGGAGATCTGCAGGCGGTCGCCTCGGCGCTGCGCGCGCCCGACGCTGCCGGAGCCCGGCGCGCGGTGGCCGAGACCATCCGCCGCGGCAACGACGGCGTCGAACGCCTCCCCGGAAAGCACGGACAGAACCGCCGCTTCGAGCAGCTCGTCGTCATGGTCGACGACACCCCGGGCCAGCTCGGGCGGCTGTTCGGAGAGCTCGGCGAACTCCACGTGAACGTCGAAGACCTGCGCCTGGAGCACTCTCCGGGCGCCCAGTTCGGCCTCGCCGACATCAGCGTCGACCCCGCCGTCCTGCGGCATGCCGTCGACGGTCTGGAAGCGCGCGGCTGGAAGATTGCGAGCCTCACCAATGACTGATCCCTCCTCCTCCGGCGCCCCGCGCGACGAGGACGTCGTCGCCGTCGCGATCGACGGCCCTGCCGGCTCCGGCAAGTCCAGCGTCTCCAAGGAGCTGGCGCGTCGCCTCGGCTACGGCTACCTCGACACCGGGGCCGCATACCGCGCGCTGGCGTG
>JBMDWQ010000242.1:0-16426 GCA_048594675.1 Microbacterium sp. | reverse complement strand
GGCCGCATCGAACAGCCCCACCCAGGTGTTCAGTTGCTTGGCGAGCTCGGCCACGGTCGCTCCCAGACCGTCGGGGCGCAGGGCTGCGAGCGAGATCGCCCGCTGAGCCGCGAGCGCCCACGTACGCCGGGCGTAGGCCTGAGCGGCGATGGCCTCTGCATTGGCGCGGGCGAGAGCGATGAACGGTGTCCGATACGGCACCTCGAACAGCGGCATCCCCTCGGCGGCGCACGCGTCGATGAGGAGCGGCGGAATGCCGTCTCGGACGACCTCGGTACCGAAACCCAGGCCGCGCACGCCGCGAGCACGCAGACGCGACACGTAGGCCCGGAACAGGGCGGCATCGGCATCCGCGGCGAACTGTGTGCCCGTCGTCAGAAGCAGCAGCTCGTCGGCGAGGAACGGGGTGGGGTCGAGGAGGTCGGACCCGTGTACCCAGCGCAACGGGGCGTCGAGCGCATCGGGTGCGAGCGCGTCGGCGTCCGACTCGAGGCGCAAGTGCAACTCCCGACGCGAGAGCAGGGCCCTGAGCGTGGGTTCAGACACCGGCATCGCCTCCCTCCTATGTGTACGTGATGTACGTCACGATCATCAGAATGTACACGGCGGCGGCTGTGCGGCGCGGCCGTCCAGTCGTACGCTCACCCGCATGACCCTCGCCGACACCGCTGCCATCCCCCCGGGCGACACGCTCACCGGAGGTCCGTCACTTCCCCAGGAGCGTCGCCTGGTCACCGCCTTGCCGGGACCGCGCTCGCAGGAGCTCCTCGATCGGAAGGCCGCGGCCGTCGCGGCGGGGGTCGGGCACACCGTTCCCATCCATGCCGTCGCCGCGGGTGGCGGCGTCGTGGTCGACGCCGACGGCAACTCGCTGATCGACCTGGGGTCGGGGATCGCCGTCACGACCGTCGGCAACGCGCACCCGCGCGTGGCGGCCGCGATCGCCGCTCAGGCGGCCCAGCTCACCCACACGTGCTTCATGGTCTCGCCCTACGACAGCTATGTCGAGGTGGCCGAGGCCCTCAACCGCCTCACTCCCGGCGACCACGAGAAGAAGTCGGCCCTGTTCAACTCCGGCGCCGAAGCCGTGGAGAACGCGATCAAGATCGCGCGCAAGCACACCGGACGTCAGGCGGTGGTCGCCTTCGACCACGCCTACCACGGCCGCACGAACCTCACCATGGGGCTCACAGCCAAGGCGATGCCGTACAAGAGCGGATTCGGTCCGTTCGCCTCGGAGATCTATCGGGCCCCGATGTCCTACCCGTTCCGCGATGGACTGTCGGGCGCGGAGGCCGCGGCCAAGGCGATCTCCGTCATGGAGAAGCAGATCGGCGCCGGCAACCTCGCCGCCGTGATCATCGAGCCCATCCAGGGCGAAGGCGGATTCATCGTCCCCGCCGATGGCTTCCTTCCGGCCCTCGTCGACTGGTGTCGCGAGCACGGTGTCGTCTTCATCGCCGACGAAGTGCAGTCCGGCTTCGCCCGCACCGGCGCCATGTTCGCCAGCGAGCTGTTCGGCATCGTCCCCGACCTCGTCACCACGGCGAAGGGCATCGCGGGTGGGATGCCGCTGGCAGCCGTCACCGGGCGGGCCGAGATCATGGACGCGTCACATACCGGGGGCCTGGGGGGCACCTACGGCGGCAATCCTGTCGCCTGCGCGGCGGCGCTGGCCGCCATCGAGTCCTTCGAGAACGACGGACTGCTCGAGCGGGCGCGTGAGGTCGGGGGGATTCTCCGCGCCCGTCTCGAGTCTCTGCAGAAGGACGACCCGCGCATCGGTGATGTGCGCGGTCACGGCGCGATGATGGCGGCGGAGTTCGTCGATCCCGAGACGAAGGCTCCCGATGCCGCGCTGACGGCCGCGGTGGCCAAGGCGGCGATCGCCGAGGGCGTCATCGTCCTCACCTGCGGCACGTACGGCAACGTCATCCGCTTCCTGCCGCCGCTGAGCATCCCCGACCACCTGCTGAACGAGGGGCTGGACGTCGTGGCCGCCGCGCTCGCCGCCCACTGACCCCTCCCTCCGTCCCAGCGAATCGGCGTCACGAATCAGCCCTCGACCTCTGGGGAGAGGAGCAGGATTCGTCTCGGGAGGGCCAACGGGGCCGGGGTGCCCGCGCTTGCCCTCCCGAGACGAATCCGGAGCCGGTCGCCAAGAAGAACCGCGGGAAAAGCCCGAAGCCCGAGACACAGAAGCCCCGAGATACAAAGGAGTACCCCTCATGAGCGAGATCACACGAGACGTCGTGATCGTCGGTGCCGGCGCGGCCGGGCTGACCGCCGCCAACCAGCTGAAGAAGGCGGGGCTGTCGGTGGCCGTGCTGGAGGCGCGTGACCGCGTGGGCGGGAGGCTCTGGACCGACACGATCGAGGGAGCCCTGCTCGAGATCGGCGGTCAGTGGGTCTCGCCCGATCAGGATGCGCTGATCGACACCGTCGCCGAGCTGGGACTGGAGACCTATTCGCGTTACCGCGAGGGTGACAACGTCTATGTGGGGCCTGACGGGGTGGCGAAGCGGTTCACGGGCGAGATGTTCCCCGTGTCGGCCGAGACCGAGCGCACGATCGCGGAGATCACCGAGAAGCTCGACGCGATGGTCGCCGAGATCGACCCCGATCGCCCGTGGGCCCACGAGAAGGCCGCCGAATGGGACCGGATCTCCTGGGACGCGTGGCTGCGGTCTCAGACCGACGACGACGAGGCGGTGCGCAATCTCGCGTTCGCCACCGGGTCGGCGATGCTCACCAAGCCCACCCACACCTTCTCGCTCCTGCAGTCCTTGCTCATGGCGGCCTCGGCCGGCTCGTACTCCCACCTCGTCGATGCCGATTTCATCCTCGACAAGCGCGTGGTCGGTGGCCTTCAGCAAGTGCCGATCCTCCTCGCCGAACGGATCGGCGCCGACGTCTTCCTGGGCGAGCCGGTGCGGACGGTCGACTGGTCGGGCGACGGTGTGACGGTCACGAGCGACGGCATGACCGTTCATGCACGGCACGTGATCCTGGCTCTCGCGCCCGTGCTGTACAACCGGATCTCCTTCGTCCCCGCGTTGCCGCGCCGGCAGCACCAGATGCACCAGCACATCTCCATGGGCTTCGTCATCAAGGTGCATGCGGTGTACGACCGCCCGTTCTGGCGGGAGAAGGGACTGTCGGGGACGGCGTTCAGCCCGTACGAGCTGTCGCACGAGGCCTATGACAACACCAACCACGGCGACGAGCGAGGAACGCTCGTGGGCTTCGTGTCCGACCAGAACGCCGACGACCTGTTCACCCTCAGCGCCGAGGAGCGCAAGGAGCGCATCCTCGAGTCCCTCTCGCACTATTACGGGCCCGAGGCCAAGGACCCGGTCGTGTACTACGAGAGCGACTGGGGCTCGGAGGAGTGGACACGCGGCGCGTACGCCGCGAGCTTCGACATGGGCGGCCTCCACCGGTATGGCGCCGACCTGCGCACGGCCGTCGGACCGATCCACTTCGCGTGCAGCGACCTCGCCGGCGCCGGCTACCAGCACGTCGACGGCGCGATCCGCATGGGGCGCCTGGTGGCCGACCAGATCGTCGGGGAGCTGCGCTCATGACCGGGCACATCGTCGTCGGGTACACCGCGACCAAGACGGGGCGCGACGCCGTTGCCTTCGCCGCGCGCCTGGCGGCGGCCACCGGCGCGGTTCTCGACGTCGCCGTGATCCTCCCCTCCGACGGGCGGAGCGTCATCACGCCGCCCGACGCGTCGTACGACCGCTACCTGCGCGAGCAGGCGCAGAAGTGGATCGCGGCTGCGATCGACCGTATTCCCGCCGACGTGGTCGCCCACGCCCACGTGCGGCCGAGCGAGTCGTTCGCCGAGGGGCTCATCGAGATCGCCGATGCTCTTCGTGCCGACTACATCGTCGTGGGCGCCGCCGACGGTGCCTCCCGGGGGCGGCACCGGCTCGGGGCGACGACCACGGAACTGTTGCACTCCTCCGACGTCCCGGTGGTGCTCGTGCCGCGCGGCGCACGCAAGATCGCGTCGGAGGTCGGGATCTCGCGCCTCACCGTCGCCGTCGGAACCCGCCCCGGCGCCGACGCGCTCATGACCGACGCCGAGGCGCTCGCCGCGTCGACCGGCGCTCCCGTGCGGCTCCTGTCCCTCCTTCCCGTCGACCTCCCGCCGACCGCCGACACCGCCGCGATCCGCATCGCCGGGTCGACGGAGGCTGCGGAGGTGCTCGCCGCGGCGCGCACGCAGCTGCCCGAGGGGATGACGGCAGAGGTGGTCGCTGCCGAGGGAGAGAGCATCGAAGACGCCGTCTCGCAGCTGGAGTGGCTGCCCGGCGAGGTGCTGCTGGCAGGATCCAGCCGTCTCGCGCAGCCGCGGCGCCTGTTCTTGGGATCGACGGCCGCGAAGATGCTCCACGAGGTCCCCGTCCCCGTCATCGTGGTGCCTCGCACCCGCCAGCAGGAAGGAGGGGAGGCATGAGCAACGACGCTCCTGCGGCCCCCGCGGCCGCCACCGACGGCGGTCTGTCCAAGAAGGGCCTGAGCGCCGGGACGATCGGCCTGATCGGCGCCGTCGTCATCGGCATCTCGTGCATCGCCCCGGCGTACACGTTCACGGCGGCCGTGGGGCCCACGGCATCCGTCGTCGGTGCGCAGATCCCCGCGGTCATCCTCGTCGGCTTCCTGCCGATGCTGCTCGTCGCGTTCGGCTACCGCGAGCTGAACAATCGCATGCCCGACGCGGGAACGTCGTTCACCTGGGCCACGCGAGCCTTCGGCCCCTGGATCGGGTGGATGGCGGGCTGGGGTCTCGTCGTCGCGACGATCCTCGTGCTCTCCAACCTCGCCGGAGTCGCGGTCGAGTTCCTCTTCCTGCTGATCTCTCAGGTCACCGGCAATCCGGGCATCGCCGATCTCGCCTTCATCCTTCCCATCAACATCGGCGTCTGCCTGTTGTTCATGCTCGGGGCGACGTACATCTCCTACCGCGACATGCAGACGACGCAGAAGCTCCAGTACGTGCTGGTGACCTTCCAGGTGGCGGTGCTGCTCATCTTCTCGATCGCCGCCATCATGCAGGCGACCGCCGGCAACGGGTTCGACTTCACGCCGTTCTCGCTCGACTGGTTCAACCCCTTCGCGGTTTCCTCGTTCAGCGCCTTCGCCGCGGGCCTGTCGCTGTCCATCTTCATCTTCTGGGGGTGGGATGTGACCCTCACCATGAACGAGGAGACGAAAGACCCCGAGAAGACACCCGGCCGAGCGGCGACGGTGACCGTCATCACGATCGTGTCCCTCTACCTGTTGCTTGCGGTCGCGATGATCATGTTCGCCGGTGTGGGGACCGGGAAGCTGGGGCTCGGCAATGAGGACATCCAGGCGAACGTCTTCTTCTTCCTCTCCGATCCCGTGCTGGGCCCGCTCGCGTTCCTGGTGTCCCTCGCCGTGCTCACCAGTTCCGCGTCGTCGCTGCAGTCGACCTTCGTCGGTCCGGCACGAACTCTGCTTTCGATGGGGCACTACGGTGCTCTGCCGCCGTCGTTCGCAAAGGTCAGCCCCCGGTTCTTCACCCCCGGCTACGCGACGATCGCATCGGCGATTGTGGCGTCCGTGTTCTACGCCGTCATGCGCGTCGTGAGCGAGGACACTCTGTGGGACACGATCCTCACGCTCGGCATGATGATCTGCTTCTACTACGGGATCACCGCGTTCGCGTGCGTCTGGTACTTCCGCAACCAGTGGTTCGACTCGATCCGGAACTTCTTCTTCACGTTCTTGTTCCCCCTGGTCGGTGGCGCCATCCTGGGCGTGCTTTTCGTCACGACGCTGATCGACTCGATGGACCCGGCGTACGGGTCCGGGTCGAACATCGGCGGCATCGGGATCGTGTTCATCCTCGGCATGCTCATCATCGTCATCGGCATCGTCGTGATGATCTGGCAGTACTTCACGCGTCCGGCGTTCTTCCGCGGTGAGACGCTGTCGATCGACGCACCCCCCAGCCTTCGCCGCGGCGGAAAGGTCGCCCGATGAGCACGGAGACAGAACGCACGCTTCTCGCCCAGGTCCCCACGGGGCTGTTCATCGCGGGGGAGTGGGTCGACACCGGCGCCACCTTCCCCGTGAAGGATCCCTCGACGGGCGACACCCTCCTGGAGATCGCCGACGCCTCGCCGGAGCACGCCGTCCGGGCCCTCGATGCCGCGGTCGATGCCCAGGAGGCGTGGGCCGCCACGCCTCCGCGCACCCGCAGCGACATCCTGCGGCGGGCGTTCGACCTCGTGCAGGAGCACCGCGAAGACCTCGCCCTCCTCATGACGCTCGAGATGGGCAAGCCGCTCGCCGAGGCGCGTGGCGAGGTCACCTACGGCGGCGAGTTCCTGCGGTGGTTCAGCGAGGAAGCCGTGCGGATCTCCGGCCGCTACGGCCTCAACCCGGAGGGCACCGGGCGGATGGTCGTCTCGCAGCGACCCGTCGGCCCCTCGTTCTTCATCACGCCGTGGAACTTCCCGTTCGCCATGGCCACCCGCAAGATCGCGCCCGCGCTCGCCGCCGGGTGCACCGTGGTGATCAAGCCGGCAGAGCTGACCCCGCTGACGACGCTCTATTTCGTGAAGCTGCTCGTGGAGGCGGGGCTTCCGGCCGGCGTCGTGAACGTCTTCACGACGACGCGATCGAGCTCGACGTCAGCGCCCGTGATCGCCGATCCTCGACTGCGGAAGCTCTCGTTCACGGGGTCGACCGTGGTGGGACGCAAGCTCATCGCCCAGGCCGCCGACGGCGTGCTCCGCGTGTCGATGGAACTCGGCGGCAACGCCCCCTTCGTCGTGTTCGACGATGCCGACCTCGACAAGGCCGTGGAGGGTGCGTTGCAGGCCAAGTTCCGCAACATCGGCCAGGCGTGTACGGCGGCCAACCGCTTCATCGTGCACGCGTCGGTGGCCGAGGAGTTCGCCCGACGGGTCACCTCCCGGGTGGCGGGAATGAAGATCGGCCGGGGAACGGACGACGGGGTGCAGATCGGGCCCCTCATCGACGACCGCGCCGTCGCGAAGGCCGATGAGCTCGTCTCCGACGCCGTCTCGCGCGGAGCCACGGTGCTCACCGGTGGCAGGGTGCCGCGCGAGGAGGGGCTCGAGGCCGGTACGTTCTACGAGCCGACGGTCGTGTCCGGGGTCGCTCCGGGAAGCGCGATCCTGTCGGAGGAGATCTTCGGGCCGGTTCTCGCGATCGCGACGTTCTCGGACGAGGACGAGGCGGTGCGCCTCGCCAACGACACCGAATACGGCCTCGTCTCCTACGTCTTCACGCAGGATCTCGCCCGCGGACACCGCATGATCGATCGACTCGAGACGGGCATGATGGGACTGAACGTCGGAGTCGTCTCCAATGCGGCGGCGCCCTTCGGCGGCGTCAAGCAGTCCGGCGTCGGCCGTGAGGGCGGGCTGGAAGGCATCCACGAGTATCTGTCCACCAAGTACACGCTGATCCCCGCCGACTGAGCGGGAGCGAGGGAGCAACATGAGTGACTACGCGGTCGTCAACCCGGCCACCGGCGAGACCCTGGCCACCTACCCGACGGCAACGGACGCAGAAGTGGAGGCCGCGATCGCGGCCGCCGATGCGGCTTACCGCAGCTGGGGGCGCACGTCGTCTCCCGCCGAGCGCGCCGACCTCTTGCGCAAGGTGGCGCAGCTGCACCGGGAGCGTCGGGACGAGCTCGCGGCCATCATCGTCCGCGAGATGGGCAAGCCCCTCGCGGCTGCGGAGGGCGAGGTGGACTTCGCCGCCGACATCACGGAGTACTACGCCGACCACATCGACAAGATCACCGGCGATGTGCCCCTGGAGATCGAGGGCGACGGCACCGCGGTCATCCGCAAGGCCCCGCTCGGGGTGCTGTTGGGAATCATGCCGTGGAACTTCCCGTACTACCAGGTGGCACGGTTCGCCGCGCCGAACCTGGCACTCGGCAACACCATCCTGCTCAAGCATGCGCCGCAGTGCCCCGAGTCGGCGGCCGCGATCGCGAAGATGTACGCCGATGCGGGATTCCCGGCCGGAGCATACGCCGACGTGCGGCTCACCAACGATCAGGCCGCCACGGTGATCGCCGATCGTCGCGTGCAGGGTGTGTCGGTCACAGGATCCGAGCGTGCCGGCGCGGCCGTCGCCGAGATCGCGGGGCGGCACCTGAAGAAGGTGGCGCTGGAGCTCGGCGGGTCCGACCCGTTCATCCTGCTGTCCACCGACGACCTCGACGGGGCCGTCTCGTCCGCCGTCGAGGCGCGCCTGGACAACACCGGCCAGTCGTGCAATGCGGCCAAGCGCTTCATCGTGATCGACGACCTCTACGACGCGTTCCTGGAGAAGTTCACCGCCGCGATGTCGGCGGCGACCGTGGGAGACCCGTTCGCCGAGGACACGGTGCTCGGGCCTCTGTCGTCCCTCGCGGCGGCGGAGCGGCTCGAGGAGCAGGTCGACCGCGCGGTCGCGCAGGGCGCCACGCTCGTCACGGGCGGCAAGCGCGACGGCGCCTTCTACCCCGGCACGGTGCTGACCGGTGTCACTTCCGACATGGACGCGTACCTCGAGGAGTTCTTCGGGCCGGTGGGTGTCGTCTACCGCGTGGGGAGCGAGGAGGAGGCCGTCGAGGTCGCCAATGGCACGTCCTTCGGCCTCGGCTCCTACGTCTTCACGACCGACCCCGAGCAGGCCGAGCGCGTCGCCGACCAGATCGAGGCGGGCATGGTCTACGTCAACGTCGTTCTCGCCGACGAGCCGGCGCTGCCGTTCGGCGGCGTCAAGCGCAGCGGCACGGGTCGAGAGATGGGGCTCCTCGCCGCCGACGAGTTCGTCAACAAGAAGCTCATCCGCGTGGCCTGAGCCCCGACGCCCACGACGCCGCTCGTGGACGGGAGAGGGGAGGATGCCGCTCTGGCATCCTCCCCTTTCGTCTGCGCCGCGCGCGGCGGCTCAGGACCGGATGGTCGCGCGGACCTCCGCCGCTTCGGCGTGGCGACCGAGCATCTCCAGCGCATTGCCGAGATCGAGTGCGACGGCATCGCGGAGACCCTCGACGCCGTCGGCGTGTTCGAGAGCGGTCCGCAGGAGCGGCACCGCGTCTCCCGGGCGCTCGGCGCCGAGCAGCAGGCGGCCGGCGAGCAGCTCCGCTCCGGCGGACGACGACGCATCGCCGGCACCCGCGAAGCCGTCTGCGGCCTGCAGTGCGGCGGCCACCGCCTCGTCGGTGCGCCCGCGCCCGCCCAGCACACGCGCGCGCGTGTCCAGGACGTCGGCGACGAACCAGCCGGCGTCGTGCTGTCGACCGAGCTCGAGCGCCTCGTCCAACAAGGCGAACACCTCGTCGTCGCCGCGCTGATTGTGGGCTTGAGCGAGGGTGTGGAGACCGTCGGCGAGCAGGCCCACCTCGTCCTCGTTGCCGCGCAGCAGACCGACGGCTTCGGTGAGGATTTCGATCGCATCGTCGACCTCACCGAATCGTCCCAGGATGCGGCCCTGCTGCACGAGCGCGAATGCGCGCCCCGGAACGTCGCCGGCTTCCTCCCGCAGGTCGGCCGTGTAGGCCCACGCGCCCACGGCGTTGCCGAAGTCCTCGGACGCCTGGAGCGCCTGCGCCAACAACCCCGCCGTGATGGCCCGGGATGCGGCCTCCTCCTCGTTCTCGCTCTCCTCACGCAGCACATCGTTCAGGGTGTCCACTGCTTCCGCGGCGAAGCCGGCGGCGAGCATCGCGCGCCCCAGGCGGAAGCGCACGTCGATGCTGGTGAGGTCGGCCGCCTCGCGTCGTTCCGCGGCCAGGCGATAACGGCTGACGGCTTCGGACGGGCGTCCCGCGTCCTCGTGCAGCGCGGCGGCGAGGAGGCTGGTCTCGGCGACGATCTGATCGTCCGCGCCGATCGTGAGGGCGAGGCGGGTCGCCTCGTCGGCCGCAGCCGCGCCCGCCGCGAACTCCTCCGCCATTCCGTGGAGGCGCGCGCGGGTGACGAGGGCCCGCGTACGGCGGCCGTCGTCGACCGCGGGGTCGGCGAGCAGCGCGTCGACGGCTGACGCCGAGGCTGCCGCATGGTCGGGCGAGGCGAGGGCATCGGCCTCGAGCAGCTGCATCCCGTGCGCGCGGCGCGGGTCGCCCGCAGCGCGGAACAGGGCGACAGCGGTGCGCGCCGCCTCCGCCGCCTCGGCGTGCTCTCCTGTCCACAGCAGACCGATCGCCAGCGTCGACCACAGGTCGGCGCGGACGTCGACGTCTGCCTCGGCGGCGTTGTCCAGTTCGGCGCGGATGAGGGGAAGCGACTCCTCGAGCCCGGCACCGAACAGGATCAGGCCGAGTCGCTCCTCCAGGTCTGCCTGAGCAGTCCGTCCCGCGGCCCGCAGCACCGAGAGGCGTTCGGGAAGCGCGGCAGAGGCCTCCTCGATGTGTCCGTACGCCACCAGTGCCGACAGCAGGTGCGAGGTCAGGGTCACTCGCTCGGCCTCGTCGGCATCGGGGAGTGCCGCGCGGATCGCGTCGATGGCGGTGCGGGATCCGGCGCTGCTGAGCACCAGCGCACGGTCGATCCGCTCCGCGGCCGTCTGGGGCGTCGTGGGTGCCGGCAGAGTCGAGAACTCGTGCGACCGGATCGGCACGTCGTAGCGCTCGCGTGCGGTCTCTCGCAGCCGATCGAGGCCGCGCGCGTGGGCGTCGGTGCCGTTGCGTGCGTCGAACGCGGCGGCGATCCGCTCCACCTCGGCCCATGCGCGCGCGGCGAGATCGGACACCGTCCACGGGCCCTCGTGAGGGCCGAAGACCTCGGCGAGCGACTCGGCGTCTGAGCCCCGCACGATCGTGTCGGGGTGCCCCGCTTCGGCGACGGCGTCCAGCGCGACGGCGAACGCGCCGAGGGCGCTCACGTGCGCCTCGGCGTTGAGCCCGTCGTGCACGAGCCACGGCAGGTGCCGCTCGACGAGGGCGAGCGCCCGCGCCGCATTCCCGGTGACGACGCAGAACACGACGTTCTTCGCGACGATCGTGAGGTTGTCGGGGTTGTCCTTCGCCAGCCGGTAACTGCGCAGATGCGCCGTGCGTGCTTCCTCGAGCATCCCGGCCCGGAGGTAGGGCACGAGGGCGCGGGCGAGTGCGTGCTCGGGCTCCTCCCCGCAGGCGAAGCCGCCCTCGACGAGCTCCTGGACCAGGCGGATGGCGTCGTCTTCGCGGCCGGTCTCGGCGAAGAATCCGGCGAACTGGCTGCGGACGCACGCGTCGCAATGGCTGTAGTCATCGCGGGGGGTGGCTTCGAGCTGCTTCTGCAGCGCGTCGGCCTCCTCCCAGCGTCCCGCCGCCCACGCGTCCTCGAAGCGCGCCATGAGCACTCCGCTGGAGCCGAGGCCCGCGCGGCGGTAGTGCTCCTCCATGTCGTCCAGCACGGCGGAGATCTGTTCCGGGGCGAACTCGGGAGAGCCGCGCAGCGCCCCGGCCATCCACTTGTACTGCCACATCAGATCGCCCGCCGGTTCGATGAGGGCCGGGAAGCGGGAGGGATCGGCGTCGTGGTGGCCGAGGCACCAGGCGAACGAGGTGAGCATGAGGTCGGTGTCGCCGATCATGTTGGCGCTCGAGGTCTGCCGCATCCGCGCCTCGTACTCCAGGCGCTCGTCGCCGCTCTCCTGAGCGAGGGCCACCGCCTCGGCGACGAGGGCGCGCTCCTGCGGCCCCCAGGGAGTCTGGTCGATCTCGTCGAAGAGTGCGCGCACGCGGTCGGCGTAGCCGGTCATGGGGTTCCTTCCGTTGCCGTGGGGGTGTCATCGTCGAGCGCGTGCCCGAGGAGTTCGGTCAGCGACGTGGTCATCATCTCCCGGTCGGCGGGCCCGAGCGGGTGATGCCCCGCCAGGAGCGACTGGACGTACAGGAGGCGGACGCCCGTGTCGAACACGCGGCCCTCCGGGGCGTGCGCGAGCCGGCGCACGAGCGCGTTCTGCCAGTTGAGACACAGCCGTGCGACCGGGGCGTCGGTCGGGACGTCGGCGCGCCGACCGGCACGCGCGGCACGGTCGAGGACGCCGCCCCACAGTGCCCCGCCGGCGCTGCGGGCGCGGCCGCGGTCGAGGGCGCGCAGGACCTCGGGATCGGCGACGAACAGGCTCGGCAGCTCGGTGCGATCGAAGGAGCGCACCGACACGTCGACCCCCTCCAGGGCCGCCGCCGCGCGTCGTTCGAGCGCGAGGGCGGCATCGCGGTCCTCGAGGGCGGGAGGGTCGAGGCGATCGATCTCGCTCACGACGTCGACCTGCTCGACCACGACACCGTCGAACAGTTCGGGAAGACGACGCATGAGGTCGGCGTCATACAGGTAGCCGCCGTTCACGAGCGCCGAGCCCGGCGCGACGATGCTCGCCACCTGCCGGAACTCGTCCACCGTCTCGGCGAACCGGATGCGCGGGAACCGCCGTACGAGCTCTTCGATGCGCAGGCGACCCACCGTCGTGTCCACCGACAGCCACCGGACGATGAACCGCGCGAGCTCCTCGTCGTGACGCACGAGCGACTTGAGCGCGACCTCGTGGATCGCGACGAAGTGCGCCAGACGCCCGGGATCGCTCAGTGCGAGATCCAGGATCCAGCGCCGGATCGCCTCTCCGATCTCGCGCCGCGTCTGCTCGAGGGCGTCGTCGTCGACGAGCGATTCCCGGCTCGCGGTCGGGTTCAGTGACCCCGAGTCCACCACCGCGCGGGCGAAGAATGCCCAGTCGGGCAGCAGATCGTCCGCCCGCTCGGTCAACAGCATGCGACGCAGATACACGCGCGTGCTCTGACGCGCGGTGGGCGGGGGAGCGAAGGGCAGGACGAAGGCCAACCCACGGGTCTGGGTGCCCGCGACGGTGAGCGGGATGACGTCGAGCGGCTCGGCACCGATGAGCTCGCGGCCGTAGGCGCGTTGCGCCTCGAGGTCGCCCTCCAGGAACGGAGCGGGCTCGGTGATCACGGTCTCGCCCCCCGCGGGGAGGTCGACCGCCACCGTCACCGGGAGGTAGCGCCCGAAGGTCTCGGCCAGCTCCAGGATCGTCGTGGTGCTCAGCAGGGAACGGCTGTCGGGGCGGGGCCGCAGGTGAACGCTCGTGCCGACGGGGAGGTCGTCTTCGGTGGGAGCGACGGTGAACGTGCCGTCGGAGTGCCCCGTCCACTCCACTCCGGGGCCGCCGGCCGCGCTCCGAGAGCGGATGACGATGGTGTCGCACACCATGAAGCAGGAAAGCATCCCGATGCCGAACTGCCCCAGGTAGTCGCCGCGAGGCAGGTCGAAGATGTCGCGTTTCGAGCTGCGACCGACCGTCGCCAGGAGGTCGGCGACTTCGGCCTCCGTCAGGCCCACGCCGTCGTCGCGGAGGACGAACTCCGTCGAATCCCCGCCGATCGGCGTGATGCGCACGCGGCCACCGCCGCCGTCGAGCGTACGGCGCGCGGAGATCGCGTCGACGGCGTTCTGGAGCAGCTCACGCAAGAAGACGCGCGGACTCGAGTAGATGTGCCGGCTCAGGAGGTCGATGACGCCGCGGAGATCCACCTGGAACTGGTGCGCGGCAGCGTGGTCGTTCAGCGTCACTCCTCGATGGTGCTGTGTCATGGCGCGTCGCCGCCGCGAGGCGGTGATCCGGGTGCTTCCAGCCTACCCAGCATGCCCGCGATTATCCCGGCCATCCGGCCCTGTGCAGATGGCGGTCTCGGGGGCAGGATGGGGTCATGGACAACACTGCCGCCATCTCTTATCTCAGCGACCGGGAGTGCTTCGACCGCCTGGCCGAGCAAGAGCTCGGCCGGTTGGTCACCTCCGTCGGGGGAGTGCTCGACATCTTCCCCGTCAACTACACGCTCGACGGGGACACGATCGTGTTCCGCACGGCGGAGGGGAGCAAGCTCACCGAGCTCTCCATCAACGACGAGGTGCTGTTCGAGGTCGACGACTACACCGCCACCGATGCGTGGAGCGTCGTCGTGCGCGGGCGTGCGCAACGTCTCGAGAGCTCGGACGAGGTGCGCGCCGCCGACGACCTGCCGCTGAAGCCGTGGATTCCGACGCTCAAGTACAACTACGTGCGGATCACCCCCGACTCCGTCTCGGGCCGCGACTTCCGTCGTGGCGAAGAGCCGGACCGCTACGGCATCCAGCAGTACTGAACCGCGCCGCGCCCCGGACGCGCACCCGTCCCCGTCGCTGATTCGCACGGCCCCGGGGCATGCCGTACACTTGTGCGCGCAGTTGTCTGCATTCTTTTGCCGTGCCCGCGGGCCTGAAACCTCGTATCCATGGTTACGGTAGAAGTGCGTGGACGGACGACCGCAAGGTCGTCGTCTGCACACCCGTCGGACTCGCGTCCGGCATAGGGCGGTAGCTCAATTGGCAGAGCAGCGGTCTCCAAAACCGCAGGTTGCAGGTTCGATTCCTGTCCGCCCTGCGCGTCAGCGCATACGTTGACACACAGCGCCAGCACCGAGTTGGCGCCGACGCAATTCATACAGGTGGGTACATGGTCCAGGATGAGGCGAACGGCGAGATCGTCGCGGTCGGCGGCGTGTCTCGCGAGAAGAAGCTGAACTTCTTCCAGCGCATCGCCCTCTTCATCCGCCAGGTGTTCGCGGAGCTTCGCAAGGTCGTCACCCCGACCCGGCAGGAGCTGGGCAAGTTCACGGCGGTCGTGCTGGGCTTCGTCGTCGTCATGATGGCGATCGTCTACGGCCTCGACCTGCTGTTCACCTGGGTCGTGAACGTCGTCTTCGGCGTGCCGAGCTGATCCACTGTTCGCTCGAAACGCGCGCGGGATGACCTCACCCGACCATCCGATGGAAGAGAAGGCAATTGTCTGAGAAGTATGTCGACGACGCCGATTGGGCGACCGCCGCGGAGCAGTCCAGCGAGGACGACGAGGCCCAGGAGGGCAACTACCTCGCCGACCAGGAGCGCTCGTCCGAGGCCGCCGAGCACGTCGCGATCCACGTGGTCGACGAAGACGAGGACGGCGTCGACGAGGGCGATGCCGACATCGAGATCGACGACCCGGAGGCTGATGCCATCGTGAACGACGCACTGGAGATCGACGAGGCCGCCGAAGCCGAGGCCGCCGCCGAGGTCCTCACCGACTCCCTCGCCGAGGAGCAGGCCGAGGCCGCCGCCGAGGCCGCCGAGGAGGTCACTCCTTACGACGGTCCCGAGCTGGGCGACGACGACGCCGAGGCGTCGCAGGGCGACGAGGCCGACACCGACCTCGACCCGTACGAGGCCTACCGTGCCGAACTGCGCAGCCTCCCGGGCAAGTGGTACGTCATCCACTCCTACGCCGGATTCGAGCGCAAGGTGAAGGCCAACATCGAGCAGCGGAAGTCCACGCTCGAGGTCGAGGAGGACATCTACCAGGTCGAGGTCCCCATGGAGGACGTCGTCGAGATCAAGAACGGCCAGCGCAAGATGGTCACGCGCGTCCGGATCCCCGGATACGTGCTCGTGCGCATGGAGCTCAACGAGGACACCTGGTCGGTCGTCCGCCACACGCCGGGTGTCACCGGGTTCGTGGGCAACGCGCACAACCCCACGCCGCTCCGCTTCGAAGAGGCCTTCAACATGCTGAAGTCGCTCGTCGAGGTCAAGGACGTCGCCCCCGCCAAGGGCGCGGCCAAGGGATCGGCGACCCAGGCCAGCAGCGTCGTCACCGAGGTCGACTTCGAGATCGGCGAGACCATCACGATCAAGGAGGGCTCGTTCGCGGGTCTTCCGGGCTCGATCAGCGAGATCAAGCCCGAGAGCGGAAAGCTCACCGTGCTCGTCTCCCTGTTCGAGCGCGAGACTCCGGTCGAGCTCTCGTTCGACCAGGTCACCAAGCAGTAGTCGGCGCCGCGTCGTCCGCCGCACAGGACGACGTCTCCAGAGCAGGACGATTCTCCACGAGTCGTCCTGCTCTGCTGTTGCCGCCTGCGTTGCTCTCCGCAGGACTGGTAGACTTGAGCGGTTGCGCGCGTGTCGCGCGATCACCCCACCACCGTCAGGAATGGCCTGACACGTGGAAGCGCGCCCGCGATGCTCCGGCACAGGGCGCTCGACAGAAGGAAGAACATGGCACCCAAGAAGAAGGTGACCGGCCTGATCAAGCTCCAGATCAACGCCGGTGCCGCCAACCCGGCGCCGCCGATCGGCCCCGCGCTCGGTCAGCACGGCGTCAACATCATGGAGTTCTGCAAGGCGTACAACGCCGCGACCGAGTCGCAGCGCGGAAACGTCATCCCCGTGGAGATCACGGTCTACGAAGACCGTAGCTTCACCTTCATCCTGAAGACCCCGCCGGCTGCGGAGCTCATCAAGAAGGCCGCCGGCCTGCAGAAGGGATCGCCGACGCCGCACACGACCAAGGTGGGCAAGCTCACCAAGGACCAGGTGCGCCAGATCGCCGAGAC
>JBMDWQ010000241.1:0-6291 GCA_048594675.1 Microbacterium sp. | reverse complement strand
CGTGCCGCCGTCGAGTACGCGACGCCGCAGGGCCTCCAGATCATCGACACGCTCGAGCGCATCGGCGCCGCCCACGGGGTCTCCATCGCGGCGACGGCGCTGGCCTGGCTCCGGGCAAAGCCGGCCGTCGTTGCTCCCATCGCCTCCGCCTCGCGGGTGTCACAGGTCGCCGATCTCCTCGACGGCGCGCGCGTGGATCTCACCGCCGAGGAGGTCGCCGACCTCGACGCCGTCTCGGAGTGGACGCCGACCGACATGTGACATCGCGGGCGCCCCGCAGGCCGCATGATGGGGAGATGGCCGACGACTACACACACGGGCATCACGAGAGCGTCTTGCGGGTGCACCGCCGGCGCACGGCGGCGAACTCGGCCGCGTATCTGCTGCCGGAACTCCGTCCCGGGATGTCCGTGCTCGATGTGGGCGCCGGGCCCGGGACCATCACGACAGATCTCGCCCGCGCCGTCGCGCCGGGCCGCGTGCGAGCCGTGGACGCGGCGGCGGACGTCATCGAGGCCGCCGAGGCGGATCGCGTGGCCCTCGGGATCGATACCCTGGAGTATGCCGTCGACGATGCCTACGCGCTCTCGTCGGGCGACGGGGAATGGGACGTCGTTCACGCCCATCAGGTGCTGCAGCACCTGAGCCGACCCGTCGATGCGCTTCGCGAGTTCCGTCGTGTGCGCACACCCGACGGCGTCGTCGCCGTGCGCGAAGTCGACTACGAGGGCGTGATCTGGTGGCCTCAGCCGCCCGGGCTCGACGAGTGGCGCGAGGTCTACCTCGCCGGCCACCGCGCCACGAGCGGTGAGCCGGCCGCGGGACGCCGGCTGAAGGCGTGGGCGCGGGAGGCCGGGTTCGCCGAGGTGACCTCGTCCGCATCGATCTGGCTCTTCGAGAGCTCGGAGGCGCGTCAGTGGTGGGGTGGCGCGTGGGCCGATCGCGCGTTGCACTCCTCGTTCGCCGAGAACGTCCTCCGCCGGGGGATCGCCGACCGCGCGGCGCTCGAACGCATCAGCGCCGGATGGCGGGAGTGGGCGGACAGCGACGACGGATGGCTCCTGATGCCGCACGGCGAGATCCTCGCGCGCGGCTGACGCGTCGCCGCGGGGTGCCTCGACCGTGTCGGCGCCCCGGCGTAGCGTGAGCGCATGACGCCCGCGACCGTCCGCGATTGGCTTCGGGATTCCGATCCCACCCTCCGATGGCAAGTGGAACGAGATCTGCTCGAGGTTCCGAGCGAGGTCTGGGAGCAGACGCGGGCGCGCATCGCGGTCGAGGGAGACGGTGCGACGCTCCTGTCACACCAGGACGACGACGGGCAGTGGGCCGGTGGGGCATTCTTCCCGGCGACGATGACCGAACATCCCCCACAGAACGAGCAGCCCTACACCGCCACCACGTGGACCCTCACGAGCCTGCGCGAGTGGGGGCTCGACCCCCGCGTCCTCGACGGTACCGCCGACAAACTCCGCGCGCACAGCCGATGGGAGTACGACGACCTGCCCTACTGGGACGGCGAGGTAGACGTGTGCATCAACGCCATGACCCTCGCCAACGGCGCGTGGCTGGGGGAGGACATGTCGCACCTCGCCGCGTGGTTCCCGGCGCACGCGCTCGCCGACGGTGGGTGGAACTGCGAGTGGGTGGAAGGATCGACGCGGTCGTCGTTCCACTCCACGATCAACGCGGTGCGCGGGCTCCTGGCGTACGAGAAGCTCACGGGTGACACGAGCGTCCGCGATGCGCGACACCGCGGTGAGGAGTACCTGTTGAGCCGGCAGCTTCGGTACCGGGCGTCGACGGGCGAGCAGGTGGGGCCGTGGACCGACCTCATCGTGTACCCCTACCGCGCGCCGTACACGCTGCTGAAGGCGGTGGACCACGTCACCGACGCCGCGGAGTGGGATGGCGCGCCGAACGACCCGCGCGCCGAAGAGGCCGTGGAGCGTCTGCGGGCGGCCCGGCGCGACGACGGGCGCTGGGATCAGGGCTGGCGATTCGGAGGCGATACGTGGGTGGCGCACGACGTCCCCCCGGGGCAACCCTCGAAGTGGGTGACCTTCCTCGCCGAGCGCGCGCTGCGACGGTGGGATCGCGCCGCGTAACACGGCGACACCGCGAATAGGCGAACCGCGACGCGTAAGCCCATGATGGCTCTCGGCGGGGTGAGGCCCGGCCGAGAGGAAGGGCGCGCATGAGCGGTGGTTCGACGGATCGCGGGTTCACCACGCGACAGGTGCACGACGGTGACCGTGCCGACGGCGGCTCGCCGCGGGTGACCCCGATCTACCTCACGGCGGGGTTCTCGTTCGACGAGTACGAGCAGGCCACGGCGCACTTCGGCGCGGGTGACGGCTTCGCCTACACGCGCACGGGCAATCCCACCGTCTCCTCCGCGGAGTCCGCGCTCGCGTCGCTCGAGGGTGGAAGCGGGGCGCTGCTCCTTGCGAGTGGCCAGGCCGCCACCACGATCGCGGTGCTGAGCCTGGCCGGAGCCGGGGACCACATCGTGTCCTCGAGACACATCTACGAGGGAACGCGGGGCCTCTTCCTCGACAACTTCTCGCGACTGGGCATCGAGGTCGACTTCGTCGACGACATCCGCGACCCCGCCGCGTGGGCCGCGGCGATCCGGCCCGAGACTCGACTGCTGTTCGGCGAATCGATCTCCAATGCCACCAACCGCCTCATCGATGTGGCCGCGATCTCGCGCGTCGGGCGCGAGCGGGGCATTCCGCTGGTCATCGACAACACGTTCGCGACGCCCTACCTGTTCCGTCCGATCGAGCACGGAGCCGATGTCGTCGTTCACTCGGCCAGCAAGTTCCTCGCCGGACAGGGAGCCGTGCTCGGCGGTGCGATCGTCGACAGCGGCCGGTTCGACCCCGTCACTTCCGGTGCGCTCTTCCCGCACCTCGTGGCGCCGGGCCGGCGGGGGGCGCCCAGCATCGCGGATCGCGTCGGTGGGAACGCTCGCCTCGCTTACGCCCGAGAGAGCGTGGCGCCGCGGCTCGGCCCCACGCCGTCGCCGCTGAACGCCTTCCTCATCGCACAGGGCATCGAGACGCTGAGCCTGCGCGTGGATCGTCAGTCCGCCAACGCGCTGGCCGTCGCGCGGTGGCTGGAGGATCAGCCGGGAGTCGCCGCCGTCGACTACGTGGGCCTTCCCTCGCACCCCGACCATGAGCTCGCCGCCGAAATCCTGCCGCGGGGGTTCGGATCGGTCTTCACGATCACGCTCGCCGGCGACGAGTCCACGGCGCGGCGCTTCGTCGAGGCGCTGGAGGTGTTCACGCACATGACTCACCTGGGCGACGTCCGCTCGCTCGTGCTGCACCCCGGCTCCACGAGTCACCTGCAGCTGAGCGAGGAGGAGCAGGCCTCGGTCGGGGTGTTCCCCGGAACGCTCCGCCTCTCGATCGGCATCGAGGATGCCGCCGACCTCATCGCCGACCTCCAGGGGGCCCTCGCCGCCTCCGGTGCCGCCGCGGACGCCTCCGCTCCGTCGGCACGCGCGCGGGTGGCGGTATGAGCCGGCCGCAGCACTTCGGATGGTTCCTGGCGCGCGGTTTCGGTCCGCACGGCTGGGGGAGCCCTTCGCTCGACTGGGATTGGCGCTGGACGTCGCCCGAGCTGTATCAACAGTCGGCGCGGGAACTGGAGCGCGCGGGATTCGACTTCGTACTGATCGAGGACGCCCCGTCGCTCGGATCGGCGGCGACGATCGATCTCCGTGTGCGGCACGCGTTCGGAGGGCCCAAGCACGATCCGCTCCTTCTCGCGCCGTATCTCTTCGCCGCCACGACGCATCTGGGGATCATCCCCACCGTCAACCCCGCCGCGTACCTCCCGTACACCGCGGCTCGTCAGTTCGCGACGCTGCAGCACCTGTCCGGTCACCGCCTGGGGCTCAACGTCGTGACCGACACGGCCAGCGCCCGGCATTTCGGGGATGCCCCACAACTCGGTCACGATGCCGCCTACGACCGCGCCGAGGAGTGGCTGGGCGGTCTTCGCGCGCTCTGGCGCAGCTGGGGAGACGGTGCTCTGGTGGCCGATCCGGTCTCGGGGGTCTATGCCGACGGCTCACGGTTGGACGCTGTCCGACATCGCGGCGAGTACTTCGCCTTCGACGGCCCCCTCAACGCCATCCCGTTCGAGCACGGCGAGCCCGTGATCGCCTCGCCGGGTGGATCCGGGCGGGGTCTCGCCTTCGCCGGCGCGAACTCCGATATCCAGCTCGCCCTCGCACCCCTCCACGAACAGAGCGTGCGGGAGTACCGTGCCCGCATCCACGCCGCGGCCATCGAGCGGGGTCGCAGGCCGGAGGACATCAAGATCCTCTTCGCGATCCAGCCCACGATCGTCGCGAGCGCGGCAGAGGCCGACCGCCTCGTCGCGGCGGCCGCCGATCCCGACGACGACACACTGCGCCTCATCGCGCGGCGGCAGTCGAGCGACCTCGAGACGGACCTCACCGGACTCGACCTCGATGCGCCGCTGGATCTCAGGATCTTCGGCGAGCACGTCTCCCAGGGCAGCATCCGCCGACTCACCGGTGACCGCGATGTGGCTGCCACGCCCCTGCGGACCCATCTCGCGGCGCTCGCGCGCCTCGGCCGTATCTCCGATCGGACCGGCTTCGTCGGGACGGCCGACGAGTTCGCCGACCTCATCGAGGAGCTGGGCGACTGGGGCAACGACGGCATCCTGCTGTGGGGTGACCTCCACCCCGTGACGATCCACCGCACGCTCGACGAGCTCGTGCCGGTGCTGCGCCGGCGCGGCATCCTCCGTCGCGACCTGATCGATGGCGGCCTCCACGCCACGCTCCGCGCCTTCTAGTCGGCATCACACACACACACGAGAACGGCGCCGCGGAAGATCCGGGGCGCCGTTCTCGTGTGTCGGATCAGCCGACGCCGTTGGCGGCGAGCCAGTCCTTGGCGATGTCGGCGGAGGAGCGCTTCTGCTCCGTCGACTCCACGTTCAGGGCGACCAGGCCCTCGGGGGTCAGGGCTGCGCTGATCGGGTTGATCACATCGGCGATCTCGTCGGCGATGGCCGAGCTGACGACCGGGACCACGTTGGAGGCGAGGAACAGGCCCTTGGGGTCTTCGAGCGTCACGAGGTCGTTGGTCTGGATGCGCGGGTCGGCGCTGTAGACGTTCGCGATCTGGATGTTGCCGGCGACCAACTCGTCGACCGTGGTGTCGGCGGTGGCCGAGAAGGCGACATCGACGCCGTAGACCGACTTCAGACCCTTCGGGCCGTACGGACGCTCCTCCAGCTCGGGGGCGCCGCCCAGCGTGAGACCGCTGAGACCGGCGAGGTCTTCCAGCGACGTGAGGTTGTTCTTCTGTGCGAAGTCGGCCGTCACGTTGTAGGAGTCTTGGTCGGTCGCCGACGACTGGTCGAGCACCGTCAGGCCTTCCGGAAGCGCGTTCTTGAGGGCCGCGTAGACGTCTTCGGACGTCGTCGCGGTGGTGTCGGGTTCGAAGAACTGCAGCAGGTTGCCGGTGTACTCGGGGAACAGCTGCACGCTGCCGTCTTCGAGCGACGGGATGTAGAGGTCGCGCTGGCCGATCTGGAACTTGCGCTCGACGGTGAACCCGGCGCCTTCCAGAGCCTGTGCGTAGATCTCGGCGATGATCTCGTTCGAGTAGTACGCCTGCGAGCCGACGACGATGGTGGACGACCCCGTTCCGGAGCCGGAGGTGGGTGCCGGGCTGGAGGCGTCGCCACCGAGCGGATCGGAGGAGGCGCAGCCGGCCAGGGCCAGGGCGGCGACGGCGACGAGGCCGGCCGCCGCGGTGAAGCGGGAGCGAATGCGGGACATGTGAGGTGCCTTTCTGGTGTGCTGTAGGCGCGGGATGGTGACAGGCGGTGGGGTCAGGTCGAGGTCGCCACGGCGGCGGGGCGACGGCGGTCGCGGGCGGGTGAGCGGACGGCGACGCCCCGCGGCACGACGAGCCGCTGCAGCAGGGCGAACACGCCGTCGACGGCGAGGGCCAAGGCGATGACGACGAGCGAGGCGCCGAGGATCTGCTCGAACCGCTGCAGCTGGATGCCCTGGATGAAGAAGAAGCCCAGCCCGCCGAGGCCGACGTAGGCGGCGATCGTGACGGTGGCCACCACCTGGAGGGCGCCACTGCGGATGCCGCCGATCAGGAGCGGCAGCCCCAGCGGCACCTCGATCTTCCACAGCACCTGCCACGGCGTCATCCCCATGGCCCGACCGGCGTCGATGACGGTGCGGTCGATGGCCTCGAAACCGGCGTACGCGCC
>JBMDWQ010000240.1:0-4529 GCA_048594675.1 Microbacterium sp. | reverse complement strand
CCGCGCGCCCCCCAGGGGTCGGGCCCCCGACCTGGGTGCTGTCGACCTGGCGCCCCGCGGCCGCGCCACCTGCCCGGGGCCTCACCGGGATTGGCGCCACGGCCACCGGTATTCGGCCCGACGACCTCGACGTCGACATCGTCGTGACCTCCTACGCACTCCTCCGCCTGGACGAGGCCGCCTACACGGCGTCGGACTGGTCGGTCGTGGTCTTCGACGAGGCCCAGGCGCTGAAGAACCCTCGCACACGGGCGCACCGCGTGGCCCAGGGGCTCCGAGCCCGCGCGCGGTTCGCGCTGACCGGCACCCCGCTGGAGAACAGCCTCGTCGATCTGTGGGCGATCCTGTCGCTGACCTCACCCGGTCTCTTCGCCTCTGCCCGGCGGTTCCGGGACGAGTACGTGCAGCCCATCGAGCGCGGCGGCACGGGGGAGGACGCCGACGACGGCGCCCCGCGACGTCGTCGGCTCGAGCGGCTTCGGCGCCGAATCCGGCCCTTCCTTCTCCGCCGAACCAAGGACGTCGTGGCCGCCGATCTGCCACCGCGCCAGGAACAGGACGTGCGCATCGAGCTCACCAGCGGCCACCGCGCCGTGTATGACCGGGTGCTGCAGCGCGAACGGCGAAAAGTGCTGGGACTCCTCGACGACCTCGACAGTCATCGCTTCATCGTCTTCCGTTCGCTCACCCTCCTCCGGATGCTCGCCCTCGCCCCGTCCCTCGTCGACGCGGGCGGACCCGAGATCGCTTCCAGCAAGCTCGACGCCCTCCGAGAGCGAATCGTCGGGGTGGCCGCGGAGGGGCACCGCGCGCTCGTGTTCAGCCAGTTCACCTCCTACCTCGACCTGGTCGAGCGTGATCTCCGCGCGCACGGCCTCGACCTCGTACGCCTCGACGGTGCGACGACGCGCCGTGAGGACGTCATTCGCACCTTCCGAGACGGATCCGCACCGGTCTTCCTCATCAGCCTGACCGCAGGAGGCGTGGGGCTGACGCTGACCGAGGCGGATTACGTCTTCCTCCTCGACCCGTGGTGGAACCCGGCGGCCGAGCAGCAGGCGATCGGACGCGCTCACCGCATCGGGCAGTCTCGGCCCGTCACGGTCTACCGGCTCATCGCCTCGGGGACGATCGAAGAGAAGGTGCTCGAGCTGCAGCAACGCAAGGCTCATCTCTTCCACTCCGTCATGGACGCCGACGGCGCGTTCTCGACGGCCCTCGGCGCCGACGACATCCGCCGGCTCCTCGAGTGACGCCCGCGGCATGCACGGCCCGTCGCCCAGGGTCCGGCGAACCTCCTCGCGTAGACTCGTCGGGCTCGACAGGAGGTAGCCATCATGCGGATCACAGGCTTGGGCCACGCGGGAATGTTCATCGAGACGGCGGGGGGCAGCATCCTCTGCGATCCGGTGATCGGCCCGAGCTTCTTCGGGTCCTGGTTCCCGTTCCCCGACAACCGGGCGCTGGACTGGGAGCGGTTCGGCGCGGCGGACTTCCTGTACATCTCCCACCGCCACCGCGACCACTTCGACCCTGCGCTGCTGAACCGCTACGTCCGTAAGGACATCCGCGTATTGCTGCCGGAATATCCGACCGACGACCTCGAGCGGGACATCCGGGCCCTGGGGTACGAGAACATCGTCTACACGCAGGCCGGTGTGCCCCTCGAGTTCGGTGACCTGCACGTGATGGTCACGCCACTGCGTGCCCCGAGCGACGGACCGATCGGCGACTCATCGCTCAGTGTGTTCGACGGCACCGCAAGCGTGCTCAACCAGAACGACTCGCATCCGCTCGACCTCGAGAAGCTGTTGTCGTTCACCAAACCCGACGCCTACTTCACCCAGGTGTCCGGCGCGATCTGGTGGCCGATGGTCTACGACCTTCCGCAGGACTCGAAGCAGACGTTCGCCCAGCTCAAGCGCGACGCGCAGAACAAGCGCGCGATGTACTACATCGAGAAAGTCGACGCGGAGCACGTGTTTCCGATGGCGGGCCCCCCGATGTTCCTGCGCGAAGAGCTGTTCCGCTACAACGGCTGGGGCCTGGAGGACGACTCGATCTTCACGGATCAGCGTCAGTTCCTCACGCACATGCGTGAGTTGCGCCCCGAGCAGAAGGGGTACGAGTTCGTTCCGGGCACCCAGGTCGATCTGAACCACGGCGAGATCTCGGTCACCCAGACCCTCTACACCGAGGCGGAGATCGATCGTATCTTCGACGACAAGTGGAACTATCTGGCCGAGCAGCGCGACACCCGCCAGGACGAGGTGCGCCGGGAAGAGGGCTCGCGCGCCGCGGTCCTTCCCCCCGAGGAGATGCTGCAGGCCATCAAGGAGTGGTGGGAACCGCTCCTGCGCCGCGCGCGGACCATCCGCAACGGCGTGGGCGGCAACGTGCGGTTCCGCATCGGCGAGCTGGACATGGTGGTCGACTTCCCCAAGGCCAAGGTGCGCGAGTACGCGGGGGAGGAGTGCATCTACTGGTACACGATCCCCGCCGACCTCGTCTCGACGAACATCGCCGACCATGAGATCGACTGGTCGAACTCCATCTTCCTCTCGATGCAGTTCGAGGTCGGCCGCAGCGGCAAGTTCAACGAGTTCCTCACGACGTTCTTGAAGTGCCTGTCTCGGGACCGGATCGAGTACGTGGAGAACTGGTACGCGGAGCAGTCCGATCAGACCGAGGACACCGAGCTCGGGGAATGGACCGTGCAGCGACGCTGCCCGCATCTGCGTGCCGACCTCACCAAGACCGGGAAGATCGAAGACGGCGTGCTCACGTGCTCGCTGCACGACTGGAAGTGGGACCTCGCCACGGGCCGCTGCCTGACCTCCCAAGGTCATCCGATCCGCGCCGCAAGGACGTCGGAGACTCAGGTGGCGTAGGCGGCGTCGACCTCGCACGCGGGCCGGATCCGATAGGCTGGCGGGCGAACCACAGCAACCTTTAACACCGTCCTGTGAGGCGGAGAAGGGAGCGGCGGATGAGTACCCAGGAGCCTGTGCGCACCGGGGCATCACGAACCGTCCTGCACGGCGCCGACATCGCCCGTGCACTGACTCGGATCTCGCACGAGATCCTCGAGTCCAACAAGGGCCCGGAGGGGCTCGTCCTCCTCGGCATCCCGACCCGCGGAGTCACCCTCGCTGATCGCATCGGCGCCCTCATCGGCGACGTCTCGGGCCACGCGGTGCCCGTGGGCTCCCTCGACGTCACGATGTACCGCGACGACCTGCACCGTAACCCCACCCGGACACCGCAGCGCACCCGTATCCCCGCCGGCGTCGACGGCCGTACGGTCGTCCTGGTCGACGACGTCCTGTTCTCGGGCCGATCCATCCGGGCGGCCCTCGACGCTCTCAACGACATCGGGCGACCGGCGGCGGTGCGGCTGGCGATCCTCGTCGACCGCGGGCACCGGGAGCTGCCGATCCGCCCCGACTTCGTCGGCAAGAACCTGCCGAGTTCACGGGACGAACGTGTCAACGTCCACCTCGCCGACACCGACGGTGTCGAGGAGGTGACGATCGAGTCATGAGGCACCTGCTCGACACCGCCTCGCTCGGTCGCGAGGAGGCGCTTCGCATCCTGGATGTGGCCGAGGACATGCGCGACACGCAGTCGCGCGAGGTGCGCAAACTCCCGACTCTTCGCGGCAAGACGGTCGTGAACCTCTTCTTCGAGGACTCCACGCGCACCCGGATCTCCTTCGAGGCGGCCGCCAAGCGGCTCTCGGCGGACGTCATCAACTTCTCGGCGAAGGGGTCGTCGGTCTCGAAGGGCGAGTCGCTGCAGGACACGGCGCAGACCCTCCAGGCGATGGGCGCCGACGCCGTCGTCATCCGCCACGGCGCATCCGGCGCACCGCACACGCTCGCTACGAGCGGCTGGATCACCGCGGGAGTCATCAACGCGGGCGACGGCACCCACGAGCACCCCACCCAGGCGCTGCTGGACGCGTTCACGATCCGCAAGCGCGCCTTCGGCGAGGACAGTCGCGGCCGCGATCTCGCGGGGATGCACGTGGTCATCGTCGGAGACATCCTGCACTCCCGGGTGGCACGGTCCAACGTCTGGCTGCTCACTCTTCTCGGGGCCCGGGTCACGTTGGTGGCTCCACCGACGCTCGTGCCGCAGGACGTCTCGGCGTGGCCGGCTCGCGTGGTCTACGACCTCGACGAGGCGATCGCCACCGCTCCGGATGCGGTGATGATGCTCCGGATCCAGCTGGAACGCATGAACGCGGCGTATTTCCCGACTGAACGGGAGTATTCCCGGCGTTGGGGCCTGGACGCGGAGCGCCTGGCCGCCCTGCCGGACGGTAGCATTGTCATGCACCCGGGCCCGATGAACCGTGGCCTGGAGATCTCCGCCGACGCCGCCGATTCACCCCGGTCAACGGTACTCGAGCAGGTCGCCAACGGAGTGTCCGTGAGGATGGCGGCGCTCTATCTCCTCCTGGCCGGGGAACGCACCGACACCAATGCAGAGGAAGACGCCCGATGACCTCGACACTGATCCGC
>JBMDWQ010000024.1:0-29399 GCA_048594675.1 Microbacterium sp. | reverse complement strand
TCGCCGTCGGCGCCGCCGGGTTCCACACCGCTCCCGATGACGAGGGCGCCGTGGAGATCTCCTACGAGATCGACCCCGCCTTCCGGGGGCGAGGCCTGGCCACGGCGGCCGCGGAGATGCTCGTGGCGGAGGCGATCGCCGTCCCCGAGGTGCGGACGGTCGTCGCGTCGGTGTCGCCGGCCAACGCCGCGTCACTGCGGATCGTGCGCCGACTCGGCTTCGTCAAGGTGGGAGAGGTGGAAGATCCCGAGGACGGCATCGAAGAGGTGTTCCACCTCAGCGCGAGTGGGCCGCTTCCGGGCGGCCCGGGGGCCGTACGAGGGTCTTGACCGCCGGAGGCCGTCCCTCCGACAGAGGCTCCAGCGCTCCCCCGACGAGATCGTCGAACGCGATCGGCTCCGGCGCGACGGCCTGCCACCGCCCCGCTCTCTGCGCGACGAGGCGGGCAGCGTCCACGAGGTCGGTCTCGCGGACCATCGCGTTGGTGCCGACGAGCGTGAGCTCGCGCACCGTGACTCGCCCGAGGTCGACGGGTGCCGGTCTCTTCGCGATCCCCACCGCCACCACGGTCGTTCCCATCGGCACGATCTCGATGGCGAGGTTCATGCCCCGCTCGCTTCCGGTGACCTCGAAGAACACCGGAAGCCGCTCACCCCAGCTCGCCACGATCTCTGCCGCAGACGAGTCGGTGCCGCCGCGCACCGTGAGCTCCGCGCCGAGTTCGGCGGCGAGCTCCAGGCGCTGCGGATCGAGGTCGACCGCAACGACCGTGACGCCGAGATCGACGAGGGTGTGGATGAGGAAGGCGCCGATCCCGCCGACTCCCTGCACGACGGCGACCTCGCCGGCACGGACACCCGACCGGCGCGCGGCATGGACGGCGATCGACATGGGCTGGACGAGCGCTGCCTCACGGCCGTCGATCCCGAGCGCGCCCGCGTCGATGCAGCTCGCCAGGGGCGCCGTCACGTACGAGGCCAGTGCGCCGCCCCGGTGGAGGCCCACCGCGCTGTACCGGCGGCAGACGTTGGACCGGCCGGACGCACACAGGTCGCATGACCCGCAGGGGGCGGCGCCGCACGAGGCGACGAGCCGACCGACCCACGCCGCGTCCACCCCCTCGCCGACGGCGACCACCGTTCCGGCGAACTCGTGCCCACGCGTCATCGGTCCCTGGTGCCCGGTCACGGCATGACGCTCCTGGATCGGGGTGAGGATCGGCCCGTACGCCCATTCGGCGGCGTCGGTTCCGCATACCCCGACCATCGTGACCTCGATGAGCACCTCGCCGGCCGCGGGGCGCGGCACGGCCACCTCCTCGAACCGCAGATCCCGGCGACCGTGGAGCACCGCGGCGCGCATGGTCGCCGGGATCTGCCGAGGTGTCATCGGACGGTCAGTCCGTCAGACCGTCGGTGACGTCGGCGTTCTCGGGCTGGAGGTCGAGCCCCGCGCCGCGGGCGACAGCGAGCAGGAGCGTGGCGAAGTCCTGCTCCGTGTTTCCCGCGCCCACTTCCTGAGCGACGATCTGGCGGGTCGCCGAGGCGATCGGCATCGGCGCGCCGAGCCGGTAGGCCGCGTCGAGTCCGAGATCGAAGTCCTTCTGCAGCAGCGGCATCGTGAAGGTCGGCGTGAAGTCGAGGTTGACGAACGCCGGGGTCTTGTAGCCGGTGAAGACCGACCCCATGACCGAGTCGTTGAGGAAGGAGAGGAAGGCCTCGCGCGACACCCCGCCCTTCTGGGCGAGCACCGTGATCTCGGCGAGCGACTGGGTGACCACACCCAGGAAGACGTTGTGCGCGATCTTCACGAGGCGGGCCACCTCGCCCTCGCCCACGTAGGTGACACCGCGGCCGAAGACCTGGAGCACCGGCTCCACCTCGTCGAAGACGTCGCGCGGACCGGAGACGGCGACGGTCAGCTTCCCCGCAGCGATCACGGCGGGGTTGCCGGAGACCGGCGTGGCCAGGAAGGCGGTGCCGCGCTCGGTGGCGTCGGCCCGCACCTTCTCACTCGTGGCGACCGAGACGGTCGACACGTCGGCGACGATGCGCGGCGCGGACGGCCCGGTCAGCAGGCCGTCGGGCCCGAGGAGCACGTGCTCGAGGTCCTTGTCGGCCGAGACCATGCTGAAGACGAGGTCCCGACCGGCGAGGTCGACGGGACGCGCCGCGTGGGAGGCGCCTGCGTCGACGAGCGGCTGGACCTTGGCGGCCGTGCGGTTGTAGACGGCAACGTCGTACCCGGCATCGAGCAGTCGCTGGACCAGCTGGGTGCCCATGCGGCCCGCGCCGATCCAGCCGATGGTGGGCAGGTTGTCAGTCATGTGGGTGTTTCCTTATCTCTCGACATCGAGGGTCTTCGGGTGGGATCGGATCAGACGAGCAGCGACAGCGGGTTCTCGATGCGTTCGGTGAACGCCGCCAGCCACCGGGCGGCGAGTGCTCCGTCGAGGACGCGGTGGTCGGCGGAGAGCGTGACGCTCATGACCGTGGCGGGCACGAGCGTGTCACCCTCGACCACGGCACGGCGCTCGGCCGCGCCGACGGCGAGGATCCCCGAGTGCGGCGGATTGATGATCGCGGAGAACCTCGAGGTGCCGTACATGCCGAGGTTGGAGACGGCGAAGGAGCCGCCTTCCAGCTCCCGCTGCTTGAGTCGGCCCGCACGTGCCTTCTCGGCGAGGTCGCGGACACCGCTGCTGATGGCGCTGAGGGTGAGGCCCTCGATGCCACGGAGGACGGGCGTGACCAGTCCCCCCGGGATCGAGACCGCGACGCCCACATCGACCGTCGTGAAGCGCCGGGTCGCCTCCTCCGTCCAGATCGCGTTGGCCTCGGGAACGTCGAGCATCGCGGCGGCGACCGCCTTGAGCACGAAGTCGTTGACCGAGATCTTCACCGCGCCCCGCTCGTTGATGCGCGCACGGAGCGCGAGCACCTCATCGACGCGACAGTCGGCCGACAGGAAGAAGTGGGGCACGGTCGTCACGCTCTCGGTGAGCCGGCGCGCGATCGCGCGCCGCATGGCCGTGTGCGGGATGTCGGTGTACGCCGCATCATGCTCGGGAGCCGTCACGCGCGTCGGCGCGGTCTCAGACGGTTCCGGAAGGGCGTCGAGGTCGCGACGGACGATACGCCCGTTCGGTCCCGAACCCGCGATGCGCGAGAGATCGATCCCCCGCTCGCGCGCGATCCTACGGACGAGGGGGCTCGCGAACAGTCGGGCGCCGTCGGCACGCTCGGGTGGAGGCTCTGTCGCGGGTGCAGGTGTGGGTGCGGGTGCCGGGGCCGCAGGGGCGGGTGTCTCCGGCACGGCGGACGACGATGCAGCGGGGGTCGATGCGGCCGCAGGTGCCTCCGGTGCGGCAGCCACCGGCGCGGCGGCGGACGGGGTGACCCCGGCCTCGGCGATCGCGTCGTCGGCGGACTGTCCGGGCGCCGCGAGCACCGCGATGGGAGCGCCGACGGCCACGGCCGCACCGGCGTCGACCAGCAGGGCCGCGACGACGCCGGCTTCCTCGGCCTCGTACTCGACGACCGCCTTCTCGGTCTCGATCTCGACAATCTCCTGCCCCGCCGCCACGCTGTCGCCGACGGCGACGAGCCACGACTGCACCGCGGCCTCGGTGGCTCCGGCGGCGAGCGCGGGCATGCGAACGACGGCGGCCATCATCGTCCTCCGGCGTTGATGCGAACGCGTTCGAGCCCGGCGACGACCTCTTCCGTCCGCGCGATGGCGGCGCGTTCGAGGATCCGGGAGATGCTCGGGCTCGCCTCTCCCCCGGTGACCCGCTCGACGGGCTGATCGAGCCAGTCGAAGAGTCGACGCTGGATCTCGTCGGCGAGCCATCCGCCGTACGACGTGCCTCGTGCGCCCTGCTCGACGATGAGGACGGCACCGGTCTTCTTGACGCTGCGTTCGATCGTCTCCCAGTCCAGCGACGCCCGGTCGAGCCAGCGGAGATCGATCACCTCGCCGTCGATTCCCGTCTGCTCGACAGCTTCCAGTGCGTGCCCCACCATCGAGAGGTACGTGAGGATCGTGACGTCGGAGCCCTCGCGCCGGACGGCGGCGCTTCCCGGCGGGATGATGTAATCCAGGTCGCCGTCGGGCACCCGATCAGCCGTGCCGTAGAGATCGACGTGCTCGATCACCAGCACCGGGTCTTCCAGGGCGAGGGCGGCGTTGAGGAGTCCCACGTAGTCGGCAGCCGTCGAGGCGGCCACGATGCGCCATCCGGGGGCGGTCGCGAAGATGCCCGCGGGGTCCATGAGGTGCTGCGAGCCGTACCCGGAGCCCATCGCGACCTTGGTGCGCAGGACGAGCGGGAGCGTGTTGTTGTCGCCGAACATGTGGCGCGCCTTGCCGACCTGGTTGAACACCTGGTCGGCGGCCACCCACATGAAGTCGGGATACATGAACTCGACCACGGGACGGAACCGGCCGTCGAGCGCGATCCCGCCGGCGAGGCCGAAGAACCCGTTCTCGCTGATGGGGGTGCCGATCACACGGTCGGCGCCGAACGCGTCGCGCAGCCCCTTGGTGGCGCCGTTGGTTCCGCCGGCGAGGCGGTGGACGTCTTCGCCCATCACGATGATGCGGGAGTCCGCGGCCATACGGCGCTCCATCGCCGCAGCGACCGCGTCGACGAACTTGACCTCGGTCCAGCCGCCGGTGTGCGCCGAGGGCTCGGCGACGGTGAGCCCTGCCAGCTCCGACGCGTCGCCGCGGATTCCGGTGTCGACCACGCCCGGGTCGGGCCAGAGCTCGGGGCGGATGCGGCGACGCCCCGCGTTGTCCGGGTCGTCCTCGATGAGCTGGACCACGGCGTCGGCCATCGCCTCCTGGGCCTGCGCGCGAACCGAGGCGGCCTCGTCCGGGCCGAGGATACCGAGGCGAGCGAGCTCGGTCTCGACGCGGGTGATCGGATCGCGGGCGCGCCAGGCCTTCTCCTCATCCTTCGTGCGGTAGCCGAACGCGCTCCCTGGGTAGGGACCGTTCTGGTGGAAGAACCGATAGACCTCCGCCTCGACGATGGCGGGGCCCTCTCCCGCGCGCATGCGGTCGAACGCCTCTTGGCTGGCGAGGTGCACCGCGAGCGGGTCCATGCCGTCCACACGCCACGACGGGATGCCGAAGCCCTGACCGCGCACGGAGAACCGCGGGTCGGCGGTCACCTCGTCCGCGTGGGTCGACACGGCGTAGAGGTTGTTCTCGATGAAGTACATCACCGGCAGCTTCCACGCCGCGGCGAGGTTCATCGACTCGAGCACCGATCCGATCTGGCTCGACCCGTCGCCGAAGTAGTTGATGGAGACGTCGGTGGTGCCCGCGTGCTTCTGCGCCCAGGCGTTCCCCGTCGCGATCGGGGCTCCACCGCCGACGATCGCGTTCGTCCCGAGGGCGCCGGCCTCCAGCCACTGCAGATGCATCGATCCCCCGCGCCCCCCGGAGAAGCCCTGGGCGAGGCCGAGGATCTCTGCGAGTGTCCGCTGGAGGAGCGCCTGCATCGGTTCGTCGACGAGGGCGGCGGGGTCGATCGCGCCACCGCTGACGTGTGTGATGGCCTTGGCGAGGAACTGGTGATGTCCGCGGTGCGAGCCGTTGACCGCGTCGCTGGAGCGGAGGGTGACGATCGAGCCGACCGCCCCGCCCTCCTGTCCGATGCTGGAGTGTGCGGGCCCGTGCACGAGACCGGCGCCGGCCAGTTCCAGCACACTCTCCTCGAAGGCGCGGATCAGCTGCAGCTCGCCGAGCATGGTCGTCAGCAGCGCGGGGTCGGCGGCCTTCCAGTCGGCCGCCGTCGTGCGGAGCTCGACCCAGGGGACGTCGGTCGAAAGGGTGCGTCGTCGCGGCATGTGCGTCTCCATCGATGTCATGCGATGCCCTCACCGTAACCGGGATTGCATCCAATCGCAAGGGATCCACGGAATCTCGGTGAGAAAACTGCCAAGTTGGGCATCGATCTGGATACAATGACGATGCTCACCTGCACACCGCCGTGATGAGAGGAGCCACGGGATGCCGATTCCGGGTATGCGCGGGACCGATCACGTGGGATTCACCGTCCCCGATCTGGACGAGGCCCAAGAGTTCTTCGTCGACGTCCTGGGCGCCGTCCACGTCTACACGCTCGGCCCCAAACGCGCCGACGACGACTTCATGTCGGTGAACCTCGGAGTGCACCCCCGCACCGAGATCACCGAGATCCGCTTCCTTCGTCTGGGCAACGGCAGCAACGTCGAGCTGTTCCACTATGCAAGCGCCGACGGCCAGGCCCCCCAGCCGCGCAACAGTGACATCGGCGGCCACCACTTGGCGCTGTACGTCGACGACCTCGATGCCGCCGTGGCCTACCTCCGAGACAGAGGCGTGGAGGTCATGGGCGATCCCGTCACGAGCGCGGGCGCGTCGGCGGGGCAGCGGTGGGTGTACTTCCGGAGCCCCTGGGGCATGCAGTTCGAGCTCGTCTCCTTCCCCGACGGCAAGGCGTACGAGAAAGAGGCGACGACACTCCTGTGGCATCCGGCATCCTCGCGCGAGACGACCGGACCCGAAGAGGAGCCGGCGCGCTCATGACCCCGGACACTCTGCCCCCCACCGACGAGAGACCGCCGCAGAGCGCATCGGAGCAGGAGTCGGGACGCACCCGTGACGGGGATGCCGGCGCGCGCATCGCCGAGGGGATCCGCACGAAGATCATCGCCGGGCTCTACCCGCCCGGCACCCGCATCCGCCAGGAAGACGTGGCGGCCGAGTTCGGCGCGAGCCGCGTGCCCGTCCGCGAGGCGATCCACCAGCTCGAGTACGAGGGGCTGGTGACGGTCCGCGCCAACGCGGGTGCGTGGGTCTCCCGCCTCACCCTCGCCGAGTGCGAGGAGGTCTACCAGATGCGGGAGCGCCTCGAGCCGCTGCTCCTGCGCTATGCCGCACCCCGCCTCGACGACGAGGCCCTCGCGCACCTCGGCGACCTCGCCCAGCGCATCAGTGCCGCGGGACCCGACACCGAGCAGTTCCTGCTGCTCGACCGCGAGTTCCACCTGGCCAGCTACGCCCCCGCCGAGACGTCGCAGCTGGAAGACCTCGTGCGCAAGCTCTGGAACACGACGGCGCCCTACCGCCGCGCCTATGTCTCGTCGTGGGGCAACGACGCGCGCCGGATCGCGCACGAGGAGCACCACCTCATGGTTGCCGCCCTCAAAGACGGCGACCTCGAGGAGGCGGAGCGAGTGCTGGGCGGCCACATCCGACGCACCCGCCGGCAACTCGCCCGCACTCCCGAGATCTTCGACAACGACTGAGCACCGCGCCGGCAACGTCGCCGTTGCCGCACGCCTGACAGAGAGAGACACCCATGGCCATCGCCTCCATCAACCCCGTCGACGGATCGGTCGTCGCGCAGTTCGACGCGCACGACGACCAAGAGATCGAGGACCGCATCGCTGCCGCCTCCGCGGCCTATCGCTCGCTCCGCGGCACCGACTTCGCCACGCGCGCCGGCTGGATGCGGTCAGCCGCGGACATCCTCGACGCCGACGTCGATCGCGTCGCCGAGCTCATCACCACCGAGATGGGCAAGCCCCTCGCGCAGGCCCGCGCCGAGGTGCACAAGTCGGCGACGGCGATGCGCTTCTACGCCGACCACGCCGAGGAGTTCCTCTCCGGCGCCGAGCTGGACGACCCATCGGTCGTCGGCGCGTCGGCGGCACGCACCGTGTATCAGTCGATCGGTGTGGTGCTGGCGGTCATGCCGTGGAATTACCCGATCTGGCAGGTGATCCGCTTCGCCGCACCGGCCCTCATGGCCGGCAACACGGGACTCCTCAAGCACGCGTCCAACGTTCCGCAGGCCGCGCTCTACCTCGACACCCTGTTCGAGCGGGGCGGCTTCCCGCAGGGATCGTTCCGATCGCTGCTGATTCCGGCGGCGAAGGTCGAGGGAGTGCTCCGCGACCGACGGGTGGTGGCGGCCACCCTCACCGGATCCGAGCCCGCCGGCCGATCGGTCGCCGCGATCGCCGGATCGGAGGTCAAGCACGTCGTGCTCGAGCTCGGCGGATCCGACCCGTTCATCGTGATGCCGTCGGCCGACCTGGATCGTGCCGTCGCGACGGCCGTCAGCGCCCGCACGAGCAACAACGGACAGGCCTGCATCAACGCCAAGCGCTTCATCGTGCACCGCGACGTGCACGACGCCTTCGTCGAGAAGTTCGCCGCCGCGATGGCGGCCCTCACCGTCGGCGATCCGAGGGCCGACACCACCGACATCGGGCCCCTCGCCACCGAGTCGGGGCGAGACGAAGTGGCGGGGCTCGTGGCCGACGCGCTCTCCTCGGGCGCCACGGCGGTGGTGGGCGGGGCGGTGCCCGACGGACCGGGATGGTTCTACCCGCCGACCGTGATCACCGGGATCACCGACACCATGCGGCTCTATCGCGAAGAGGCCTTCGGTCCAGTCGCTTCCGTCTACCGCGCGGACGACGCCGCCGATGCGCTGCGGATCGCCAACGACACGACCTTCGGGCTGAGCTCGGCGGTCTGGACGACCGACGAGGAGGAGGAGGCGTTCTTCATCCGCGGGCTGGACGCCGGCGCGGTCTTCGTCAACGGCATGTCCATCTCCTACCCGCACCTGCCGTTCGGCGGCGTGAAGGACTCGGGCGTCGGCCGCGAGCTGTCGGCGGAGGGGATCCGCGAGTTCTGCAACCTCAAGTCCATCTGGAAGGCCTGACCCGGCGAACGGAGGCCTCGGCCCGTTCCGCCGACCCCACGGGCCGGGGAAGGCGGCGCGGGTCAGGCGTGCGGAACGGGATCGAGGGCGTGACGGTCCCGTACGAACCAGATGGCGCGCACGCGCACGTCGCCCGCGTTCCAGAACCGGTGGGGCAGCGCGGAGTCGAACACGATCGAGTCGCCCGGCACCAGAGTCGTCGCCTGCCCGTGCACCTCGACACTCAGCTCGCCCTCGATGATCACGCCGTACTCGCGCCCCTGGTGCACGATGTGCTCGGCCGGCGCCTCAGTGCCGGGGGCGTAGATCACTTCGAGGAACTCGGCGTCCACCTCGCCCACCGCCGTCAAGCGACTCCATTGGGGTCCCGAGCTCAGCTTGATCGTCGGATGCTCGCCGCCACGCTGCACGATCCCCGCCGAGACGAGGTCTCCCCCGTCCTCCCACGGTTCCGGCACGGCGGCGGAGGGAACCGGGGCATCCGGGTCGAGGAGCACATGCATCTGCACTCCGAGCTCGGCTGCGACGGCGTAGAGCGCCGGAACGCTGAACGAGCCGATGCCGCGCTCCACCTGCGAGACGTGGCTCGCCGAGACGCCGATCCTGCGAGCCAGCTCGCGCACGGTCAGACCCGCGGCCGACCTCAGCTGGCGGATCCGGTCCCCCACGGTGTTCCACGGCGTCTGGGGTTCGCTCATCGGGTGCCCCGGTCGTCGTCGGTGGAGCGGCCGTGGAGTCTCCCCATCGCGTCGAGGACGTCGACGGCGCTGCGGATGTCCGCGGGTGCCACGGCGACGTCCGAGCGGGTGGCGCCGAGGATGTACCACACGCCCTCGGCCACCTCGTCGGTGTGATTGACGTAGTAGTGCGGACGCTGCGCGTCGAAGCACAGCGAGTCGCCCGCGCGGAGGACGAACGTGTCGAACTCGAGTTTGAGGGTGAGCTCACCGCGAACGATGTAGCCGTGCTCCACCCCCACGTGACGCATGTGGGTCTCATCGATCGAGCTCGCCGCGCCCGGCTGATACGTGGCGCGGACGGCATCGACTCCTTCGTCGCCGGTGACGGCGAGGCTGCGCCAGGTGACGCCGTTCTGCATGACGATCTCCGGCGCGTCCTCGAGGGGCTGGACCGGATGCATGCGCTCGCGGACGGCGGGCGGGACCGCTGCCGGCGGGTGGTGACCGAGCACGTCGTCCACGGAGAGCCCGAGACAGCTGACGATCGCGTAGAGCGTGCTGACCGAGGGCTGCACCTTCCCCGTCTCCACTTGCGAGAGCAGGCTCGGCGAGATCGCCGCCTGCGCCGCCGTCGCGCGGAGGCTCAGCCCCTGCGCGGTACGCGCCGCCCGGATGCGTTCACCCAACTCCGCCGTCATGGCGCTCCCTTCGCGACTCCGACCCTACCGGGTGATGTGCCGTGAGACTGAACAGTCCCGCGACTGTGTCACCGATCTGTCAATAGGGGTTCGCGACGAAGAGCTCCTGAGCCGGGAACCGCGTGAGCACCTCGATCCCGTAGTCGGTGACCACGACCTCCTCCTCGATACGTGCCGCCGAGGAACCGTCCGACGCCGGGCAGTAGGTCTCCATCGCGAAGACCATCCCCGCCCGCAGCTCCACGGGGTCTGCGAGGGAGTTGAGCCGGGAGATGATGGGCCGCTCGTGGAGGCCGAGACCCAGCCCGTGGGCGAACTGGAGCCCGAAGGCCGCGAGCTCGTTCTCGAAGCCGAAGTCCTGTGCCTTGGGGAGGACCGCGGCCACCTGGTCGCTGCCGACGCCCGGACGGATCGCGTCGAGCGCGGCATCCATCCACTCGCGGGCCTGCTTGTAGGCGTCGTGCTGGCTGGGCGTCGCCCAGCCCACACCGAACGTGCGGTAGTAGCACGTGCGGTAGCCGTTGTACGAGTGGATCACGTCGAAGAACGCCTGGTCGCCCGGCCGGATGATCCGGTCGGTGAAGTTGTGGGGATGCGGATTGCAGCGCTCGCCCGAGATCGCGTTGATGGCCTCCACCTGGTCGCTGCCGTACTCGTACAGTCGCGCGTTGGCCAGCGCGACGATCTCGTTCTCCCGCACGCCCGGGCGGAGGGCGTCGGCGATGTCCTGGTAGACGCCGTCGACCATCGCCGCCGCCTGGTTCAGCAGCATGATCTCGTCCTGGTTCTTGATCACGCGGGCATCGAGCATGCGTTGCTGCGCGTCGACGACGCGGATCCCCCGGCGCTGCAGCTCGAACAGGAAGGGAGGCTCGACGATGTCGATGCCCACGGGCGCGTCCTGCAGTCCGGCCTCGGTCAGCAGCGACACGATCTCGTCGACGGCCGTCTTCATGAGGTCGGCGCCGCCTTCCGGCGCCACCGCGCCGCGGAAGCCGAGGAACCCGGCGCGGTAGTTCTCGTCCGGCACCCAGTCGGAGTAGAGCTTGTGGTGCCGCACCGCCGAGCCGAAGTCCCACAGGATCGGATCGTGATCGCGCATGAGGAGCGCGTAGCGGATCATCTTGTCGCCGAGCGCGCCGCCGATCCACGTCTGGGTGGTGTAGCGGATGTTGTAGAAGTCGAACAGCAGGAAGGCACCGCACTCGCTCGCGGCGAGCGCTTCCTTCGCCCGCCCGAGGCGATACTCGCGCAAGCGGTCGAAGTCGACGCGGTGCTCGTAGTCGACGCCCATGATCCCCGGCGCGCCGAGGGGACGGATCCCTGCGGGACGATCGACCGGTCGCTCGAACCGGCGCGCGTTGTGGCCGTGCCCGTGCCCGTGCCCGTGGCCGCTCATGCGTCGTCCTGCGCGGGCGCGGCGGCGACCACGTGGAACTCGAACCGCAGTCGCGGGTCGGTGGCGAGGCGGACCACCTGCACCGTGGTGCTGGTGGGGATGTGGCCGCCGAACCAGGCCGCCTGATGGGCGTTGACGACGTCCTGGTCCGCCTCCACGTCGGTGAAGAACCGGATCATGTTCACGACGTCCTGGCGACCGCAGCCGGCCGCGGCCAAGGCGAGGTCGAGGTGGTCGAAGGCGTTCGCCACCTGACCGGCGGCATCGGCGGGGATCGCGTCGAAGACCTCGGGCACGTGGGGGTGGTCGTGGTAGACGGGAGCCCCGGTCACACCGCTGATGAAGACGAGGCGCGACGGGTTCACGACGCGCATCGCGGGGACGAAGGGGCTGACGATGGCCGGGTCGTAGCCGTCGTGGTGGATCACGTCGGCCTGACCGACGCGTCGCGGGGCGGGGATCTGAGTCATCTCGTCTCCAGGTGCTCGTTCGCCCTCACAGGGCGGGGGATCGGTGGGTCACGCGACCGGCGAGGATCGTGAGGTCGCTGACGATGTGCCGCAGCTCCTCGTCGGTGCAGGAGTAGGGGTCGGTCGAGGGGACGCAGAGGTCGGCGTCGTATCCGGGCAGGATCCGTCCACGGTGTGCCTGCTCTCCCGTGAACCACGCGGCGTCGCGCGTGTAGGCAGCCAGAGCGGCGTGGCGGTCGAGGCGGTGAGCGACATCGCGCTCCCCCCGACCGTCGAGGGTTCCCCCGGTCACGAGCCACCAGATCGACGCCCAGGGCGAGAACCAGTTGGCCCGGGTGGCGTCGGTGCCGCCACCCACGACGATGCCGAGCTCGCGCATCACGCCGATCGGGGGCGCCATGCGCGTGGCATCTGATCCCCACGTCTCCACGTAGTCGCCGCCCTTGAGCACCAGACGGTTCTGGACGAGGATCCCCGCTCCCAGGCGCGCGAGACGCTCGAGGTTGCCGCGGCTCGCCTCATCGGCGTGCACGATCGACCAGCCGCGTCCCGCGACCAGACCGGTCTCCTCCTCCACGCGCTCCCACGCGTCGAGAATCCGCCCGAGAGTCGCATCCAGCACGGCGTGCACGCTCATCCGCCAGCCACGCAGAGCACACAGGCGCACGACCGAGACGAGCTCCTCGAACGCGGCGTCGGGGACGGTGAACGGGTCCAGCCCCTCCATGTCGTGGCATCCGAGGTGCGGGATCTCGCCCACCCCCACCACCCGCAGGAGGTCGTCGCCGGCATCGGGTTGGACGAGGGTCGTCAGAGCGTCGATGTCGGCAACCTCGCCGCCGCGCGTCCACGCCGAGACGAAGAGCCGAGCGCGGATGCCCAGCTCCCCCGACCGCCAGACGGCGTAGATCGGGTCGTAATCGCGCGGGGTGACCAGGAGTCCCCCACCGTCCACGACGCCGGTCAGGCCGTGGCGGGCGAACTCGGCGGCCATCTCCCGCACGCCGCGCTCGGACTCGGCGGTGTCGGCGGCCAGGGCCAGCGCGATCGGACCGGCGAAGGCCCCGACGCCGTGGAGGAGTCCGGTGAGCCGGCCTTCGCCGTCCCGGTCGAGGTGACCCCGCACGGGGTCCTCGGACGCGTCGGAGAGCCCGCACGCGGCGAGCCCCGCCGAGTTGAGCACGCCGACGTCGTACAGCTCCTGCGCGTACACGGGGTGTCTGGGCGCCGCCTCGTCGAGCTCATGCCGAGTCGGGATGCGTCCCTCGGCGAACTGCGAGCGATGCCAGCCGCCGACCACCGAGATCCACTCGCCGGCCGGCCGGGAAGCCGCCGCGTCGCGGACGGAGCGGAGCGCCTCGTCGACCGAGGTCATTCCTTCCCAGTGCAGCGAGCGGCTCCAGGAGTTGGCGCCGCGGACGGCGTGGATGTGCGAGTCGTTCAGGCCGGGGAGAACGCGGCGACCGTCGAGATCGATCACCTCGGTCGCCAACGCCGCGTAGGGCGCGAGGTCGTCGTCGGAGCCGATGGCGACGATGCGTCCGCCGGCCACGGCGAGCGCCGTCGCTTCGGCGGGACCGGCGCCCGGATCGGCGAAAGTGGTCACCTTTCCCCCGCGCAGGACGAGATCGACCAGCGGCAGGGCGTGCGGGATGGAGCTCATGGGACGGGTTCCGCTCAGATGCTGAGGTGTCGTTCGAGGAGCACGTCGTCGGCGCGCAGCTGCTCCGACGTCCCCGACCAGGCGATCGTGCCGGAGTCGTCGATCACGATGACGCGTTCGGCGATGTCGAGAGCCAGATCGACGTTCTGCTCCGCGATGAGAATCGACAGGCCCGATGCGCGCAGACCCTCGAGACGGTCCTGGATGACATCCAGCACACTCGGGGCGAGGCCTTCGCTGGGCTCGTCCATGATCAGCAGTGACGGGTTGGTCATGAGGGCGCGCCCGATCGCGAGCATCTGCTGCTCGCCGCCGGAGAGCGAGCGGGCCATCGACCCCGAGCGTTCCGCGAGCCGCGGGAAGAACTCGAACACGCGCTCCACCGTCCAGGCCTGCCCGTCGGGCGCGGACCGGCGACGGGGCACGACCGTCAGGTTCTCCAGCGTCGTCAACGACCCGAAGACGCGCCGCCCCTGCGGGACGAGGGCGATCCCCGCCCGCGAGATGCGGTGGACGGGCATCTTCGTCAGCTCCGCGCCGTCGTAGGTGATCGAGCCGGCCGACACCGTCGGCGGACGCAGACCGCAGATCGCGCGGACGAGCGTCGTCTTTCCCATGCCGTTGCGGCCGAGGAGCGCAACGCTCTCGGCTGCGCCGATGGTGAAATCGACGCCGTGGAGCACTTGCGCCGTCGCGTATCCGACGTGGAGCCCCGTCACCTGCAGAGTCACTTCTTGTCCCGCCTTCCGAGATAGATCTCCTTCACGGTGGGGTGATCGCGCACCTCGTCGGGCGTGCCCGTGACCACGTGCCGACCGTTCTCCATGCACATCACCCGGTCGGTGAGTCCGAGGGCCAGCGACATGTCGTGCTCGATGAGGAGAACCGGGAGCGTCCGCGGCAGCGACTCGATGAGGTCGCGAAGCGTCGTCCGTTCGGCGGCGGACAGTCCCGCCGCCGGCTCGTCGAGCAGCAGGATGCGCGGCTCCGTCACGAGCGCCATCGCGATCTCCAGCTGCCGCTGCTCCCCGTGTGACAGATCCGCCACCGTGTCGTCGCGACGACTCGTGAGATCGACCGAGTCCAGCATCTCGATCGCTCGCGTGGTCACCTCGTCGCGCAGGCCCTGGGTGCGCCAGAAGATCCGCGCCTGCGAGGAGCCGCCGCGCGCCGCGACACGCACGTTGTCGAGCACCGTCATGTCGCGGAAGAGATTGGACACCTGGAACGTGCGCCCCACTCCCAGCCGCGCGCGGCGCGCGGTGTCGAGCTTGGTCACGTCTCGCCCGAACAGATCGATCGTGCCGACCGTGGGCGGCACGTCGCCCGCGATCATCTTGAACAGTGTCGTCTTGCCCGCGCCATTGGGCCCGATCACTCCCATCCGCTCCCCCGGGGCGAGGGAGAGGGAGATCCCGTCCACGGCCTGGACACCGCCGTAGCGCTTGCCCAGCTCCGTGACCGCGAGCGCGGGGGCGGAGGCCCCGGATCCGTGTGGACCCGGGACCCCCGCGATGGCCGATGTCGTCACTCGAGCCCCTGGAAGCTCTGCGAGTACGTCGGCTGAGCCAGAGCCTCTTCGGGCGTGCGGCCCAGCCACTGGTCGACGTCTTCGAAGGTCGCGATCGGCGTGTTGTAGAAGTTGCCGTCGTCGCCGGCGGTCACCTCGCGGATGTAGACGGGACCGACGACGTTGTTGTAGTCGTCCCACGAGACGCGGCCGAAGATGCTGTCCTCGAACGTGTACTCGGTGATCGCGCTCACGAGGTCTTCACCGGTGACCATGCCCTTCTCCTTGAGCACCGAGGCCACGAGGGAAGCGGTCACGTAGCCACCGGCCACGTAGGCACCGGGCACCTTTCCGTCGGAGAACTCCTTGTACGCCTCGATGAACTCGGCCACCGCGTCGCTGTCGCGACCCTCGGCCCAGTAGCTCACCGACTTGACGCCGACCACCTGGTCACCCATCGCGCGAAGGGTGCCCTGGTCGATCGAGCAGCAGTTCATGAGGAGCTTGGACGGGTCGAGCCCGAGACCCAGGTACGCGTTGAGGAAGTTCGGCCCCGGCGCACCACCGGCCGTGGCGACGTAGACGACGTCTGCTCCGGCGGCCTGGATCTGCGACACGTAGGTGGAGAAGTCGGTCGTCGTGTTCGGGAACCAGATCTGCTCCTTGACCTCGCCGCCGTTCTGGGTGAAGCCCTGCACGAACCCGGCGCACGACTCCCATCCGAACGCGTAGTCGGCGCACAGGGTGACGGCCGTCTTGTTGCCGCCCTCCGTGGCGGCCCATTCGCCGCCGGGGTAGTTGGCCTGCGAGCCGCCCATCGAGCCGGTGCGGACGGTCAGGTCGTTGGCGTTTCGCTGGGTGAGGTCGTCGGAGGCGGCGACCGGGTGCAGGTTCGGGATGCCGACGCTGGAGGTGTACTCGGCCACCGCGAGCGCGGTGTTGGCGATGAGCGGTCCGACGATGAAGTCGACTTTGTCCTGCTCCACGAGCTTGTGCGCCTTGGTGAGCGAGGTCTCGGGGTTCCCGGCGTCGTCCTCCACGATCGTCTCGATCGTGATGCCGTTCACCTCCTTGCCGTTGAGCTCCCAGTACAGGTTCCAGCCGTCGACCATCTCCTGCCCGGCGACGGCGAAGTTGCCGGTCGTCGGAGAGATGTAGCCGACCTTGAGGGTGCCGCCGTCGCCGGCTCCGGGCTCACTGGCCGCCGGCTCGTTGGCTCCGGGAGGGGCGCAGGCGGTGAGGGCGAGAGCGGTGACCGCGGCGATGCCGGCCGCGGCGAGAGCTGATCGACGACCGCGTGTCTTCATTGACGTCATTGCAGGTCCTTTCCTTGGGGTGGGTGAGGTGCCGTGTGATGTGGTGCACGGTGGGTGCCGTCGGGTGTGGAGACACCGTCGGGCGCGCCCCGATCGGGCGGGGGCGCCGAGGACGCTCGTGCACGCAGCCGGCGGTAGAGCTTTCTGGTGCTGCCGGCGATGCCCGCGCGGGCGAAGAGGATCACGAGGATGAAGATGAGGCCGAGGATCGTCGGCCAGCGATTGACGTGGCTGGACAGCACGTTCTCGACCAGCACGACGATCGCGGCGCCGATGAGCGGACCGAGGAGGGTCCCCACTCCGCCGAGGATCACCATGACGATCAGGTGCACCGAGCGGTCCACGCCCGCCGAGGACGGGCTCACGAAGTGGGTGTGCCAGACCGCGAGCAGACCCGCGAGACCGGCCACCGTGCCCGACATCATGAACGCGCCGAGCTTGTAGGAGCGGACGCTGTAGCCGAGGCTCCGCATCCGGCTCTCACTGTCGCGGATGCCGCGCAGGCTCGCCCCGAACGGCGAGTTGCCGATCACCCAGAGGGCGGCGGTCGCGGCCACGAACACGCCCAGGACCACGTAGTAGTAGATCCAGTACGAGTCCATCCACTCGGGACGAGCGATGCCGGAGATGCCGTTCTCTCCCCCGGTGACCGACGAGAGCCGGAAGGCGAGGCCATAGATGAGCATGCCGACGGCGAGGGTGACCATGAGGAAGTAGATGCCGCTCGTGCGCATCGACAGGAGCCCGTAGACGAGCGAGACGAGGAGGGTCATCCCGAGGGCGAACAGCACCTGCATGCCGGGGTCGAAGCCTTGCCGCGAGGCCCATCCGGCCCCGTAGGCGGACGCGGCGGCGATGCCCGCGTGGCCGAGGGAGACCATTCCGCCGTTCCCGGCGAGGAAGTTGACGCTCGTCGCCAGCGTCGCCGCGATGAGGATGGTCGAGGACAGCGAGACGAAGAAGCTCGACACGCCCAGGTAGGGAACCGCCAGGGCGGCGACGAGCAAGAGCCCGAGCAGTGCGATGTTGACGAGCTGCCCGCGGTCGCGGCGGGGGGCGCCGAGGGTGCGGACCGTGCGGGTTTCGACGATGCGGTTGCTCATCAGGCAGCCTTTCCGAACAGGCCTGTCGGGCGGAAGACGAGGACGAGGGCCATCGGCAGGAAGATCGTGAAGTACGCGAGCTCGGGGATCCACGCCTTGGCGAAGGCGTCGATGAGCCCGATCAGCACGCTTCCGACGGCGGCACCGGCGACGCTGCCGAGCCCGCCGATGATGATCACGACGAGCGCGTAGAGGAGCACCTCGTTCTGCACGCCCGGGAGGATGCTCTGCATGCCCGCCCCGATGGTGCCGCCGATCGCGGCCAGCGCGGCCCCGACGACGAACATGCCCGTGAACACCCAGCGGATGTTCACTCCCATCGCGGTGATGATCTCCCGGTCGTCGACACCGGCTCGGACGACCGCGCCGACCCGGGTTCGGGTCTGGACGAGAGCGAGCGCGACGCCGATGACGACGGCCAGGACGATGACGAAGATCCGGTACCAGGGGTAGGCGAAGTCGCCGATCATCAGCGCGCCCGGGATGCGGACCGAGTTGGGGAGGTTCTGGGGGTCTCCGCCGAAGACGGCGAGGCAGAGGTCGGCGATCACGAACGAGACGCCGATCGTGAGGAGCACTTCGGGCATCTCCTGCCCCCGCACGAAGCGGAGGAGAAGCACCTCGACGACGAACGCGGTGAGGCCGACCGCCACGACGGCGGCCACGACCGCGACCAGCAGGTTGCCGGTGAGGGTGGCGATCACGACGCCGATGTAGCCGCCGAGCATGTAGAAGGCGCCGTGGGCCATGTTCACGATCCGCATGAGACCGAACACGAGCGTGAGGCCGCTGGCCAGGAGGAAGAGCAGTGCGCCGAAGCTCAGTCCGTTGAGGACTTGCTGCGCGAGGAATACGGGTTCGAACACCGGGTGTCAGACCTTCCACATCGTCGGGGATCCGTCTGGGATGGATTCCAGTGAAGCAATCAGTGAACACTCTGTCAAGTGTCACTGCACATCAGTCAATTCAAAGTGCACATCTCGGCCGCGCGAGCGGGCCAGGCCCGACCGGCTCGCCGTCGACACGTGCGAAGAGCAGGCGCAGACGGGCGCCGCCGGCCGCCATCGGCGACACGGCGGCGCTCAGCCTGCTTTTCGCACGCCGTCGGTCAGGCCTCGCCCCGCCCTTCGGGCGTGTTGAGGTGGGACTGGGAGTCACGGATGCCGGCCAGCGGCCCGTTCACCGTGAAGTAGCGCCCGCCGCCGGCGACCAGCAGCTCCTCGGCGGGGAACTTGGTGATCACCTCGCAGCCGTCGGCGGTCACCACGACCTCTTCCTCGATGCGGGCCGCGCCCCAGCCGTCGGCGGCCGGCCAATACGTCTCCAGGGCGAAGACCATCCCCTCCTCGAGCACCTCGGGGTGATCGAGCGAGGTGAGGCGGGAGAAGATCGGCTTCTCCCAGATCGAGAGGCCTACGCCGTGTCCGTACTGCAGGGCGAAGGCGGCTTCCTCGTCGGGGAAGCCGAACTCCTCGGCCGTGGGCCACAGCTCGACGATGTCGGCCGTCGTCGCCCCGGGCTTGACCGCCGCGATCGCCCGGTCCATGTACTCACGGCACCGCTTGTAGGCGTCGCGCTGGGCGGGGCTGGCCGATCCGCCGGCAAAGGTGCGGTAGTAGCAGGTGCGGTAGCCGTTGTAGGAGTGCAGGATGTCGAAGAACGCCGGGTCTCCCGGCCGCACCGCACGGTCCGAGTACACGTGCGGGTGCGGAGCGCACCGCTCGCCCGAGATGGCGTTGACGCCCTCCACGTACTCCGACCCCTGGTCGTACAGCGACTTCGCGACAAGCCCCACGCACTGGTTCTCGCGCACGCCCGGCCGCAGGAACTCGTAGAGCTCGTCGTAGGCGGCATCGACCATCGAGGCCGCCGTGGTGAGGAGGGTGATCTCGTCCTCCGTCTTGATGCGACGAGCCTCCATGAACACCTGCTGGCCGTCGACCACCTCGATCCCCTCGCGTTGCAGCGCGAAGAGGATGGGGAGCTCGACCACGTCGACACCCAGCGGCTCGTTCGCCAGCCCGAAGCGCTCCAGCTCCCGCTTTATCTTGCGCGCGACCTCCTCGGCGATCCCCGCGTCGGGCGGGAAGGCCCCGCGGAGGGTGGAGATGCCCGCGCGGGCACCCGATTCCTGACGCGGCCTCGTGGCCCCGTGGTGCGGAGCGTGCGGGTCGGCGTCGGCCTCCATGTGCGTCTCGTGCAGCCAGGGGTTCAGGAGGGCATGATGCTTGGCCGCGGAGCCGAAGTCCCACACGATCGGGTCGGTCTTGCGGGTGACGAGGCAGAAGCGGATGAGCTTGTCCATCGCCCAGGTGCCGATGTGGGTGGCCGAGGCGTAGCGGATGTTGGAGAAGTCGAACGCGAGGACCGCTCCCAACGACGACCGCTCGAGCTGAGCATGGAGACGGGCCAGTCGCTCGTCGCGAAGCCTCTCGAAGTTGACCCGCTGCTCCCAGTCGACACCCATCGTGCCGCGTGTCGCGATGCTCATGATCGCTCCTTCCTCTCGTTCTGCCGATCGCGTCCGACGCGATTCAACTGATGCGCCAGCCGCGGTCGACGTTCAGGCTGTGCGCCGACACCCCGCGGTTGAACAGCAGGAACTTCGTCGCATCAACGACATCGAGCATGGTCGCCAGGGCCCCGCCGGGGGTGCGGCTCTCGTATCCGCTCAGGACGCCTTCGGGTTTGCCCGCCCAGAACGGGGAGTCGCCGATGATGCCGGGATGGAGCGAGTTGACGCGGATGGGCGCGAGCTCGTGCGCGAGGGTGTTCATGAGGCCGTCGACGCCGCCGTTGATCGTCGACACCGTCGTCGATCCGGGATAGGGGGCGTCCTTGGCCCGGCCGCCGAAGAGCACGATGCCGGTGTCGACCGATGGCTCAAGGCGATCCAGAAGCGTGTGGATCGTCTCGGTGTACCCCACGAGTTTCAGGGTGATGAGCCGGCGGGCGCGGGCGATGTCGTACTCGCGCAGCGTGTTGGCGTCGCGTTCGATCGCCGCCATCACGACCCCGTCGAGAGCCCCGACGCCGCGAAGCTGGTCGGCGATGCCTTCCGGCTCCGACACGTCCAGCGCAATGCCGACGGCGCGGTCGCCGAGCCCGGCGGCCACCTCCTCCGCGGTCTCGCGGCTGCGGCTGGTGAGGACGACACGGTCGCCACCGGCCACCAGATCCTTCGCCAGTTCGAGCCCGATCCCCGAGGATCCTCCGGCTACGAGAATGGTCCGTTCGCTCACATCTCCTCCTCGAGACGTTCTTCCAGGTACTGCCAGTCGCGCACGAAGCGGTACGCGTGTCGTGGGGGCATCTGCGGCGACTGGGTCTCCAGCCACTGCACTTCGTCGCCGGTCGCCTCGAACGAGTGGACGCAGCCGACCCCGGCCCACGCGATGTCGCCTTCGGTGAGGAGGAACTCCTCGCCGTCGAACATCGCCCGCACTTCTCCCTCGGTGATGAGATAGGCCTCTTCCAGCGGGTGGTCGTGCGGGCCGGCCTTGCCGTCGGGGGCGTAGCGCACCATGAACAGCGTCCCGAGGGTCGCACCGAGGTCGGAGTCGACCATCATCTTCAGGGTGATGCCGCTGTAGACGAGCAGCGCGGTGCGCATGCTCGCCGAGACCGCCAGCAGCTCCTGCGACTGCCGCCCCGGGTTCATGTGCTCGTCGGTGATGTTGCCGAACGAACGGGTGCGGGGGTCGCGCGTGTCGACGGCGATGGGTTCGCGCTCCGGCAGCTCGGGAACCCGGTAGGTGTCCGAGCCGTATCGCTCCCGCGCGGGCGGAGTGAACAGATCAGACCACGCGGCACCGTGCTCGCCCGAGGCGCGCCACGCGTGCGGAACGCCGATCGGGATGACGCCGTAGTCGCCGGCGACCAGCCGCACGGTGGCCTCTGGGGTGACGAGCACCACCTCGCCTTCCAGCACGTGGAAGCTCTCCTCGAAGGAGTGGACGTGCGACGCGGTGCGGCCGCCGGGCGCGAGTCGGGTGATCCCGAAATCGGTGTGCGCCGCGCCGTCTTCCTCTCCGACTCCGCGCCAGCGGGTCACGCCCACCGACCCCGGGGCGAGCGGCCCCGGATCGACGTATTCGGCCTCCGCTGCGCGGCGGACCACGAACCTCGCCATGCGCTGCCTCCCTGCAGTTGCGTCACTCGGGCGTCCTCGCACCGAGCGGCGGACCGACCACCTCCAGAGTGTTCAGTCCTACTGAACTCACTGTAAACCACGGCGCGCGATCCGTGTCAAGCCGAGCGAGAGCGAGGAAACCTGAGAGACGATCAAGAGCCTCTTCCGAATCGCGTCACGATGGTCCATGCTGGGGTCACCCAGCGTTCGACCCGACTGTACAAAACGCTGAACAACCCGACAACGCAGCTGATCAAAGGAGATGAGCTCATGGCCTCGCCCGCTCTTCACGACGCCGCCCCGCGACCGGGACAACCGGTGCTGTTCACCGGCGGCATCGTCCTGATGATGGATGCCGCCCACACCGTCCTCCCCCGCGGAGACGTGCTCGTCAAGGACGGCGTGATCGCCGAAGTCGGCGAGCACGTCGAGGCGCCCGCCGACGCATGCGTGATCGATGCCTCGGGCGGCATCCTCATGCCGGGAATGGTCGACACGCACCGGCACATGTGGCAGACCGCGATGCGGGCGTACGGCGCCGACTGGACGCTCACGCAGTACTTCGTCTGGTACTACCTGCAGCACGGCGCCAAGTTCCGCCCCCAGGACTACGCGGCCGGCAACCTCATCTCCGCCCTCGATGCGATCGAGTCCGGCGTCACGACGAGCGTCGACTGGTCGCACGGCCTGCGCACCGTGGAGCACGGCGAGGCGGCCTTCGACGCGCTCGTCTCCTCACCCGGACGCTTCGTCTTCGCGTACGGCAACATCCACCAGTCCCCGTGGGAGTGGACGGCCGATCCCGCCGTGCAGCGCCTGCTGGTCGCATCGCGGGACGACTCGCGCATGTTCGGCACCCAGATCGCCTTCGACGTCCCCAACCAGGACGAGCAGTTCCCGGAGCTCGCGGCCTACCGCGTGGCCAAGGAGCTCGGCTTGCGCGTGACCACCCATGCCGGTGTCTGGGGCGCGACGAACGACTGGGGCATCCGCAACGCCTATCACGCCGGGGTGATGGAGGAAGGCTTCACCTACGTGCACGCCGCGTCGCTGTCGGACGAGTCGTACCAGATGATCGCCGCCACGGGCGGCAACGTCTCGCTGGCGACCGAGTCCGAGGACACGTGCGGCCAGGGCTATCCGCCGATCCATCAGCTGCGCAAGCACGGCATCCCCACCTCGCTCTCGGTCGACACGAGCGTATGGTTCTCGGCCGACCTGTTCTCGGCGATGCGCGCCACCGTCAACGCCGACCGCGCCCTCGAGCACTTCCACGCGCACCGCCGGGAGCCCGCGGAGACGATCACGCACGTCAAGCTCCGCGCCGAGGACGTCGTGCACATGGCCACCCGCGGCGGTGCCGAGGCCATCGGCGAGATCGACCGCATCGGCTCGCTCGAGGTCGGAAAGCTCGGTGACGTGGTGCTCCTGAAGAACGAGGACTCCCCCACCTGGGCGCCCCTGATCAACCCGTGGGGTCAGGTCGTCTACCAGGCGCAGCGCGGCGACGTGCACACCGTGCTCGTCGGCGGAGAGGTCGTCAAGTGGCAGGGCAAGGTCACGGCGGGAGACCTCCGGGGTGTCCGGGCCAAGCTCGACGAGACGGTCGCGTACCTCGAGCGTGAGGTCGGTGACGACTGGATCGCCGGTCAGCACCCCGACATCCCGGAGACGGAAGTGCTCACCAACCCGTACCAGTACAAAAAGTGACCGCAGCCAACCCGCGGCTCACGCGCCACCCGGCCCCGGTCTATCCGGGGATCTCCGACAGCGTGCGCGTGAGCGCGGGCGATCTGCTCTACGTGTCCGGCGTCGTCGGCCTGGAGGACGACGGCACGGCGCCCGAAGACTTCGCCCGCGCCGTCGAGGTCGCCTACACCGGCCTGGAGCGTGCGCTCGCGACAGGGGGCGCCCGGCTGACCGACATCGTGCGGGTCGGCGTCTACATCACCCAGCTCGATCAGGAGCGGCTCGGCATCTGGCGCGCCGTCCGCGACCGCTTCCTCCCCGACGAGCTGCCGGCGAGCACCCTCATCGGTGTGCAGTCACTGGTCGGCGGCGCCCAGATCGAGGTGGATGCCGTCGCCGCACTGCGCACCACACCGTGACTTCCCGGTGTGACATCACGGTGCGATCAGTGCGGCGACACCGAGCTGGTCACGCCGTGGCGGCGCGGAGAGTGGAGACCTGGTAGAGCGCGACGGAGGCCGCGATCCCGGCGTTGAGAGACTCGGTCGCCGCCGAGATCGGGATCGAGACGACCTGATCGCACGTCTCGGTCACCAGCCGTGAGAGCCCCTTGCCCTCCGATCCCACGACGATCACCACGGGGCGGTCGGCCAGCTGCAGCGCGGGCAACATGACGTCGCCGTCGCCGTCGAGCCCCAGGACGAAGACGCCCTGCTTCTTGAACTCCTTGAGCGTCGTGGTGAGGTTCGGCGCGACCGCGACCGGAATGCGGGCGGCGGCACCGGCGCTCGTCTTCCACGCAGCGGAGTTGACGCTCGCCGAGCGACGCTGCGGAATGATGACGCCCTGCCCGCCGAAGGCTCCCGTCGATCGCAGGATGGCGCCGAGGTTGCGCGGATCGGTGACCCCGTCGAGGGCCACCAGCAGCGGCAGCTCGCCCCGGTCGACGATCTCCTCCAGCAGGTCCTGGGGGTGCGAGTACTCGTAGGGCGGCACCTTGAGGGCGACGCCCTGGTGGACGCCGTCGAAACCGGCCATCCGGTCCAGCTCGGGGCGGGTCACCTCCATGACCGGGATCTCACGGTGGGTCGCGATGGAGAGCATCTCCTTGACGCGGTCGTCCATCTCCACACGCTGGGCGATGTAGAAGGCGGTCGCGGGGATCTTGGCGCGCAGAGCCTCGAGCACGGAGTTGCGGCCGGTCACGAACTCGGTGTCATCGTCCTTCTTCGCGCGGCCTCCCGACGAGGAGCGTCCGCCCTGGCCGGGCTTGCCTTTGCCGCCCGCGGCCGCGTAGCGCTCCGCCGCGGCCTTGCGCTTGCCTGCGGGGTGCCACGCGCGGTCCTCGGCCTTCGGGGTGGGACCGCGGCCTTCCAGCGAGCGTCGGTTCTTCCCGCCCGATCCCTTGGTCGGACCCTTCTTCTTGCCCCTGCCTGCAGCGGGGTTTCCGGGCTTAGCCATCAATCAGACTCCAATGGGTCCCCTCGGGACCATCCTCGAGGGCGATGCCTGCCGCCGCGATCGCATCGCGGATACGGTCGGCCGTCGCCCAGTCCTTCTCTTCACGCGCGCGGGCGCGCTGGGTGACCATCGTCTGCACGAGCGCATCGAGCGCCTGTGTCGCCCCGCCCTCGGCCGCCTGCCACTGCGGGTCGTCGGGGTTCAGCCCGAGCAGTCCCGTCATCCGGCCGACCTGCACGGCGGCCACGGCAGCGGCGATGTCGTCGCCCGCATCCAACGCGCTGTTCCCGGCCCGAACGGTCTCGTGCACCACGGCGAGCGCCTGGGGCACGCCCAGATCGTCGTCGAGCGCCGCAGCGAAGGCCGCAGGGAGGTCGGCGACGACGAGCTTCGCGTCGGCTCCCCGCACCCGCGTGACACGCTGCTGGAACGAGCGGATCCGATCCACCGCGGCGGCGGCCTCCTCGAAGGACGACGCGGTGATGTCCAGGCTCGACCGGTAGTGGGCGGCCGCGAGTGCGTAGCGCACGACCAGCGGATCGTGCGTGCGGAGCACGTCGTCGGCGAGCAGGAAGTTGCCGAGCGACTTCGACATCTTCTGGTCGCCGACCGTGACGAGTCCGTTGTGCACCCAGTAGCGGGCGAAGGCGTCTCCGGCGGCGCGGGACTGGGCCAGCTCGTTCTCGTGATGAGGGAAGCGCAGGTCGAGTCCGCCGCCGTGGATGTCGAACTCCGCGCCGAGGTATCGGCGGCTCATCGCCGAGCACTCGATGTGCCATCCGGGCCGGCCGCGGCCCCACGGCGACGACCATGCCGCGTCGTCGGGCTCGCCGTCCTTGACGCCCTTCCACAGGGCGAAATCGCGCGGGTCGCGCTTGCCCCGCGGGTCGGCATCTGCGGCAGATTCCATCGCGTCGATCGACTGACGGGTCAGCTCACCGTACGCCGGCCACGAGCGTACATCGAAGTAGACATCCCCCGGCGCCGTCTCACCGGCCGCGTAGGCGTGGCCCGCCTCGATCAGCCGGTCGATGAGCTCGATCATCTGCGGGATCGACCCCGTGGCGCGCGGTTCGTAGGTCGGCGGGCGGATGCCCACCGCGGCATACGCCCGCGAGAACTCCTGCTCCATGCGGTAGGCCAGCGCCCACCACGGCTCGCGCTCGGTGGCGTTGGCCAGCACCTTGTCGTCGATGTCGGTGACGTTGCGGACGAAGGTGACGGTGCCGAACCGATACTCGAGCCAGCGGCGCAGCAGATCGAAGCTCAGCGCCGCCCGCACGTGACCGATGTGCGGCCCGGACTGGACCGTCGGCCCGCAGACATACATCGTGACGCGTGCGGGGTCGACCGGGACGAAGTCGCGCAGAGCGCGCGCCTGTGTGTCATAGAGCCGGACCGTCACTGCACCAGCCTACCGGCGCCTGCCCCGAGAACGGTGTGGGAGGCACGGGGCCCTGAGCCGCGGCAGGGGGCGTGCGACGGTCAGACGGGATGGACGAGGGCGACAGCGAAGGCGGCGACTCCGTCTCCGGTGCCGGTGAAACCAAGTCCGTCGGTCGTGGTGGCCGACACGCTCACGGGAGCCCCCAGCGCCACGGTCAGCACACGCTCGGCCTCCGCCCGGCGCGCAGCGAACCGCGGCCGACGCGCCTGCACCTGCACCGAGACGTTCCCGATCCGCCAGCCTGCGCTCTCCACGAGCTGACGCGTGCGACCGAGAAACGCCGCGGCATGCGCACCGGCGTACTGGGGCTGGTCGGTGCCGAAGTGCTCGCCGATGTCACCGAGACCCGCCGCGGCCAGCACGGCGTCGACGATCGCATGAGCGACCGCGTCGCCATCGGAGTGCCCGTGGAGCGCCTGCTCGCCCGGCCACTCCAGGCCGGCGAGCCACAGAGTGCCATCGCCGCCGAAGGCGTGCACGTCGGTTCCGACCCCCACTCGGGGCAGAGTCGGCGACCCTTCCGTGCGATGCCCCCGCCCGTGACCGAGGAGCGCCCGGGCGCGATCGAGGTCGGCGGAGGTCGTGATCTTGAACGACCGCTCGTCGCCCTCCACGGTCGTCACCGCGTGACCGGCCGCCTGGACCGCCGCCGCATCGTCGGTGTGATCCTGGGTCGCTTCGGCCAGCGCTGCGAGAAGAACGGCACGCCGGAAGCCCTGCGGCGTCTGCGCGGACGCGAGGACGGAGCGGTCCACGGCCTCGACGACCTCCTCACCGTCGACGCGCTTGATGGTGTCGACGACCGGAAGAACGGGAAGGACCGCCTCGCGCCCGTCTTCGAGCGCCGCCACGACCCGGGCGAACACCTCGGGCGGGGTCAGCGCGCGAGCCGCATCGTGGACCAGAACGAACTCGACGTCGGGCCAGACGGCCGCCAATCCCGCCGAGACGGACTGCTGCCGGGTGGAGCCTCCGGCGACGATCCTGATCAGATCGCGCCGTTCACCCGCGAGACCATCGACCTCGGTGCGTGCATCGCCGAGGCGGTCAGCGGGAACGACGACGACGATCTGCGCCACGGGCCCCGCCAACACGCCGGTCAAGGCGTGGTGCAGGATGCTCCGCTCGTCGATCCCGACGAACGCCTTCGGAGCCCCGGCGGCCAACCGCGTTCCCGAGCCCGCCGCCACGACGATGATCGAGGTGTGGGGCCGGGGAAGCACGGAGTCCGTCATGACTCCGAGACTACCGAGCGTGACTCCGGTGACGGCTCGTGCGCGCTGCGCCCGCGGCGTCGCAGGAGCACGACCGCCACCGTCAGCAGGATCGCACCGGAGACGGCCGAACCGAGGTCGAGGAACCACTGCATGACGACGAACGGCGGGACGAAGGCGCAGACCCATGCCACGGCCACGACCGTCGCAGACGGTGCGGGACCGACATCGCCGATGGCCTCCCACCTCACGATCAGGAGCGACAGCGCCAGGACCGCGGCGAGGACCACGACGAACATGACGGGCCTCGACCACCACCACGCGGGCGAGGAGGGCGCGGGCGCCGCCCCGGGGATCAAGAGGGTCGCTCCGGAGACGACGAGGATGACGGGAAGGTGCCACAGGTAGACCGTCATCAGTCGCGTCCCCATCACGAAGATGAACGCGCGTACGGGCCGCCATTCCATGAGCTGTGCGAGCGCGGGCCGGGCCAGCCGCAAAAGGCACGCCTGGGCGAGCCCCAGGACGACCAGCGGAAGAGTCGGCGGGTTGAGGTTGCCGAGCATGGACGCGGAGTAGGGCCCCCATGTCGTCAGCGGCCACAACAAGGCGTAGCAGGCCGCGGCGATCGCGAGGAGGCTGACGGGGTGCCGGCGGTCGAACCATCCGTCGCGGTACCAGAAGCCCAGTTGCTGCACGAGGGGCCACACCAGCAGCAGGTTGACGAGCCCGATCTCGGTCACCCCGGTCGTGAACCTCACCGCGTCGACGGCGACCACGCCGATCGCCAGCACGAGCAGGGTTCGGCGCGGCGCCCGCTCGTGCAGGCTCACCATCACCGGCACCAGCGCTTGACACAGCAGGTAGGCGGCGAGGAACCACAGCGGGGAGCCGGCACCCACGGCGGCGGCCGCGACGACGTCGGGCGCCAGCTGGGCCACCGCCGCGACCGCGAGGACGATCGCGAAGAACACGAAGACGGGGAGCGCGGGCTGGGCCAGGCGAAGAGTACGGCTGCGGATGAACCCGGTGGCCTCTCCCCCGCGCGCACGCCACGACGACCAGCCGGCCGCCGACGCGAATCCGCCCACCACGAAGAAGAGCGGCATGATCTGGCCGACCCACGTCGCCGCGTTGAACCAGGGCTCCTGCTCGGCAGGACGTGAGGTCACGAGCGATCCGTCGGGCCCGACACCGATGCCCACCTGGAGCAGGTGGACGATGATCACGAACAGCACGCAGACCACGCGCGCGAGATCGAGGGTGAGGTCGCGACGACGGAGGTCGGGAACCGACCGGGGCGCAGAAGGGCTCATCGCCCCATCATGGTGCCCAGAGACCCTCGAGCGAGGGATTGTCAGCTGGCGAGGACCTCATCGAGGACGGCCGACGCCTTGTCCTCGTCGGTCTTCAGCGCGAGAGCGATCTCGGAGACGAGGATCTGGCGAGCCTTCGCGAGCATGCGCTTCTCACCCGCCGAGAGACCACGATCCTGGTCACGGCGCCAGAGGTCGCGCACGACCTCGCTCACCTTGATGACGTCGCCGGAAGCCAGCTTCTCGAGGTTCGCCTTGTACCGCCGCGACCAGTTGGTCGGCTCCTCCGTGAAGGGAGCGCGGAGCACGTCGTACACGCGCTCCAGACCGTCTTGCCCGATCACGTCGCGAACGCCGACCAAGTCGACGTTGTCCGCCGGAACCTCGATGACGAGGTCGCCCTGCGTGACGTTGAGCTTCAGGTACTTCTTGGTCTCGCCCTTGATGATCCGGTCTTTGACCTCGATGATCGTCGCGGCGCCGTGGTGCGGATAGACGACCGTCTCGCCAACCTCAAAAAGCATGCAGTTATGTCCTTTCGGCAACCTCAAGGATACCACAGCGCAG
>JBMDWQ010000239.1:0-7699 GCA_048594675.1 Microbacterium sp. | reverse complement strand
CCCCCCCGCGCTCGTCCCGGAGCCGGCGCGCGGGTGCTCGACCGCGGCTGGGGCGGGGGCGCCGGCGCCGCCCGGCTGGCCGCCCTCGCGCGCCGCGATGGACTGCCGGCGCGGTGGCTCGGCATCGACCCCGACCCCCGGGCACTCGAGGTCGCGGTGGAGCGCGAACGTGAGGACGTGCGGTTCCGTCGCGCCGATTCGACGCAGCTGCGCGAGAGCGGCGAGAGCTTCGACGTCGTCCTGTCCAACCACGTGCTCCACCACCTCGACGCGTCCGCGCTCGCGCAGTTCGCCGACGATTCGCTCGCGCTCTCCCGCGGCCCGGTGCTCCATGCCGACATCCGACGCGGGCGACTGGCCTACGCCCTCTACGCCGTCGGGATCACGCCGATCGCACCCGGCACGTTCCTGCGCACCGACGGACTGCGCTCCATCCGTCGGAGCTACCGTCCCGACGAGCTGGAGTCCGCGCTCGGAGCCGCATGGCACGTGGAGGCCCCCGCGCCCTTCCGGGTGCTGGCGGTCGGAGCGGGCCGTGCCTGAGGTCATCGTCGTGGGGGCAGGCCCCGTCGGGCTGACACTCGCGGCGCAGCTGGGGATCCGCGGGGTGGACGTGCTCTTGCTCGAGCGACGCGTCGACCGAGGGCGTCACTCCCGCGCCATCGGCATCCATGCGCCCGTGCTCGCGGCGCTGGAGCCGAGCGGGCACGTCGATCGCATCCTCGCCTCCGCCGTCCGCGTGCACCGGGGCGAGGCCCGCGACGGCGCGGGACGGCTGCTCGGCAGTGTCCGCTTCGACCGGTTGCCTGCGCGGTTCCCCTTCGTCGCGACACTTCCGCAGCCGCTCACCGAGGAGGCCCTCGGCGTCGGGGCACCCGCACCGCTGCGCGGAGTGACGGTGCGAGAGGTACGGCCAACGGGTGACCGCGTGCGGGTGCGCGCCGTGAGCGACGACGGCGAGCGCGAATGGACCGCCGCGATCGTGGTCGTCGCCACAGGGTCCGGCGGCCGCCACCTCGTCTACCGGCCCGGGGCGGTCGCCGTGCGGCACTACCCCGACCGCTACGTCATGGCCGACCTCGACGTCGATCCGCGCGCCGACGCCGACGCCGACGTCGCCGTCGTCACGCTCGCCCCGGGTGGCGTGCTGGAGTCGTTCCCGCTCCCCGGTGGCCGCCGGAGGTTCGTCGCGTGGGACGGACGCGGCGACGACCCCGCACCCCACGACGCCGCGCGCCGCCTGCAGCGGGCGATCGCCGAACGGGGGCGGAGACCGGTCGAGGTGGATGCGTCGGCGTCGACCTTCCGCGTGCGCCGGGTCGTGGTGCCGCGCCTGCGCCGCGACCGCATCGTCGTGGTGGGTGACGGCGCACACGAGGTGAGTCCGATCGGAGGTCAGGGGATGAACCTCGGCCTCCTCGACGCGGTCGGGCTCGCACCGCTTCTCGCCCAGTGGGTGCACACGGGCACCGCTCCTGCCGCGGAACTGGACGCCTGGGAGCGACGCCGCGTGCGGTCGGCGCGCATCGCCGCGGGCCTCGCGACGGTCAACACCGCCCTGGGTCGTCCGGCACTGGGTCGTCCGGCACTGGGGCGTCCGGCCCCTCCGCTGCGGGACGCCGCGCGCTCCGCACTGCTCCGGCTGATGCTCGCCGGCCCGTCCGGCACCCTCTTCGCCCATGCCTACGCGATGGGCTTCGATCGCGACGCCTCTACCGTCAGGCGGCCGAAGTAGCCACCAGCTGCGCCGCGAGGAGGAGTGCCGAGAGCATCGTCAAGCGGAAGAGCACTCGGGCGGGCGGACGCCGGAGAGCCCGCCCCAGGGTCAGGACCGCGACGAGCACGACACCCCCGAAGAACACCCACGACACGGGCGTGATCGCGACGAGCGGCTCGGGCCCACCGATCACCGGGCCGAGGAGCACGGCGACCGCCCCGAGCAGGACTCCCGTCACCGCCAGGATCGCCGCCGCGCGCACACCCAGCCGGTGCGGAAGGCCGCGCACCCCGGTGCGCGCATCGTCGTCGAGATCGGGAAGCACGTTCGTCAGGTGCACCGCGGCGCCGAGGGCGGCACCGGCAGCCGTGGCCCACGGGGCCGCGAGGGCCGGCGGGGCGGCGGCGAGGGTCGCGAACGAGGGGAAGATCCCGAAGCTGACGACGAACGGCAGGACGGAGATCGGCGTGTTCTTGAGCCCGGCGTTGTACGACCACGCCGAGGCCAGGGCCACCGCATGCGCCCCGAGAAGCGGGACGCCGAGAACCGCGGAGAGGCCGAGCGCAACCACGACCGCCGCGATCGCGGCCGCCCAGGCTGCCCCGAGGGCGACGTCGCCCCGCGCGATCGGCTTGTCGGTGCGGCCGACCTGCGCGTCGCGGCGCGCGTCGATCGCATCGTTGGAGATGCCGACCGAGAGCTGCCCCGCCAGCACCGAGGCCGTCAGCACGACGAGTCGCCACGGCTCCACACTCGCCGCGACCCCGAGCGCGAGCGCCAGCACGGTGACGACCAGCGACGGTCCGGGATGCGAGGCACCCCACAGGGCCCGGGCTGCCGTCGACGTCATGTCCCGACGCTACCCCGCCGCACCGTCCCGCCCCGCGCCCCACCCGCGCGTCGCCGTCGGTCCCCGTCCCCGCCGCGGCGACCGAGCCGGGCCCCCCACCGAGCCGCCCGCCGGCCGCGGCGACCGAGCCGGGCCCCCACCCGAGCCGAAAGCAGGCCGAACCGGGTCCCCACACGACAGCCACAGCCACCAGACCGACCTCAGCCTGCTTTTCGCCCGGGGGAGACCGCCCGCGCGGCCGACCCGCCCGACCCGTCCGTCGCCGTCGGTCGCTGTCCGTCGCCGTCTGTGGCACCGAGCCGCCCGCCGGCCGCGGCGACCGATCCGGGCCCCCACCCGAGCCGAAAGCAGGCCGACCCGGGTCCCCACCCGACAGCCACAGCCACCAGACCGACCTCAGCCTGCTTTTCGCCCGGGACGAGCCCCCGCCGCAGTGCGGCGAGGATCAATCGTCGAGCAGTTCGGCCTCGATCACGTCGTCGTCGCCGTCGTCTCCGGCCGCCGGCGGAGCACCCGCGCTCGTGAGGACGAGCGCCGAGCCGTCGGCCGCCACGTCGACACGCACCACGTCGCCGTCGTGCACACCACCCGACAGCAGTGCCATCGCGAGGCGGTCCTGGATCTCCGACTGGATGAGCCGGCGCAACGGACGCGCGCCGAAAAGCGGGTCGTACCCGCGCTCGGCGAGCCATGCCCGCGCGTCGGGGGTGACCGCCAGCGTGAGCCGGCGGTCCTTGAGCCGGCGCTGCAGGGCATCGACCGACAGCTCCACGATCTGGGCGAGGTCATCCTCGCTCAGGGCCTGGAACATGACGATGTCGTCGAGACGGTTGAGGAACTCCGGTCGGAACGCCTGCCGAACGAGGGCCATCACCTGCTCCCGCTTGACCTCCACCGACAACGTGGGGTCGATGAGGATCGGCGATCCCAGATTGCTCGTGAGCACGAGGATCGTGTTGGTGAAGTCGACCGTGCGTCCCTGTCCGTCGGTCAGGCGTCCGTCGTCGAGCACTTGGAGCAGGATGTCGAACACCTCCGGGTGCGCCTTCTCGACCTCGTCGAGCAGCACCACCGAGTAGGGCCGACGTCGGACGGCCTCCGTGAGCTGTCCCCCCTGCTCGTAGCCGATGTACCCCGGAGGGGCACCCACGAGCCGAGCGACCGAGTGCTTCTCTCCGTACTCGCTCATGTCGATGCGCACCATGGCGCGCTCGTCGTCGAAGAGGAACTCCGCGAGCGCCTTGGCGAGCTCGGTCTTGCCGACGCCGGTCGGTCCGAGGAAGAGGAACGAGCCGGTCGGGCGCTGCGGGTCGCTGATACCGGCCCGCGAACGACGCACCGCGTCGGAGACGGCCTTCACGGCGTCCTTCTGCCCGATCAGCCGCTTGCCGAGCTCGGCCTCCAGGTGCACGAGCTTCTCGCTCTCGCCCTGCAAGAGGCGGCCCACGGGGATGCCGGTCCATGCGGCGATGACGGCGGCGATGTCCTCGTCGGTCACCTGCTCGTTCACCATCCGCTCCTCGGCGGGGTCGGCCTCGGCCCGCTCGGCGTCGGCGAGCTCGCGTTCGAGCCTCTTGATCGTCTCGTACTGGAGCTTGGACGCCCGCGCGTAGTCGGCCTCGCGGATCGCGCGCTCGAGGTCGGTGTTCGCTTGGTCCAGCTGCTTCTTCAGCTCACCGACTCGGTTGAGGCCCGCCCGCTCGCGCTCCCACCGCGCCTCGAGCACCCGCAACTCCGCCTCCGCGGCGTCCATCTGTTCCCGCAGCTTCGCGCGACGCTCCTTGGAGGCGTCGTCCTTCTCCTTCTTGAGGGCGAGGTCCTCCAGGCGCATCCGGTCGACCTGTCGGCGCAGCTGGTCGATCTCGACGGGGCTCGAGTCGATCTCCATCTTGAGTCGGCTCATCGCTTCGTCGATCAGGTCGATCGCCTTATCGGGCAGCTGACGGGAGGGGATATAGCGGTTGGAGAGGGCGGCCGCCGCGACGAGCGCGCCGTCGCTGATCGTGACGCCGTGGTGCGCCTCGTATCGCCCCTTGAGCCCGCGGAGGATCGCGATCGTGTCCTCGACCGACGGCTCGCCCACATACACCTGCTGGAAGCGGCGTTCGAGAGCCGCGTCCTTCTCGATGAACTCGCGGTACTCGTCGAGCGTCGTCGCGCCGATGAGGCGCAGCTCGCCGCGGGCGAGCATGGGCTTGAGCATGTTGGACGCCGCCACCGATCCTTCGCCTCCGCCCGCTCCCATGAGAACGTGCAGTTCGTCGATGAAGGTGATGATCCGCCCGTCCGACTCGGTGATCTCCTTCAGCACGCTCTTGAGCCGCTCCTCGAACTGGCCGCGGTACATCGCCCCGGCGACGAGGGCGGAGATGTCGAGCGTGACGAGCTCCTTGTTCTTGAGCGACTCCGCCACGTCGCCCGCGACGATCCGCTGCGCGAGCCCCTCGACGACGGCGGTCTTTCCGACGCCGGGCTCACCGATAAGTACGGGGTTGTTCTTCGTGCGGCGCGTGAGCACCTGGCTGACCCGACGGATCTCGCTGTCGCGTCCGATCACGGGGTCGAGCTTTCCCTGCCGAGCCCGGTCGGTGAGGTTGATCCCGAACTGTTCGAGGGCGCTCTTCTGGTCCTCCTGCCCGGGTGCGGGTTGCGCGTTCATGGTGTCTCCCTGAAATCTGTGGCGAATCAAACTTGAGTCGCGATGGCTCAAGTTTAGCACCTCGGCCGAGAGTGCGGGAGGGCGCGAGGATCAGGAGGCGATGGGCTCGGTGACCGGCTCGGTGCAGGCGAATCGGGCACGGTAGGCCGTCGGGGTGGTGCCGAGCGCGCGGGAGAAGTTCTGGCGGAGAACCGCCGCCGAGCCGAAGCCGCACTCGTAGGCGATCGCGTCGAGCCCCAGATCGGTCTGCTCCAGCAGGCGTTGCGCGTGGAGGATTCGCTGACGCCCGAGCCACGCGGCCGGGGTGGTGCCGAAATCGGCCTTGAATCGGCGCGCGAACGTCCGCGGGGACATGTGGGCGCGGGCAGCCAGCTGGTCCACCGACATCTCCAGCCGGAGATTCTGCAGGATCCAGTCGGTGACCGGCGCGAGCGAGAGCGAAGCGGTGACCGGGAGGGGCTTGTCGATGAACTGCGCTTGCCCGCCGTCGCGCTGCGGAGGCACCACCATGCGGCGCGCGATCTTGTTGGTGAGCTCGGCTCCGATCTCGATCCGCAGCAGATGCAGGCACGCGTCGATGCCCGCGGCGGTTCCCGCGCTCGTGATGATCCGGCCGTCCTGCACGTAGAGCACGTGGGGATCGACGTCGATGTCGGGGTACATCGCCGACATCGTGTCGGCGTACCGCCAGTGCGTCGTCGCGCGGCGCCCGCTGAGCACACCGGCGGCCGCGACGACGCACGACCCGCTGCAGACGGTCAGCACCCAGGCTCCGCGTTCCACGGCGCGGCGAACCACGGCGAGCACGCGCTCGTCGACCCGCCCCCAGCTCTCGCGCGGGATGGGCGCGACGACCACGAGGTCAGCCTCGTCGGCGAACGTCAGGTCACGCTCGACGTTGATCGAGAAGTCGATGTTGCTCGGGACGGCTCCGGGGTCGGGCGTCACGATACGGAAGTCGAAGTTGGGGATGCCGTCGTCGGAGCGGTCGAGGCCGAACGCCTCGCAGGCCAGTCCGAACTCGAAGGGCGCGAATCCGGGAAGGACGACCAGAGCCACGGTGTGCATGGCAGGAATCCTACCCTCATGCGCAGTCCTGCCACTAGTGGCGCGATTTCGCCATGCGTAGCGTTTCTGCCATGTTGTTCCTGATCCTCTTCGCAGCCCTCGCCGTCGCCGGTGCCATCGGCACCGTCCGTGCTCTTCTGTCCGACGGCTACCGCCGCATCCCCACCGACCCCACGCGCCTCCCCTGATTCAGGCCGGGTCGCCGCTCGTCGACCGGGCGGGAGTCGGCCGGTCGCAGCCGTACCGCGTGCCGGAAGCAGGTTCGATGTCGGTATCCGTCCCGCAGACCCGCCGACGGAGGCGGTCGCCCTGCTTTCGGCACGCATCGCCGACTCGACCTCGGCCGAGTGCGGCCCTCAGGCGAGCGAGGTGACGGTGTCGAGCAGGATGTCGGCGGAGCGTGTCCAGGAGAAGCGCGCGATGTGCGCCGCTCCCGCCTCGACCACCCGGGCGTGCGCCTGCGGGTCGTCGAGCTCCCGCACGGCGGCGGCGAAGGCGTCCGCGTCGGTGCCCGGGGCATAGAGGGCTCCGTCGCCGGCGACCTCGCGGAAGATCGGCATGTCGGTGACAACCGCGGGAACCCCGAGCGCCAACGCCTCGGCGAGCGGGAGCCCGTATCCCTCGTCGAGCGACGCCGAGACGAGCACCGCGCGGTCGGCCAGAAGCCGCGCATACTCCTCGTCGGTCACACCGCCGTGGAACACCACGGATGCCCCAGCCGGCACGAGAGCTTCGAGGTCGGCACGGCGCGTCGGCGAGATGCGCGACAGGAGGTGCAACGTGCGCCCGGGGAGCCCGGCCATCGCCCTCACCAGCGTCTCCACGTTCTTGTACGGCATGAACGAGCCCATGTAGACGAGGTTCTGCGCACCGGGGACCACCTCCGCCGGCGCCGGCAGCAGCTCCGCGAGTCGCTGCGGCGCGTTGGGGATCACCACGACGGGTCTGCGCGTCAGCCGAACCTCGGCGAACTGGTGTGCGCTGGTCTCGCTGACGGTCGCGACGACATCGGCGGCGTTGAGCGTCAGCCGCTGCGGGACGTAGGAGAGGTGGAAGAGTCGCCAACCGAGCCGCACGAACCAGGGAAGGTCGCGGGGCGGCGTGCGGTGCCGGTAGTAGATCGTGTCGTGGAGGGTGAGGATCTGCCGATAGTGGCGCCCGATCGTGCCGATCGTCTGCATCGGGGAGAAGACGACGTCGGGGCGATGCCGGTTGAGCTCCCGTGCACGCAACGGCTCGCCGACCGCCGTCGGCGCTCCGATCCTCAGGATCGACGCACCCTCCGGGAGGAAGCGACGCTGGGCGTCGTCGAAGACGAGGAAGGTCACCTCTACGCCGCGCTCCGGCGCACGTGCCGCCACCGCCGCGGCCAGCTCCGCGGAGTAACGGCTGATGCCGTCGTGGA
>JBMDWQ010000238.1:0-6849 GCA_048594675.1 Microbacterium sp. | reverse complement strand
CAGGACACCCACGAGGTCGCGGTGGTTCCCGCCGCCGAGCTGGAGCTCGGCTTTCGCACCTCGGTGCTCAAGGCTCACTACGGCGACGTGGCTCGGCGCGACGCGGTCGTCCTGTCGATCACGCTGGAGCTGGCGCAGGTCGGCCACGCCGAGATCCCCGTCGCCGGCGCGCAACTGCGGCAGTCCCTCGGCCTTCCCGCCGACGCGATGGCCTCGCTCGCGTGGATCCGAGACACCGTGCTCGCGACCCGGGCGAGGAAGGGGATGGTCCTCGATCCGACCGACCCCGACACCTTCAGCGCCGGATCGTTCTTCCAGAACGCGATCGTGTCGGCCGCCTTCGCACGCACTCTCCCTCCCGAGTGTCCGCGTTGGCCCGTCTCCGTCGATCTCGACCCGATCACGGTGATCCCTCTCGACCGTTACGACGGCATCGTTCCGCCGCCCGCGGTGCAGGAGCCCGACGTCAAGGTGAGTGCCGCATGGCTCATCGAGCACTCTGGCCTCAGCAAGGGCTTCTCGCTCCCGCGGTCGCGCGCCGGCCTGTCGACCAAGCACGCGCTCGCCCTCACCAATCGTGGTGGTGCGTCCGCGGGTGAGCTCGCGCAGCTCGCCCGCTTCATCCGAGGCCGGGTGCAGTCCGAGTTCGGTCTCGTGCTGCAGCCCGAGCCGGTGCTGGTCGGCGTCGAACTGTAACCACGCCGCGCCGGGTCATGCCGCGCCGAGCGCCTGCCGACGCGGACTGGCCGTCAGGCGAAGAGGCGCTGCAGGCGCTGCACACCTTCCACGAGCGCTTCGTCACCGAGGGCGTACGACAGGCGGAGGTATCCGCTCGGCCCGAACGCCTCGCCGGGCACGACGGCCACCTCGGCCTCATCCAGGATGAGGTCGGCCAGCTCCAGAGAGGTGGTCACGGTCTTTCCCCGCCACTCACGGCCGAGCAGGCCGCGGACGTCGGGGTAGACGTAGAAGGCGCCGAGGGGGTTCGGAACCGTGACCCCCGGGATCTTCGCCAGCTCCGACACGATGAGGCGCCGACGGCGGTCGAAGGCCTGCCGCATCTGCTCGGCCTCGTCCTGCGGGCCGGTGAGGGCGGCCAGGGCGGCGCGCTGCGCGATGTTGTTGACGTTCGAGCTCAGGTGCGATTGCAGGTTGGCGGCGACCTTGATCGCGGCGCGCGACCCCACCATCCACCCCACGCGCCAGCCCGTCATGGCGTAGGTCTTCGCCACGCCGTTGACGAGGATCGTCTGGCCGGCAAGCTCCGGGACCGCCTCGACGATCGACACCGCGCGGACGCCTTCGTAGACGAGGTTCTGGTAGATCTCGTCGCTGATGACCCAGATCCCGTGCTCGAGAGCCCACTGTCCGATCGCGCGGGTCTCCTCCTCGGTGTAGACAGAGCCGGTGGGGTTGGAGGGCGAGACGAAGACCAGCGCGGTGGTCTTCTCGGTGCGCGCGGCCTCGAGCTGCTCGACGGTGACCTTGTAGTCCTGATCGGCGCCGGCGAACACCTCCACCGGCACACCGTCGGCCAGCGCGATCGCCTCGGGATAGGTCGTCCAGTACGGGGCGGGGAGCAGCACCTCGTCACCCGGGTTCACGACCGCCTGGAAGGCCTGATAGACCGACTGCTTCCCGCCGTTGGTCACGATGACCTGTGAGGGGTCGACCTCCAGGCCCGAGTCGCGGAGAGTCTTGGCTGCGATCGCCTCGCGCAGCACCGGCAAGCCGGCGGCGGGCGTGTAGCGGAAATTGGCGGGATCGTGCAGCGCTTCGGCCGCCGCGTCGACGATGAACTGGGGAGTCGCGAAATCAGGCTCGCCCGCGGCGTAGGAGATGACGGGTCGGCCGGCCGCTTGGAGTGCTTTGGCCTTCGCATCGACCTTGAGGGTCGCCGATTCGGCGATGGCGCTGAGCTTCGCGGAGACGCGGGGCTGACGGGGAGAAGAAGCGCTTTCGGTCACGCTCTAGAGCGTAGTCGTCCCGCACGCTCGACACCGCCGTGCGACGCCGCCGGACGGGTCCGAAGAGCCCTGACCGACGGCGTCGCTTTCGCCTCACCCCTCGCCGAGGAACCGCGCGTAGGCGGGGACGGTCAAGAAGGCCGGGAAGTCCTGTCCGAGCGCCACCTCCCGGAAGATCTCGGCGGCGTCGTCGAACCGGTCACCGTCGGCCCGTTCCACCTCGCCCAGCACGTGGGCGATGAGCCCTTCCGCGAGCTCGCGTGTGATGGGCGTGCCGTCGTCGGTCACGCGATCCTGATGGATCCACTGCCACACCTGGCTGCGACTGATCTCCGCCGTGGCGGCGTCCTCCATCAGGTTGTCGATCGCGACGGCCCCCTGCCCCCGCAGCCACGCTTCGAGGTAGCGGATGGCCACCGAGACGTTGCCGTACACGCCGGCGGTGGTGATGGGAAGCCCGATGTGGACGTCGATCAGTTGCGAGGCGGTGACCGTCACATCGGGGCGCTGGCGCGACACCTGGTTGGCCTGCTGGCCGAGAACGGCGTCGAACTCCGCCTGGGCGACCGGGATCAGGTCGGGGTGGGCGACCCACGTGCCGTCGAAGCCGTCGCCTGCTTCTCGCCGCTTGTCGGCGGCGACCTTCTCGAACGCCTGAGCCGTGACCTCCGGATCACGACGGTTCGGGATGAACGCACTCATCCCGCCGATCGCGAAAGCGCCCCGCTTGTGGCAGGTCTTCACGAGCAGCTCCGTGTAGGCGCGCATGAACGGCACCGTCATGGTCACCTGGCTGCGATCGGGAAGCACGAACCGTGCGCCGCGCCCGCGGTAGTTCTTGATCATCGAGAAGATGTAGTCCCAACGCCCCGCGTTCAGGCCCGCGCAATGGTCGCGCAGCTCGAACAGGATCTCCTCCATCTCGAACGCGGCCGGCAGCGTCTCGATGAGGACCGTCGCCCGGATCGCGCCGTGGGGGATCCCGAGAGCCTCCTCGCTGAAGGTGAAGACGTCGTCCCAGAGCCGTGCTTCCTCGGCCGACTCGAGCTTGGGGAGGTAGAAGTAGGGCCCCACCCCGTTGTCGATGAGCGCCTGCGCGTTGTGGAAGAAGTAGAGGCCGAAGTCCACGAGGGAACCCGAGGCGGCCAGGCGCCGTCCGTTGCGATCGGTGAAGTCGATGTGCTTCTCGGTGAGGTGCCACCCGCGCGGGCGCATGACGATCGTGGGGGTGCGCTCCGCCGTGACCTCGTAGCGCTTCCCCTCCGGCGACGTGAAGCTCAGCTGTCCGCGGATCGCGTCGAACAGCGACAGCTGGCCCTCGATCACGTTCCGCCAGGTGGGGCTCGTGGCATCCTCCTGGTCGGCGAGCCACACCCGAGCCCCGGAGTTCAGCGCGTTGATCGTCATCTTGGGGTCGGTCGGTCCGGTGATCTCCACGCGCCGGTCGTGAAGGCCGGGCCCGGCGCCGGCGACGCGCCAGTCGGGATCGTCGCGGATGTGCGCGGTGTCGTCGCGGAAGCGCGGGTCGTGCCCGTTGCCGATCTCGAAGCGGCGACGCATGCGGTCGGCGAGCCGGTCGTGGCGCCGGCCGGCGAAGCGCAGATGCAGATCGGCGACGAAAGCGAGGGCCTCGGGAGTGAGGATCTCGTCGTACCGGTCACGGAGCGTCCCGGTGACGGTCAGGGTGGGTGCGGGCGCGGTGCCCGTGGCGGTGGGGGTCATGGCCGTGCCTTTCTGTGCGTGTGGAGTCGTGTGGTGTGGGGTCAGTGGAACTGAGCGGTCTCTGTCGAACCGGCCAGCGCCAGTGTGGTGCTGTCGGGGTTGAGCGCGGTGGAGACGAGGTCGAAGTACCCCGTTCCTGCTTCCCGCTGGTGCTTGGTGGCGGTATAGCCGCGGGATTCGGCGGCGAACTCCGCTTCCTGCAGGTCGACGTAGGCGCTCATGGCGCGCTCGGCGTAGCCCGCGGCGAGATCGAACATGGAGTAGTTCAGGGCGTGGAATCCGGCCAGCGTGATGAACTGGAACGCGTATCCGAGCTCAGCGAGCTCCTGCTGGAAGCGCGCGATCTGTGCGTCGTCGAGGTGGCGCTTCCAGTTGAAGCTGGGGGAGCAGTTGTAGGCGAGGAGCTTGCCGGGGAACTGCTCGTGGATCGCGGTGGCGAAGGCGCGGGCCAGCTCGATGTCGGGTTCGCCCGTCTCCACCCACAGCAGGTCGGCGTAGGGGGCGAAGGCGAGCCCGCGACTGATGACCGCCTCCAGTCCGGGACGCACCCGGTAGAAGCCCTCCGACGTCCGCTCACCGGTCGTGAAGGCCCGATCGCGCTCGTCGACGTCGCTCGTGAGCAGGTCGGCCGCCAGTGCGTCGGTACGGGCGATCAGGACGGTCGGGACGTCGGCGACGTCGGCGGCGAGCCGCGCTGCGTTGAGCGTGCGGATGTGCTGTTGGGTGGGAACGAGAACCTTTCCGCCCAAGTGGCCGCACTTCTTCTCGCTGGCCAACTGGTCCTCCCAGTGGATGCCCGCCGCCCCGGACTGGATGAGTGAGAGCGCGAGCTCGAACGCGTTCAGGGGGCCGCCGAAGCCGGCCTCGGCGTCGGCGACGATCGGCGCGATCCAGTCGGTGCCGGTCGTGCCTTCCGCATGCTCGATCTGGTCCTGCCGCAGGAGGGCGTTGTTGATGCGGCGAACGACCGCCGGCACCGAATTGGCCGGATACAGGCTCTGGTCGGGGTAGGTCTGACCGGCGAGGTTGCCGTCGGCGGCGACCTGCCATCCCGACAGGTAGATCGCTTTCAGCCCTGCCCTCACCTGCTGCACCGCTTGGCCGCCGGTGTAGGCGCCGAGAGCGCGGACGTACTCCTCGGTGTGGAGGAGGTTCCACAGGTTCTCAGCCCCGCGCCGGGCGAGAGTGTTCTCCTCGCGCACCGATCCGCGGAGGCGGATCACGTCTTCCGCCCGGTACGTGCGCTCGATGCCGTCCCAACGGGGATCGGTGTCCCAGCTCTCCTGGAGCTCGGCGGCGGTCTGCGTCTGGTCGCCGGCGCGGAGGCCGGGCGTGTGTGAGGTGGTCATGATCTCTCCTTCATGGGCCCGCCGTGCGGGAGGGCCGCGAGCGTCGGTGCTCGGGTGGTGGATCCACTGTGCGTGAATTTCCTCGGCTGGCATGACCATTTCCATTGTGAAGATTGCGTCTATTTCTGTTTTCGTGGCATGCTCACGCTCATGACGATCGAAGAAGCTCGGACGGGTCCATCCGGTAGCGAGGCCCCGACGGTCGACGCCCTCACCATCGGACGGCGGATCCGTCACCTCCGAACGGCGCGGAAGATGACCCTCGACGATCTCGCGGCGGCGGTCGACCGCGCCCCCAGCCAGCTCTCGATGATCGAGACTGGGAAGCGCGAGCCGAAGCTCTCCCTGCTGCAGGCCATCGCCCGCGCGCTCGGGGTGACCATCGACGCCGTCCTGGAGGCCGAGCCGCTCGATGATCGCACCTCGATGGAGATCGCCCTGGAACGCGCGATGCGCGGCCCGACGTTCCACGCCCTGGGCATCGCGCCGTTCCGCATCGGAAAGTCCATTCCCGACGAGGCGCTCGCCGCCCTCTTGTCTCTGCAGCGCGTGATCGAGCGCCTGACCGACGAACGATCCGCGACGCCGGAGGAGGCCCGACGGGCCAACGTCGACCTGCGCCACCTGATGCGGCGGCAGGACAACTACTTCCCGGAGTTGGAAGCGCAGGCGCGGCAGATCCTCGATGCGGTCGACCATCCAGGTGGGCCGCTGACGCAGCGCACCGCGTCGGACATCGCCGCGCACCTGGGATTCTCGCTGCACTACGTGGCCGATCTTCCCGCCTCCACCCGCAGCGTCGCCGATCTGCGCCACGGCCGGCTCTACCTCTCCTCGACCGTGCCCGCCAAAGGCGACTCGCGCACCGCCGTGCTGCAGGCGCTCGCCAGCCGCATCCTCGGCCACAGCGAGCCGCGCTCCTACGCCGACTTCCTCCGTCAGCGCGTGGAGACCAACTACCTCACGGGGGCGCTCCTGGTTCCCGAGGCCCACGCGGTGCCGTTCCTGCGCGACGCGAAGGAGCGTCGCGCGATCTCGATCGAGGATCTCCGCGACGCGTACTCGGTGTCGTACGAGACCGCGGCGCATAGGTTCACCAACCTCGCCACCGAGCACCTCGGCATCCGGGTGCACTTCCTCAAGGTCCACGAGTCGGGGACGATCACGAAGGCCTACGAGAACGACGACGTCAACTTCCCCGCCGACAGGCTCGGCTCGATCGAGGGACAGTTGTGCTGCCGGAGGTGGACGAGCCGGGTCGTCTTCGACATCCCCGACAAGTTCAACCCGTACTACCAGTACACCGACACCGGCCAGGGCACCTTCTGGTGCACCGCCCGCGTCGAGGCCTCCAGCGAGGGGGCGCACTCGGTGAGTGTCGGGGTGAGGTTCGACGACACGAAGTGGTTCATCGGTCGCGAGACGACCAATCGCGGGCTCTCACGGCACTCGGTGGAGGTGTGCTGCCGCCGCGCTCCCGCCGAGCTCGAAGGAGCGTGGCGCGACCAGGCGTGGCCCAACGTCCGGACGCCGCGCACGCTCCTCGCGACCCTTCCCTCCGGGTCGTTCCCCGGCGTCGACACCACCGACCTCTACGAGTTCCTCGACGCTCACGCCCCTCGCGCCGGGGCCTGATGGCCATCGTTGCTCATCACCTCAGTGGTGTCGCGTTGCGCTTCGTCTGAGTCGGTGCGATGGGGGCGCCCGGTGCTCAGTGGGGTGAGGTGGCGACCAGCGCAGCCCACAGTTCCGCGCGCGCGGGGAACGTGCCGAGGTCGATGCCGAGCAGCGTCTGCGCCTGCGCTACGCGC